>DHJA01000080.1:21421-33001 GCA_002404095.1 Planctomycetaceae bacterium UBA4732 | reverse complement strand
CCCGGGTGTTCGTGCGGGCGGCGTTCGGACGACAACGATTCACTGTCCAAGATCGCCTGGATGGCATCCGGGTCGGCGCCACGGCCCAAGTCGATAGTGGCAATAAAGGGCCCTTCATTCATAGAAATCACATTCTCATCGACCGTATGACGAATGCTGTTGGCTTCGAGAACCTCCTGGACCTCTTTGAGTTGATCGAGCGGTAACATAATGTAAGGCCTGACTCGCCCATACGGCGAGACCTGTAGCGGTTTTTTGGTCGTGATATCGATCATGGTTCGCCCTTTCCAAAAGGTTTACGGTGCGACGGCTCGATAACCATTATATCGGGCCGCCCCTCGCTTATTCCTTCTTCTGCGCGAACAGCCATTTCATCATCGCCGCGTCTTTGTACGCCGGAACCCAGGAAGCGTGGCCCTCGTCGGGATACTCCGTGTACTTCGGTTCGCCGCCCCCTTTCTTGAGCGCCGCGATCATGTGACGAGTCCGGGTCACTCTCACCGCCGGATCCTGCGCGCCGTGAAACGCCCAGATTGAGATTTTAACGATCTTCGTTGCTGTCGTTTCGTCAGCGCCGCCGCAGATAGGCACAGCTGCCGCGAACAGGTCCGGCTTCCGCGCGATAACGTCCCATGTGCCGTAGCCGCCCATTGACAGGCCCGTTACGTATATTCGCTTGGCGTCGATCGGGTAGTCCTTCCGCATTTGGTCGATCAGGCCCAGCGTCAGCCGCATCGGCTCCGACGGCTCTTTCGGCTGCTCGTGCGACTCCGCGCCCCAGTCCACCTCGACCCACTTTTTGCCGTCCGGGCACTGCGGGGCGATCAGGAAACAGGGATAGTCCTTGCGGGTCTCCGGCGTCAAAAACTCCGGCACGCCATGAACGAGTTGCTTGTCGTTGTCGTCGCCGCGCTCGCCGGCGCCGTGCAGGAACACGACCAGCGGATATTTCTCCTTCGGATTGTAGTTTAACGGTTTCAACAGCCGGAACGGCAGCGTTTTGCCGTCGGCGTCCGTGTAGGTCTTTTTTTCAAGCATGTCCCGCGTCCCTTCTTTCGGTTGGCCGAGCGCGCAAAGCGGCGCAATGGCCAGTATGGCGCCGGCGAGCAGAGCGACGGCTAATGGTTTCATGGTGAAGTTTCCTTTAGAGAGGGTTTTACGATCAGCCTTCCAGCGGCCCCGCCACGGGGTCGGTCGGGCAACCGGCGTCCAAGTACGCTTGCAAGAAGATCTGTGCCGCCACCTTGTCACGGCGGGCCTTGCGCTGTTTGTGCGTCAGCCCCGCCGCCCACAACGCCGACTCCGCCTCGACCGTCGTGAAGCGCTCGTCCCAGAACGTCGTGGAAAGGCCGGTCGTCTCCGTCAGCCAGGCGCCGAAGGCGCGGGCGGCCATCGCTTTCTGTCCTTCGCTGCCGTTGAGATGCACGGGCAGGCCGATCACAAGGGCGGCGACCATTTCCTCTACGACGACGGCGCGAAAATAGGCGGCGTCGCGCTCCCGGCCCTGGCGCGTGTACGTCGCCAGCGGAAAGGCGATCTTGCGATCCGGGTCGCTGATCGCCAAGCCGACGCGCACGTCGCCGAAGTCCACGCCCAGCAAGCGGCCGGCGGATGTTATAAGTATTTTTCCAACCTCTTTTGTTGCAATAGTTCCACCAACTTTTTGACCGCGCTCTCTTCGCGGCGGTCGGCCACGAGAGTCGCGTCGCCGTCCTGAATGATAAGCAGGTTTTCCACGCCGATCGTGCCGATCATCCGACCGGCGTCGCCGACGATCACGCAGCCCTTCGTATTCACGCCGCAAAACTCGCCCAGCACCGTGTTACCGTCAGCGTCTTGCGGGTTCATTCGCTCCAGCGCCAGCCAACTGCCCACATCGTCCCAGCGGTACGGCGCCTGCGCAACCAACACTTCCGGGGCGTGTTCCATCACCGCGAAGTCGATGCTAACTTTTTCCATCGCCTCATATTCAGATCGCAATACGGCCTGTCGGTTCGGCCCCGCCCAGGCGTCGGCGATGCGCTGGACCGCGGCGTACAGGGCCGGCCTTTGCTCGCGCAACTGGGCCAGCACCGCGGCGGCCTTCCATACGAAGATGCCGCTATTCCAGAAGTATTCGCCGGAGACGACGAAACGCTCGGCCAGGTCGGCGTTCGGCTTTTCACGGAAGCCGCGCACGCGGCACATGCTAATGCCGTTGCGGCTGGACGCCTCGGCGCCGCGGTGGATGTAGCCATAGCCGGTGGAAGGGAACGTCGGCGGGATGCCGAACGTGACGAGGGCGGACGGATGTTCTCCGGCCGTCTGCACGGCGGCCAACACGGCGCGGCGAAACTCCTGTACCGGCTCGATGACGTGATCGGCCGGCGTCGTGAGCATCACGGCGTCGGGGTCGTCGCGGGCGATCAAAGCGGCTCCGAGGCCGATGCAAGGGGCAGTGTCGCGGCCGCACGGCTCACCGACGATGCGGTCGGCCGGCAGGGCGGGTAATTGCTTCGCTGTTTCGGCGCGGTAGGCTTCGCCGGTTATGACCCAGGTGCGTTCGGGCGGCGCTAGCGCTTCGATGCGGTCCATCGCCATCTGCAGCAGTGAACGGTCGCCGGCCAACGTCAGGAATTGCTTCGGCCGCGCTTTGCGACTGCGCGGCCAGAACCGTGTACCGCCGCCTCCCGCCATTATTACCGCGTGCAACATCTTTCTCTTCCCCGAAGGCGCCGCGCTCCCCTTCGGGTCGCGGCTAAACAATGGACATTAGTTACTCGAAGTAGCGCGGTCCGTCAATCTTTGCGTCGCGGTCCACCTTCGCGGCCAACTCCTCCGAGTCCAACGCGAATAGCGGACTGATTTCCAGCGCGACCACCGCACCCCCATCCGGCCGCTTCGGAATCTCAACGCCCGCCGCTTCCAACCAGTCTCCGGCGAGGTCGCTGATCGCCTGCTTCGCCGTCTTTGGCGAGTCGTCGCCCGTCGCATTCTTGAGCGGGGCGAACTCCTCACGACGGCTCGTCTCTACCACCGCCCAGCGCTCGGCCAACGGCAGCACGTCGAAGATGAAGCGCTCAAACTTCAGCGCATTTTCCGCCTGCGGTTTCGCGGTTCGGCCCGTCTCATCAAGGTAAGGTACTTTCTTGCGCGCGACATGAAGGGGAATCATCCCGGCGCCCGTCGTCATGCGTGTCAGGAAATCCACGTCGAAGAAGTGGATTGCGGGGCTGCCCGCCCACAGACGCAGCCGGCCGTTGTCGCCCGTCTGCTGCGCCATTTCCAATGGCAGATCGGAGTACTCGATCATGGAGCAGCGGCCGTCGAGCTGTACGAAATTGCCCAGCTTGTCGGTCGGCCCTAGCTTGGGAATGACGCGCGACGACGCCTCGGAACGCTTGTCTATGTGACCGCCGAGAAACGTCGGGTCGGCGACTTTCACGAGCGGGTTGTCCACCTGGAAATAAAAGATATGACGGATGCCTTTTGCCTGTAACTGCGCCAATAGGCCGCTGGAGGCCAGGGCGGTCAGTGTGCCGCCGTGGCCGTCGGGGCTGAGGAACAGCCGTCCGGGCGCCTCCATCAGCAGCTTGCCCGTGGCGAGGTCCAAAGCGGGCATCGTCCCCTGACGAAAGAAATGTACATCCTCCTTCGGCAATCCGAAATAATGGCTTTCGGCGAAGAACTCTTCCGTCGGCGCGTGCGTTGCCTGGCTCGTCATGACCAGTAGTGGCACGGCGGCGCCGTAGCGCCGGCGTATTGCTAACACCTTCTCAGCGTGGATCTGGAAAAGGCTTTTGTCGCTGACGGGGCCGATGGGAAAGAGACCCTTCGGGTAATCGAAACCGAGGCGAGTGCCTTGGCCGCCGGCGACCACCAGCACGGCGACCTCGCCGCGCCGCAACGCCTCCTCGCCGAGTCGTCGATAGCGCGGATTGTCGGGCGAATCCGCCGGGACCACCGGCACCGGCTGGATCGCTTCCATCGCCGGCGGCGTGTAGACGTGATCACGCTGCGCGAAAAGGCGAGCCAACTCGTCGAGGTCGAGCGATTGAAGTTGGCCTGTAAGTTCCCGGCGTTCGTCCTCTGATAAGCGGTCCCACCAGCGAAGAACGTGTTCCTGGCCAGCGGATCGAAGACGTTTCAGGAGATCGTCGGGAACGGCCGGCATTGGGCGCCTCCGGGTAATTAAAACGGGAATTGTAAACCGTCGTAGGCCATGCGCACGTTGGACGGCAGGCGGGCGTTGGTCGCTTCGTATTCCAGTTCGTGGCTCGTGTGCGTCAGATAGGCTTGTTCGGGCCGCAGCCGTTCGATCACGTCAAGCGCCTGGTCGAGTCCGAAATGGCCGGCATGGGGTCGAGGCCGCAGCGCGTCCAACACCAGCACGCGCAATCCCTCCAATCGTTTCAAGCTGTCGCGCGGGATTTCGTTGACATCGGTGCAGTAGGCGACGTCGCCGATGCGGAAGCCGAAAACGTCGAAATGGGCGTGGACGAGTGGGATCGGCGTGACTTGCTCGCCGAGGACGGTGAACGGATCGGCCGTGATGCGGCGGAAGATCAGCTTGGGCAGATAGCCGGCCGACGATGTCTCCTGAGCGGCCGGGCCGAAGGCGTAGGAAAACGTCGTGCGTATTTTGGCTTCGACCTCGGCGGCGCAGTACAGCGGCACTGGCCCGCCCAGCAAACGCGGTATCGGCCGCAGATCATCCAGGCCAAACAAATGGTCGGCGTGATAGTGGGTGAACAGCACGGCGTGGACCATGCGGACGCGCTCGCGCAGCAGTTGCAGACGAAGCTCGGGCGGGGTGTCGATAAGCAGGTTGCCCTGCGGCGTCTGGACGAGGACGGCGCAACGATAGCGATGATTACGCGGATTGGTCGATTGACAGACCGCGCAGTCGCAACCGATCATGGGTACGCCGACCGACGTGCCGGTGCCGAGAAAAGTAAAGGTGCGCGGCGCCATGACGGATTCCGTGGAAGGTGGTAGTGAGTCCTTTTAGGACTTATAGGACTTATAAGTCCTATAAGTCCTATAAGTCTTATCATCTACATATCCGCCGGCCCCTCAACGCCGCCGGTGAATTGCTCGTCGTTGGCCTTATGTTCGAGCAGCACTTCGGCCTGATAGCCGCCGCGCGTCCAGAAGTAAATAATCAGGATCAGATAGCCAATCGCCATCATGGCCGGCACCACTGCCGTGTACGTCAGCGCCATTTTACCTCCGAAAAGGCGGGCGCTATCGACCGGCGGCTTGTCCGCTTCCGCATGGGACTTGGCCTCCGTCTGCCACCAGTTGTTGAGGCTCTCAAGGTTTTTGTCGTCGGAGAGCTTCCGGCCCGCCTTTTCGAGATTGGCGACGTCTTCCTCAATGTTCGACCCGCTCGGCTCCGCGTTGAGCGTGGCCAACTTGGAGTTGTCCAGCCCATGAATCTCCGGGAAAACCAGGAATTGTTCAGCCGTCGCCGATTTGTAACGGCTGTAGGCCGCGTCGTCCGTTTGCTGCAGGTTCTGAATGGCGAAAGAATCCTGCTGGTAACCAATGGCGGGACCGCCGAGCAGACCGGCCGAAAGCATACCAACGGCGCCTGTGAGGCCGAGAGTAATGGCACCGCCCTTGGGAAAGCGCTCCGATACGACGCCAAGCATGGTCGGCCAAAAGAACGTCTTACCGAGGCCGTAGATCGTGGCCGCCAGGATGTAGAACACAATGACGTAAGCCCCCGTGGTCGGCCCCATGCCGAGCATCGTCAAGCCGACGCAGCCCAGCACCGCGCTACAGAAGAGCAGGCCCAGCGGGGAAATCTTGTGAACGATGGGGCCGGCGCAAAAGCGCAGCAGGAACATCAGGCCCGAAGTCCAGATGAACAGCATCACGCCGTAGGCTGGATACCTCAGGATGGTGCCGGTGATGTTGGTGATCCAGCTGTCGGTGCCGAGTTCCACGTAGCCGACCATCGCGTGCAGCAGGAACAAGAAGAGCAGGATCGGCGAGGCGAACTCCAGCAGCATGGTCGCAAACGGTACGCCGGCGGCCTTGGCTTCCGAGTGCGGGAAGGTGCGCGGAATCATCATCACACCGTAGATCAAAGTCGGGATGAGGAAAATTCCCATGAGGACCTCCCAGCGGACGTGGCCGATGGGAGTCTGGTCGAGGTAGCCAAACCCCAGCACGATAATGGCGCCGAGGATCAGTCCGCCCGGCCAGCCGGCGTGGAGAATATTCAGCCAGTGGGTTTTCGCGCGGGGAAACAGTGTGGCCGTCAGCGGATTGATAACCGCTTCGCAGGCGCCGTTGCCCAGGGAGAAGATAAAAGTACCCCAATAGAGGCACCGGAAAGCGGCGTCATGGCCATAAGCGGTATAGACGTAGGTGGCCGCGAGGGTGACGACGGCCGAGCCGACGTGGAGCAGGAAGGCCAGAACCATGAGCGGTTTATAGCCCACTCGATCGGCGACGAAGCTAAGAGGGATAATGGCGATGGGAAATCCCCACAATCCGGCCCCGGTTATGTTCCCCAAATCAAACTGGGTGAAGCCGAACTGCTTGCCCCACTCGGCCAGGATGCCGGCGCGGACGGCAAAGCCAATGCCGGCGGCGATCAGCGTCATGAAGCTGGCCCAAAACAAAATCATCTGGTTACGCGTGGGTGTATTGCCGACCGAAGTCGCCAACGGACTTCCCGGCGGCGGCATCGCGCCCGGCCTGTTGGTCTGAACGTCATCGGGTCCGGCCCCGCGGCCGGCCTGGAACTGGTCGCCTTTCTGATCCATTGTTAAGTCGCTCCGTTGCAGGTACGATCCCATGCCCTGCCGGGTAGGATCGGGAGATAGAATACAGCCCATGCCGGCCAATGCGCCGTTGTCGGGACGTAGACGCATCTTACGGTATGGAGAATGGATTGAATCGTAGCAGCGGAGATTCGCGTTTGTCCAACAAAAAATGCCGAGGACGGCGGACAATGGGTGTGCGTCTGGTACTTGGGTGGAAAATTCTTCTCGTCTGCGCAGTCCACAAAGGAAATCGGGTGCCATGCTTTCGCGGCCTCCGTCGGGGCGAGAAATCCCAGGAAGCGCCGCCGCGAAAGCATGTCTGCCTGAGACGGCAGACATGCTTTCGCGGCGATTTCGCGGCTGTCTCGGCTCCGAAAGGGGCCGCGAAAGCATGGCACCCAACGTAAAAGTCACCCAAGTAAAAGATCCTCACCCGCGGACAATTTCCTCGTTCCCACGCAGAGCGTGGGAACGAGGAACGAGGAGAAAAAAAATCGGTGACCGGCGCCCGTATTTCCTTGACATAGGCCGACGCTAGGTATACAAGGATAGATATCGACTTGCGGGAGTCTTGGTGGGCCGAACGACTCGCAATCGCCGGTGGTCGGGATTCCCCTCAAAGCGTTCGCATTTCGTGTCGTGTTTTTTGTTCTTCTCATTCTCTCGTCCTGGGAGGCGTCGTAATGCCAGTATTTCGTCTCGGTCGAAGATGGCGCGGCTTCACGCTCATCGAACTGTTGGTGGTGATCGCCATCATCGCCATCCTCATCGGTCTGTTGCTGCCTGCGGTGCAAAAGGTGCGCGAGGCCGCCGGCCGCATCTCCAGCACCAACAACCTCAAGCAGATGACTTTGGCCTTGCACAGCTTTGCCGACGCCCAGAATGGCACATTGCCGTGCGGTTACAACGCTGAAGGGACTGGCTGGAATGGAAGCTTGAATGGCGGCCCTCCGGGCGGCCAGCCGGGCGGAAGCGAGGGTCCGCTCTTCCTCGAAATCCTGCCTTACATGGAGGCAGGAACAACCCACGAAGCGTCGCTCACCAGCTGGGGCGGCTACTTGGGCTACCAATTGGATTGGGCAAACAAACCGCGCGGTGTAAAGTCCTTCGTCGCCCCGAACGACCCGACCGTCCCCGCATCCAACCAGAGGGGCCAAACCAGCTATCGCGTCAACGCGCAAACCTTTACCTCGCCGCCTGGGTCAGACCCAGCCCAGTGGCAGTCGAACGGAACCTGGACCAACCACCCCAAGTTCCCTGGCAGCATCACCGACGGCCTGTCGAATACTGTCTTCTTCGCGGAGGGTTATGCCATTAGTGGACCGGCCGCCACACAGAATAACTTCCGCTGGTGGGAAGGCACCCCCAACCCGGCGAACGGAGCCCGCCAGGGCCCCTACTTTGGCGCCGGCATGACGGTAAGCGGCCCCACCCAACTGATCGGCCGTGATTCGCGCCGCTGACGGCCCTACTTTGGCGCCGGCATGACGGTAAGCGGCCCCACCCCCCCGTTCATTTCGCCCGGCACAAACCCCAAGTTGATTCCGAACAGCCAATGGCAACAGCCTAGCGCGTTCAACGCGAGCGGCATTCAGGTTGGCATGGGAGATGGCTCGGTTCGGAGCGTAAATACGGGCGTGAGCGTGCAAACATGGTACTACGCCTGTTACCCGTCCGACGGCCAGCCGCTTGGGAGCGACTGGTAATAAGGATTTCATCCCGTCTGTAGGCGGCGGCCGCATACTGCGGCCGCCGCGTTTCCTTCTCAAACATAATCACCGAGGTTCATTCATGCGATTACCCTGGAGCGCGATTCGTCGTGCGGCCTGTTTCGGGGCCGTGGTTGTCCTTCTTGGGACCGCCACCGGCTGCGGTGGCAAAGGCAATGTTTCGGGAACCGTCACCGGGCCAGACGGCAAACCGCTGCCGCTCGGCAAGATTTCCTTTACTCCCTCCAGCGGGCCGCCTGGCGTCTCCGCCGACATTGAAGACGGCAAGTACACGGCCGAGAACGTGGGCACGGGCGAAAATAAGGTTGCCGTCGAAACCGCTTACATCAAGACAGAGTCCCTTCCAATGCTAAAGAATACTAATCCGGAGAGCATGGCTACCCACGGGACTGGAGGAGGTGGGCCGGTGCCGAAAGATATGCCGGCGGAGGCCGTGGCTGGCATGGCGGCGATAAATAAGAGCCGAGACGAGGGGATTCAAAAAGCGAAGGACAATATGGCGAAATATCGGGAAATCCCGGAGAAGTTCACCGACCCGAAGACCTCCGGACTGAGTCTGACCGTGAAGTCCGGTGCCAATACTTTTCCCGTGGATTTATCGAAATAGTAAGGGGCTATGCAAAGAAACTTCGCACTACCACCTGAAACTCGGGCAGCACTCCCGGAAGCGTTAACGTCTGATCCGCGGTCAGCACGCGCACCGGGTCTTCGTCCGTGAAGACGTGGACGGCTTCGCCGGCGTCGTCGAGTACGCAGACTACTCCGACGCCGGCATTCAGATACTCGGCCCCTTTGGTTAGCACGGCGCGCCATCGGTCGAAGGGCGAGCGCACCTCGAAGACCACTTCCGGCGGTACGGGCAGATAGCCGCGCGGCGGGAGCGGGCCGGCCGGCACTCGCGTATAGCTGAAGAAGGCGACGTCGGCGCTGCGCACCGTGTCGGGGTTGTGTTCCGTGGGCACGCCCGTGTCATTGCAGACGACGTGGCCCAAGGGGTGATCGTCCAGATGCCGCCTGAGGAGATAGACAACGTTCGCACAAATTTGGCCGTGTCGCGGCCGGGGCATGTTCACGGGAACCACCTTTCCTCGCACAAGTTCCGTCGGCTGTCCATCGTCAGGCAACAAGGAGTATTCCTCGGCCGTCATCAGTTTCTCGGTAATCGCAACTGCCATCGCATGTCTCCTTAATCTGGCGTGACCGCTCTGGCGTCCTCAGCGCGCCAAGCGCGGAGCGTCAGGTAGAGATAAACCAAAGCCGTTAGCCATTGCGCCGCGCTCACCCACAGATAGATTCTATGTGCTAGGTAAAAGAAATCCTTATCGGCCGGCCCCGTTCCCACCAGCGGATCGAGCGTTTCTAGCCAATAATGGAGGGGAAATAGCGCCGCCAGGGTCACGAACAAGACCGACCAAAGCGCGCAGCGGAACCAATACCGCCGCCGAGACGGATCGGCCGACAACGCCACATCCCAAAGCAGCAGTAGCACCGCCGCGATGCCTGCGACATTCAAAACGTTGGTGGCCGTGGCGGTGATGCGCGCTCGCTGGTGCAGATTAGGGTCCAGAACCACTCCGGCGATGGGGATGACCACCGCCGCGTAAAAGGTGAAGCCGCCTTGCCAGAATAGCAGGGCGCAAAGGCACAGATATCGCCGCAGCGTGACCATCGTCAGGAATCCGATGTTATGCCGCCGCGGAGGAAGCCGCTGTCGGCCGGCGCGGTGTATCGCACTTCCAGTTCAGGCGTCTCGATCCGATCGTCGCGGCGGGCGTGGCTTTCCATCACGGCGTCAAGTACGCCGGTCGTCAGCAGGGTGCGCTCGACGGGATAGGGCGCTTTGCCGCTCTCCAACATTTTCTCGATGTTGAACGTCAAGGCGTCGAAGTAGCGGGCGCCGGGCGGCTGCGGCAGCTGAAACAGACACGAGATCGGCTTGGCTTCGCTCTTGACGCGGCCGGCGAAACAGAAGTCTTGAAGATGGCCGTTGAGCAGCAACACCGTGCCGCGCGTACCGTCGCGGTACTCAATCAGAAAGGCCGTGGCCGGCGCCTGCGGCATCCCTTGGACGCTCATGCTGCCGACGTTGCGGCGCACGTCGCCGACGTTGACCGACTCGCCGCGGCTCAAAGCGGCATCCAGCAAGTCCCAGCTCCAGCGGCCGGCGTCGCCTGCTTTCCAGACGTCTTTCCCGGTGAGGCATGTGACCGCCTGGACGCCGGTTTCGCCGCCTTTGCGACGCTCCATCATGACTTGAAGCGCTTCGAGGCCGTGGAAGCCGTAGACCTCAAGCGGCCCGTAACAGGCGATCAAACACTCTTCGAGAGGGGTATCCAGACGCGGCTCCAACTCCGGCCTGCGCCAAGTGACAGGCAGACTGGAACCGGCCATCAGCGGGAATTTTAGCTCCTCAGACCAGCTGATCATCTTCCGCGCTTTGGCAAAGGTGTACGATAGGTGCTTGTCATTAAAGACGGGTACGCTCCGGCCGGTCTTGCGGAAAACGGCGGCGATCTGTTCCATCATCTCGTAACGCGGATAAAGAATCTGTCCTTTGTCATTGCGCGGGTAGTTGCCATGCTCGGCGATGAGCAAAACACCCTCGACGGCGAGCCGGCCGCCAACCGTCAGTGCGTCTTCGACGGTGCGCGACACGCGCACGCCGAAATCGCGGGCGAGGTCGCGCGACAGATCGTTGTCCGGCGTCTGATCGACGCAGAGCGAGGCGATGTGGAATTTCGGTACGTGCGGCTTACCGGCGAGGGTGTAGCCATAGAGGAAGCGGCCGCCTATGTGGTACGAATGGGAAAGCGGCCGATAGACGGTGGTAATGATGGCGATGGCTCTACGGCCCTGGGCGGACGGCGGCGCAAAGCGGCTGGCGGACGGCGCGGCGGCAGGCCCGTCGGCGGAAGCGATGCCGCCGGCTAGCGTGAGAGCGGCGGCGGAGGCCAGGAACTTGCGGCGCGAGCAGCGTTGTTGACGGTCGAGCATGAGTCAGGCCCAGGAAAGAGTTCGGCAAGACTCCTTGAGATTACCACGAAGGGCGGACGGCGGCTAGTGGCGAGCCGGGTCGCGTAAGCGCCCGG
>DHJA01000080.1:18396-21387 GCA_002404095.1 Planctomycetaceae bacterium UBA4732 | reverse complement strand
TTACGCGACCCGGCTCGCCAAAGCTAAAAAGGACCATTCATGCGTGCAAAACATCTTTTCCTAACGGCGTGCGCGCTCGCGCTGGCGTTCCTGGCGTCGTTCGCGCCGGCGGACGACGCGGGGAACCTCGACGCGCTGGCGGCGAAGTTGGTCAACCGATGCGCCGGCGTCCGCGAGGGTGAATTGGTGGGAATCACCGGCGATCCCAAGGATGCGGAGATTCTGGAAGAACTTGCCGTTCAGGTGCGCAAGCAGGGCGCTCACCCGCTTATCATGCTGACGAGTGATCGGTTGTCGCGCCGGCTTTACGACGATGTGCCCGCCCAATTCGACTTGCAAGCGCCGGCCTGGGACATGAAATTGGCGGGCTTACTCGACGCCCAGTTCATTCTGGAATCAGGCGATGAAGCGGCGCTAGCCGGCGTGGCGGCCGAGCGCATAGCCGCGCGCGAGAAGACGTTTCAGCCGGTGTTCAAGAGGATGCGCGAACGCAATGTGCGGATTATTTTCCTCGGCAATGGGCTGTATCCAACGCCGTCGCGGGCCAAGCAATTCGGACTACCCGAAGCGGAATTGGCAAAATTGTACTGGGAAGGCGTGAACGCGGATTACGTCCAGCTACAGGCGACGGGCGCGAAGTTGAAAAAGGTCTTGTCGGAGGGCAAGCAAATCCACCTGACCCATCCCAACGGGACCGATCTAAAAGCGAGCGTTGAGAAGCGCCCTGTCATGGTCAGCGACGGCGTTATCGACGAAGCAAAGCGTAAGCAGGGCGGCGCGGCCTGCTGGGCCTATCTGCCGGCCGGCGAAGTTTACGTTTCGCCGAGGACGGCAGAAGGCCGGGTGGTCGTGGACCGCGTCTTCTTCGAGGGTAAAGAGATTAACGATCTGGTAATGGAAGTTAAAGGCGGCAAGGTGATCTCGTTGACGGCGAAGACTAATGGAGATCGCCTTCAAGCGGCGTTCAAAGCGGCGGCGGCGGGCAAGGATCGCTTCGGCGTCATTGACGTCGGCATCAACCCGACTATACATCCGCCGGCGAACAGCAAGGTTCTTGCCGCTACGCCGGCCGGAATGGTTTCGGTTTACATAGGCAACGACACCTGGGCAGGCGGCGATAATAACACCCCGTTTAGTCTGGCGGGTTATCTGCCCGGCGCCACTCTCACGGTTGACGGTAAGGTAATTGTGGAGAAGGGCGAGTTGAAACCGTAGCTGATTAAAAGTGAGGGGTCGTTTAGCCGCGACCCGAAGGGGAGCGCGGGGAGACGCGCTCCCCTTCGGGTCGCGGCTAAACAACGCGCCTTTAAGACTTAATTTCAACGCCCGCTTTCTTCGCGGCCGCTTTGATGCGTCGCTTGATCTTGGCCGCCTCGCCTTTGGCGTATTTGGCGGCGTTGTCCTTGTGATTGATGTAACTCCAGGCCGCGCGGATGTGGGCGGGCGTGTCGATGGGATACTTGTTGTTGACCGGGTCGGCGAACTTCACGTCGCCATACTCGTGTTCCCCGCGCGTTGGGTTAACATCCTTGCGACGGTGAATGGTCGAGCTTTTGGTCTTCGTGGTACTCATGGAACAGCTCCTCAAAGGTTGGGCGTTGTTTGAGAAATTGAGCAGCAATTCCGGCGCCGTCTAACCAAGCCTATTCTCGCTGGACGCCAATTGCTGGTACTCATGTCGCACCAGCTGCAATTTGTCTTCCCAATCAAACTCTTTCCGCGTCCGCTCCTTGCCCGCTTCGCCCAGCCGCCGGCGCAACCCTTCGTCGCCCTCCAGGCGCAACAGCGCGGTCGCCAGTCCGTCCACGTCGCCGCATTTCACCAATAAACCATCCTGTTCATGCCGAATCACCCAAGGGATGCCGCCGGCCCGATAACCGACGTTCGCCGCCCCGTTGGCCCATGCTTCGAGTAATACGATCCCAAAAGAGTCTGACCGGCTCGGCAGCGCGAACACATCCAACGCTGCGAAGAAGTCACGCTTCTGTTTCTCATCCAACGCGCCTAGCCGACGCACACGGCCGGTTTGACCATAAGTCCGCCAAAACGCCTGGAAATTCGGCATCTCCGGCCCCGCCAGCACCAGATGAAACCGGCCGCCGCGCTGCCATGCGCGATCCGCCGCTTGCAATAGATCGACGCTGCCTTTCTCTATGCTATTATTGGCGAGATGGCCGATTACCATGTCGTCTTTTCCGACTCCCCATTCCGTCCGCGCCCGCTCGCGGTCGCCGCCGGTGCAGGACTCGCGATCCAGTCCCATTCCTTGCAACACGAATCGTTCCGGCGGAACACCGCGTTCCACCAACGCCAGCCGTTCGCCTTCCGTCTGCAAGAAAATCCGGTCTGCCGAGCGCGCCAGCTCCATCAAGGCCGGTTGCGTGTACTCCCGCCGCGTCCGATCCGCTGGGTCTTCGGGATCGCCCAGATGAAGGAACGGCGTCAGTAAGAACGGAACCCCCAGCCGCCGCGCCAACCGGCGGGCGCAGGCAATCGGGAAGGCGTAAGGAAAGGCCGTGGCGTGAACCACGTCGAACCGCTCGGAGCCGTGTCCCGCGTCGGCCCACATGCGCCCGCTGATCGGGTTGCACGGCAGCGTCAGCGCCTGCCAGGTCCGGTTCGGCAGCAGCGACAAGGGCTTGAGCAGCCAGCGTCGGCCGTGCATTCGCCAGATGTCGTAGCGGCGTACTTCCACGCCGTCCTCGCGCGTAGTCCCGGCAGGCAGACATCGGCCGCGCGGCGACCGAAGCGATTCCAGATCGAGGGCGTTCGTGGTAAATACCGTCACCTGATCGCCGGCCGCCGCCAGCCATCGGCTCAGTCGGCTGAAATACGCCTCGGCGCCGCCCAGCGCCGGGGGATAGCGATGCACGAAATGGGCTACACGCATTCGGTTTCGCCGCTTCCGCGGTCGCCCCTCCCTTGCCGGGGAACGATGGGATACAATGCGAGAACGACTGGGGTCTCTCTCCCTCCCCCCTTGCGGGGGAG
>DHJA01000080.1:12829-18270 GCA_002404095.1 Planctomycetaceae bacterium UBA4732 | reverse complement strand
GGGGGGGGGGGGGGGGGGGTTTGTAGCCTAAACACTATCCTCCGCACCCCCAACCATCCCCCCCCAACCCCCCCCCCCCAGGGGGGAGGGAGAAAGAGCGCAGGAACCGTGTTATGATAGCTGTCTCGAAGATGGCCGCCGCTGTGCAGCCTTCCGCCACGCTTGCCGCCGGCGCTCGCGCCAAGCAACTTCAGGCCGAGGGCGTCCAGGTCTTTGACTTCAGCCTCGGCGAACCCGACTTCCCGACGCCTGAACATATCTGCGCGGCCGCGGTCAAGGCCATGAAAGACGGCCACACGCGGTACACAGCCGCTTCCGGTATCCCGGCGCTGCGCACCGCCGTCAGCCGTTTTTATCAGAAGACTTACGGGATGGCGTATAAGCCTGAACAGGTGCTGATCTCCAACGGGGCCAAGCATTCCATCCACAACGCCCTGGCGGCGACCGTCGGCCCCGGTGATGAGGTTATTATTCCGACGCCGTATTGGGTCAGCTACAGTGATCTCGTGCAGATGACCGGCGCGTCCTACGTCCTCGTTCCCACCACAATGGCCGACGGCTTCAAGATGACGCCGGCCCAACTTCGTGACGCCGTTACGCCGCGCAGCAAGCTGCTGATGCTTAACTCGCCGAGCAACCCGACCGGGACCGTCTACACGCGCCAGGAGCTTGAGGCATTGGCCGACGTGGTGCTGGAAACGAATCTAAGCGTTCTCAGCGATGAAATATACGAAAAGCTGATTTTCGGCTCGGCCCAGGCGACGTGCTTCGCCTCGCTGCGGCCGGAATTGGCCGACCGCGTCATCACGATCAGCGGAGCGAGCAAGACTTACGCCATGACCGGCTGGCGCATGGGCTGGGCGTTGGGGCCGTCGCGCGTTATCAAGGCGATGGGCGATGTGCAGAGCCAGCAATCGGGTTGTCCGTGTAGTATTAGCCAGTACGCCGCCCTCGCCGCCCTTGAGGGTGAGCAAGAGTGCGTCGAGCGAATGCGCCGCGAATTCGAGGCGCGGCGCGATCTGGTGTGCGGCCGGCTGACGGCGACGCCAGGTGTGCGTATTCGGACGCCGGAAGGCGCTTTTTATGCGTTCTTCGACATATCGGCCCATTTCGGGCGGACGTTGGCGGGGCGCAAGATCGTCGATTCGTCGAGTTTTTGTATGGGGGCGTTGGAAGCGGCTCACGTGAACCTGGTTCCTGGCTCGGCGTTCGGCGCCGAGGGTTATGTGAGGATGTCCTACGCGGCGGCCCGCGATCAGTTGAACGGCGGCCTGGACCGACTGGAACAATGGCTTAAATAACGGGGGAAGCCCATGTCCGTATTGCTGCTAACCGAAGAGGAAGTCCAGCGGCTGCTGACCATGGACATGGCCCTGGAAGCGGTGGAACTGGGTCTGCGCAAGATGGGCCTCGACGAGGCTCATAATGTGCCGCGGGCGCGCGTGCAGACCGACCACTCCATGATGCACACGATGGCGGCCGCCGCCAAGTCGCTCGGTTTCATGGGCGTCAAGACCTACGTCACCAGCCGCAAGGGGCCGACGCGGTTTCAGCTGTCGTTATACGACGGCAAGACCGGGGCGCTGCTGTGCTTGATGCACGCGGACTATCTCGGTCAAATGCGCACAGGGGCGGCCAGTGGCGTAGCTACGAATCTCATGGCCCGGCCGGACGCATCCGAAGTCGGCGTCTATGGCAGCGGCAAGCAGGCCCGAACGCAGCTAGAGGCCGTGTGCCGCGTGCGCCGGGTCCGCCAGGTCCATGTCTTCAGCCCCAACGAAGAGCGACGGCGCCAGTTCGCCGAGGAGATGAGCGCGAAGTGTCAGACGGAAGTGGAACCGACGGCGCGGCCGGAGCGGGCGGCAGAGAACAAAGACGTGATTATCACCGCCACGACTAGCCGCGAGCCGGTGTTATTTGGGCACTGGCTGGCCCAAGGGACGCACATCAACGCGGTCGGCTCCAACTACATCTCCAAAGCGGAACTGGATGTGGAAGTATTCCGCCGCTGCGGCAATGTGGTTGTGGACAGCAAGGAGCAGGCCCGCCTGGAGGCGGGCGACTTCCAGCAACCGTTGGAAGAAGGCGTACTGCACTGGACCGACGTGCATGAATTGGGGCAGGTGGTTGTCGGCCGCTACCCAGGCCGCAAGCAGCCGCAGGACATTACGCTGTTCAAATCCCTGGGCATCGCCGTGGAGGACGTGGCGGTGGCGGCCAGGGTCTACGCCCGCGCGCAGGCCGAAAACGTCGGCAGAAGCATTGATTGGTGAATAAGGTTCGTCGCCGTGGAGTTACCATAACCATGAAGTCGTGGTCGCGCTTTTTATTCCTCGCCCCCTTCTTCCTGGCGCCGGCCGTCGCCCGTGCCCAGGTCGCCCCGGACAAAGCCCTCTCTACTTTTACCGTCCATTCCGACGGCCTGGAAATGTCACTATGGGCGTCCGAAGAAGTAGGCGGATTTTGTAATCCCACGTGCATCGACATAGACCACAAAGGCCGCGTCTGGGTCTGTGAATCGGTCAACTACCGGCACACGCTCCACCACCAGCCGCCGCGCCGGCCCGAGGGCGACCGCATCCTCATCCTCGAAGATTCCAAAGGCGACGGTAAAGCGGATAAATGCACCGTCTTTTACCAGTCTCCTGAGATTCTGGCGCCGCTCGGCATCGCCGTCGCCAAAGACCCGGTCGGGCCGGGATACAAGGTCTTCGTCTGCCAATCGCCTGACATCCTCGTATTCACCGATAAGGAGGGCAAGGGCAAGGCGGACGGGCCGCCGAAGAAATTGCTCACCGGCTTCGGCGGGATTGACCACGACCACGGCGTCCACGGCATCCTGATCGGCCCGGACATGAAGCTCTACTTCAGCGTCGGCGACCCCGGCGGCCTCTGCGTCAACGGGCTGCAAAGTTCCGACGGCAAGGGCCGCAAGTGGACCAGCAACGACACCGACTGCCGGGCCGGGACCATCTGGCGCTGCGAACTCGACGGCACGAAGCTGGAATTGCTCGCCGATAACTTCCGCAACGAGTACGAGCCGTGCGTGGACAGCTTCGGCACGATCTTCACGTCCGACAACGACGACGACGGCAACCAGCAGACGCGCATTTGTTACGTCATGCCCGGCGGCGACTACGGCTACCACCCGCGCGGCGCCGGCCAGACGCATTGGCACGAGGAAAAGCCCGGCGTCGTGCCGAAAGTGCTTCGCACCTATTTCGGAGCGCCAACCGGCATGTGCTTTTACGAAGGCACGTTGCTGCCGAAGAAGTATTGGGGCCAGCCGCTGCACACCGACGCCGGCCCGCGCGAAGTCCGCTGCTATCATCTGACGCCGGACGGTGCGGGGTACGACGCGCAGCGCGAGGACATGATGACGAGTACGGACAACTGGTTCCGGCCGTCGGATATATGCGTGGCGCCGGACGGCAGCGTCTACATCGCGGATTGGTACGACCCCGGCGTCGGCGGTCACGGCATCGGCGACTTCACGCGCGGCCGCATTTACCGCCTGGCGCCAAAGGGAAGCAAAGCTAGCGCGCCCAAAGTCGATCTCGAAAGTAATGAAGGAGTGACGGCGGCGCTAGCGTCGCCGAACTTGGCAACACGCTACATGGCGATGGCAAAGCTGGCGACCCTAGAGCGGAAAATCGCGATCGACCTTCTCGAAGCGGCTGCGGCGCAGAAGGATAATCCCGTACTGCGGGCGCGGGCGCTGTGGCAATTAGGTAAGCGCGGCCGCAACGCCGCTTTTGCTGACCCGGATCCGCGCTTCCGCAGTCTAGCCATCCGTGTATTTAGGGATGTCCAGGGCCATTCTCCCGCCGACTACACCGACTCATGGAAAGAGGATCTTCTCAAAGACCCATCGGCAATGGTCCGCAGCGTGGCCTTGCTGGCCATGCGCGACGCCGACCCGGCGAAAGCCAAATCCCTCATTATGGATTTGGCTAAGAAATACGACGGCAAGGATCGCTTTTATCTCGAAGCCATCGGCATCGCCGTCGGCCACTTCGATAAGGCCCGCCGCGACGTTATCCTGGCCGACTTTGAGAAGGAATTCCCCCAGTGGAACGACAAAGTCGCCGACCTTGTTTGGGAATTGCAACCGCCGTCGGTGCTGCCGACCCTCAGCAAACGCATCGCCGACAAATCGCTGACGCCGGCGCAGCGCGGCCGTCTCGTGGACATTCTGGCCGTCGCGGACGACAACGCGGGAGGGGCCGCGCTGCTGAAGGTGCTGGAAACCGATGTACCGCAAGAAGTGCGCGACAAGGTAGTTGACAATCTCAAGCTGTTCTTGCCGGGCAAGTGGGCGGGGTTGCGCGGAAGCAAGGAACTGGCTGATTCGATTCAGAATCTACTGGCCAAACCGGAAACGCTTGTCACCGGAATGAACCTGATCGCCGCGGCTGAGAAGATCGACGTCCTCGGTCAAGTGGCGAAGATCGCGTCCGACCCGAAGAAGTCGGATGCCGTTCGCTTCGCCGCGGTGCAGACGCTCGGCGCGCTGCCGTCCAACGAAAGCGCGGCGGCGCTTAGCTCCGTTCTCATCGGCGATTCGCCGGCGCTTCGGGGAGAGGCCGCCCAAGCGCTGGGCCGGCTTGCCCAACGTAAAGCCGACCAGCCCGGCGCGACGCAAGCGCTGCTGGCCCTTCAAAACGCCTTCACCAATAAGGATCAAAATACGGCGTTACGCAATACCGCAGCCTCCGCCCTAGCCGGCTCGCGACCGGGATCGTCCTGGCTGCTCGGCCTTGAGGAGAAGAAGCAGTTGCCGGAGGCGCTGCGAAACGACGTGGCCCGGCTGCTGCGCAACAGTCCCTATCCGGACTTGCAAAATAAGGCATTAGTCCTCTTCCCGCCGCCGCCTAAGATCGACCTGAAGAAACTGCCGGCCATTGCCGTGCTCATCAAACGCCAAGGCGATGCGGAAAAAGGCAAGAAGCTGTTGGAAGCAAGCGCTAAGAACGACATGCAATGTCTCAAATGCCATACCATTCACGGCGTCGGCGGCCAGGTCGGCCCCGACCTTTCCGTCATCGGCAAGAAGGCCAGCCGCGAGAACTTGTACGAGTCGATCCTCTACCCCAGCAAGGCCATCGCGGATCAGTATCTCCAATGGAAGATCGACCAGGTAGACGGCATCTCGTTAAGCGGCCTCATCGTGAACGAGACGCCGACCTCGATCACTCTGCGCGATGCCAACGCCAAGGATACCAAGATCGACAAAAAAGATATTGATACGAAGACGAAAAGCGCTGTGTCGCTCATGCCTGAAAATATCATCGCCTATTTGAACGAGGACGAACTGACGGATATGGTTGAGTACCTGTTCAGCCTCAAGACGGGGCCAGATCCGGAGCAAAAGCGCGTCGGAGAGAACTGACGAAACGTACAGTCGAAAGATCGTTAAGCCGCGACCCGAAGGGGAGCGC
>DHJA01000080.1:12390-12620 GCA_002404095.1 Planctomycetaceae bacterium UBA4732 | reverse complement strand
GGGTCGCGGCTAAACGATTCTTTCATGCCAGCACGTCCTTGATGACCTCGCCGTGAACATCGGTAAGGCGCATATCACGACCGCCGAAGCGGAACGTCAACCGCTTGTGATCGACGCCGAGCAGGTGCAGCATGGTCGCGTGAAAATCGTACATCTCCACCTTTTTATCGACGACCTTGTAGCCGAATTCGTCCGTCTCGCCGTAAGCGATGCCGCCCTTGGCGCCGCCG
>DHJA01000080.1:562-12262 GCA_002404095.1 Planctomycetaceae bacterium UBA4732 | reverse complement strand
TTGGCGCCGCCGCCGGCCATCCAGACCGTGTAGCCGAACGGGTTATGGTCGCGGCCGTCCGCCCCTTGCGCGAACGGCGTCCGGCCGAACTCGCCGGCCCAGATCACTAAGGTGCTTTTCAGCAAACCACGCTCTTTTAAGTCCTTCAATAGCCCGGCGATCGGCTGATCGACTGCCCGCGCGTTGTCCTCATGCCCTTTGCGAAGGCCGCTATGTTGGTCCCAACGGTCGTGACCGCCGATGGCCGGGCACGTCAATTCGATGAAACGGGCGCCGCGCTCCACCAGCCGCCGGGCGATTAGACATTGCCGGCCGAAGACCTGCGTCTGCGGAAACTTCGCATCAAGGCCGTAGAGTTTGCGTGTGGCGTCCGTCTCGCCCTTCACGTCCATAAGCTCCGGCACGGCCGTCTGCATCCGGTAGGCGGTTTCGTAGTTGGCGACGGCCGACTCAATCTCATCGGTTTTGCCGAAACGGACCTCCGCGGCTTCGTCCAGACGTTTCATCAGATCGAGCTTGTTGCGTTGCAGTCCGTCGCTGCGCTCGGCGCGGTCGATGTTGGCGACGGGCGGGTCGCCGGCGCGGAAGATCGATCCCTGAAACGCGGCGGGTAGAAAGCCGCTGTTGAAATTGTCGAGGCCGCCCGGCGGGATTAGACCCCCGTTCAGCACGATGAAGCCGGGCAGGTTCTTATTCATGCTGCCGAGGCCATAGCTTGCCCACGCCCCCATGCTCGGCCTTCCCTGAAATCCCGATCCGGTATGGAGGAAATAGTTCGCGCTTGTGTGTTCCGGGAACATTGAGGTCATCGACCGGATGACGGCGAGGTCGTCGATGCACTCCGCCACGTTGGGGAAAAGCTCGCTGACCGGGAGACCGCTTTTGCCGCGCTGCGTAAATTTCCACGGCGACGCCATCACCTTGCCGACGTTGTTGAACTGCGTCGGCTCGACCGTTAAGACCGAATGCGGATCTTTACCGTCGTATTTCGCCAGCAGCGGCTTAGGGTCGAAGGTGTCCACCTGCGACGGGCCGCCGTCCATATACAGGAAGATGACATTATGCGCCTTAGCTGGGTGGTGCAGTCCGCCGTTGAGCGCCGAGTCGGGCGACGACGCCGCGCGGCCGTCTTCCGCGAACAGGGCCGAGAGTGCGACGGCGCCGAAGCCGTTAGCGCAGCGGAGCAGCATCTCGCGGCGGGTCGCCGGTCTAAGGAATTGTCCGCAGTGCATGGCAGTCGCTCCTGGCCTCTCTACCGCAACGGCCGGCCTTCCAGCGCTTTGCCGTTCGTATCAAGAATCTGGAACTCATGGATGCCAAATGGCTTGTTATCCACATGCTTCCATACCACTTTCTTTTCCGGCGTCACTTCGATCAGCTTGACCTCCCCATCCTTGGCGTGATGGCTGGTGACGACGGTGTTGCCGTTGGGCAGCCGTTGGCCGCCGCAGGCGTCGTTGATCCATTTCTCCGGCAAGTCGTCGTTGCTCAATTGCCAAACCGTTTTGCCGTCCTTGTCCACTTCGATCACGAGGTTGCCGAGTGTGCAGTCGATGAGCGTGTTGCCGTTGTCCAGGCGGATGGCCGTGAACGGCCAATTCGGTGTTTTCACCTCCCAAACGATCTTACCCGCCGGCGTATACTCGCGGACCACTTTGTCGATGAGCTGCGGCACGAGGTAATTGCCGTTGGCCAGCTTGCGGGCCATACGCGTCTGCAAGTGATGGTCCTTCGTCTGCGCCTGCAACGGCACTTCGACGACAATCTTTCCCTGACGATTCACTTCCAGCAAGCGCGGCTTATCGCCGGCTTCAGTGAGAAGGATGTTGTCGGCCACCGCCTGGACGGTGTTGACCTCCGACTGCGTTCCCTTGAACGCGAACACCACCTTGCCGTCGCGCGCCACTTCGACGGCCGCACCGCCAGGATACTCTTTGTTCTTCGTCACGGCCAGCAGCACATCACCGTTGGGAAGCACCCAGCCATCGCGCGTGCCCTGCGGATAGCGCCACAAAACCTTACCGTCGTCGTCGAGGATGTACGTCTCGACGCCAGTGGCCAGGAACGAGTGCTTGATCGGCTCCTTCGGGGCGTGGGCGCGGATAAAGCCCGTTCCGACCAACGACGCGATAATGCCCCATCCTATGGCCCGCTGAAATTGCACCGCCATAACCGCTCCTCAATGGATGTAAATGAACTCTTTGACATTGAATAGCGTGTGCGCCAGATCTCCCCACACTGCCGGATCGTCAGGCTTTTTTCCTGCCACCTTCGCTTGGGATATTAAAAAGTCAAGACACGCCGATAGTTCGTCGCCGGTTGGCGGTCGGCTAAAAGCGTCTTCGTACATCCGCGTTATCCGGTCCTTATCGGCGCCAACTTGACCCATAACGCGCTTTGCCCACAGCGCGGCCTGTTGATGTACGAACGGGTCGTTCATCAGAATCAGCGCCTCGGCGGGGACGTTCGAGACGGTGCGCCGGCCGACCGTCGAGAACGGGCTGGGCGTGTCGAAAGCCAGCATCATCGGCGACAGGAAATTGCGGCGAACGGCGGTATATAGGCTGCGCCGGCCGTCGCCGTCGAGCGGCCCGTCGGCCGGCCTGCCGCGGCCGGTTAAGAACGGCGTCAGGTGGACGGGTACTGCCGGGCCAAACATCTTCAAGTCGAGCCGGCCGGACACCGACAGCATGGAATCGCGGATCGCTTCGCCCTCCAGCCGGCGCAGGCGCATCCGATGCAATAGAAGATTTTGCGGATCGGCTTGATCCGCCTCCGTGGGCTGCGACGACATGCGATACGCGCGGGTCAGGACAAGAGCGCGGATGGTCTTCTTGATCGACCAGCCTTCCTTGACGAACCGATCGGCGAGATAGTCCAGCAGTTCTGGGTGCGTCGGCGCCTCGCCAAGTACGCCGAAGTTGTCCACCGACGCCACAATGCCGCGGCCGAATAGGCGACCCCAGAGGCGATTGACCATCACGCGCGGCAGGAAGGGATCGATTGCCGGATCGGTGATCTGCCGCGCCAACTCTAACCGGCCGCTGCCGCGCCCGACCGGCAAGCGCTCCGGCCCGGCCAACGCCTCCAGAAATCGCCGAGGAACTTCGTCGCCCGGCGTCTTGTAAGAGCCGCGCTTGAAGACGTACTCATTGACGCCGTCGCCGTCTTGCATGGCCAGCGCCAAGCGCGAGTCGCGGCGGATTTGTGAGGCTAGTTTTTTCTGCTCCGCTAAGGCGGCGGCGGCTGTTTCTTGAAGAGTTTTGGTTGCGGCCTCGTCGGGAAACAATTCCGATCGTCGCAGGAGCCAGTTCGCTAGGAGCGCGTAGTCCGACGCTTCCGGCGTCCCAACGATCTGGTCCGCGCTCAATCGTTTTGTCGCGTCCAAGAATAAGCGTTGATAGCCGGCCGCCAGGCGCTCCGGCGTTCCGGCTTCCTCGCCGGATAACAACGTAAGCAGAGCGTGATTAGCTTTATTCGCCGGCACGGGCGCCGCTTCGGCCTGGACGACGGACGCCACGGCGAAATCGCTCCCATCGGCCGCGGTGAATTCCAGGTGCGCGCGGCGTCCCGTGTAAGGAGTCAGATCAAGCATGGCCCAATGATAACTAACGCTATCCAAAATATTGGCGACAAGTTCGGCGTGTAAGGGGCCGGCGATCATCACGTGCGAATCCACCGCCGCGAAAACCAGGCCGGCCCCCTTGACGCGATAAAACACCTTGCCAGGGTTGATGGTAAACGTCGGAGTACGGATCGTCCTTCCCGCCCGCACCATGCGAGCAAGCGCGCCCGGATCATTCTCCGCGCCGGCCGCCAGTTTCATTCCGTCCCATGTCCGGTCGTACTCTGCGGCGGCGTCCGTAACGAACCGAATTACCGGATGGGCCGGATCGCCGTCGAGGTGCAAGTCGCCGGAGCGCGCCGGGTCACAGCCGAAGGCGGGGCCGTCCGGCATCCAATCTCCAGGACTGCTGTGTGCGTAATCGACGATCACTTCGCCGCCCTTCGGAGTCGCATCCGTCTCGGCCTTTTTCATGGCTACGGCCAGCGGCTGCTTCGTATCGTCGGTACAGACTTTGGCCCATGCGTACAACGGATCGGAACAATTCTGTGCCGCGTCGAGTACGGCGGCGGTCCAGCGTTCAAGCAAAGCGGCGTCCAGTTTGTGCGCTCGCGCGATCCGTTCGCACGATTCCTTATTAGGAGATCCCGCATGGATCACGTCCCGCGCCGCCAACAGATAATGGGACATCTGTTCGACCGCGGGCCGGGCGGCGTCGGCCAGCGCGCGCTGGATGAGAGGTCGGGCGCGCTCCCGCGCCCGCGCCAGGTCTCGCGCCACCTGGCGGTCAAATTCAAGGGCGTCGAAGCGAACAAGCCGGTAGTTGCAGCTCTCTAATATCCCAAATAGAGAGTAATAATCTTTTGTGGAGATGGCGTCGAACTTGTGGTCGTGGCAGCGAGCGCACGCGACGGTAAGGCCCAGGAACGTCTTGCCCATTACGTCGATGCGGTTGTCGAAGCGGTCGGCCTGGTCCTGGCTGACGTCCACCGGCGAATGAATCTCTTCGCCAAGAAACCAGAATCCCGTGCCGATTATCGACTCATTGAAGCCTTCCGCCGGGTTCAGGCGCGGCTTCTCCAGCAAGTCACCGGCGAGATGCTCCGCCACGAATTGATCGTAGGGTACGTCGGCGTTGAGAGCGCGTATGACGTAATCGCGGTATTGATAAGCGTTCGGTGTGGTGTAGTCGAATTCGTGGCCGCGCGATTCGGCGTAGCGCACCAGATCGAGCCAATGCCGCGCCCAGCGCTCGCCGAATTGCGGCGAGGCCAAAAGCCGATCCACCACTTTTTCATAGGCGTCGGCCGATTCATCCTTGACGAAGGCCGTAACCTGTTCCGGCGACGGCGGCAGGCCAATTAGGTCGAAATAGACGCGACGAAGCAGAGTACGTTTGTCGGCCGCCGGCGCCGGAGAGAGACTTTTCTCCTCCATCTTGGCGAGAAGGAAGCGGTCCACCGGACTTCGCGCCCAGGCCGCATTCTTCACAGCCGGCGGTTCCTGGGGGCGAATCGGTCGCCACGCCCAATGATCGCGCTTTCGCTTCTGAAGGTCGAAAGTGGGTTTATCCGGCCCGGCGGCGAGTGGGCCGGCGTCCTTGCCCCAAGGTGCGCCCATCTTGACCCAGGCGGTCAGGTCCGCAATAGCGGTGTCGGATAGTTTGCCCTTTTTGGGCATTTGAATTTCAGTATTCTTGTAGCCGACGGCCTCAATGATAAGACTTTTGTCGGGGTCGCCGGACGCCACGGCTGTGCCCCGATCGCCGCCTTGCAAGAGACCCGCGCGGCTATCAAGGCGCAGCCCGCCACGCACTTTCTTCGATTTAGCGGAGTGGCATTCGTAGCACTGCTCGACCAAGATGGGACGGATCTTCTTCTCGAAAAACTCGGCGCCGTCATCCGAAGCGCGAGCCGCGCAATTCCATACGGCCAGCAGGCCCGACGCCAGCAATAACCCAATCCGAAGGGCAATAGACCTGTAATTCACGGTAACCCCGACCATTTGCGGACGACCCATTCCACCGTCAATAACGAGGCGACCACCGCGAGAACCACCCACCATTGCCATAGCCGTTGTTCAAAATATTCCGTCTCTGGAATACCCTGGCTGACAAGCCGGTTCACCAATTCTTGCACGTCATCCGGCGTGTAAACTTTACCGCCGCTCTTCGACGCCAACTCTTCCAGCAGCGGACGGTTCGTTGATAGGTCGAGCATTTCCGAGCTTTCCGGCGGCGACACCGTGAAAGACGCCTTGATCGGCTCCGGCGGTGTTTTCTCTTGGACGTTGGGCGGCGTAGGGGATGCCAGTAGCTTATCGGCCACCGCGGGCATCTCCAATCGCACCTCGTAATCGCCTTCTGGAAGGTTGGCGACGCGCGCCTCGAATGTACTCGGCTGAGCCGGCTTACGGTTGAGCGGAACCACGGCCACCGGCTTGCCGTCGCCGCCGCGGCGCAGAATGTTGGCCTCGGCCCGAGTTCCCGCCTTTGCCGCATCCTGTACATCCTTGAAGCGGACGAATAGCTCCACGTCCTGGCCGCCGCGGAAAACAGGCTGCGAGGCGCCGAATCGCACATACTGGTTGCCCGACTCCAACGGCCGGTCGGCCGCCCAGCGCATTACCTGCCCCCAAAAACGGTGATGGTATAAATCGCCGACGCCCTTGCGCCAGCGCCAAGTGCTGTCCATTCCGACGTAAAGCACCCGGCCGAGTCCATAATTTTGGCGCGCAATCAGAGCGTTCCTTCTCTCTTGCGCAGTCGGGTCCAGCGGATCGACCGCGCCTTCAAGCGTGAACGCCAAAGTCGCGGCGGCGGGCTTAGCCTGGCCCACGACGCCCCAAAAGGGATGTGGCAATTGTGCCCATATCGTATCGTTTTTGCCCGCTTCTTCTTCGAGGTCCATGAACTTCGTCTCGCGGCCGTCGGCGGTCAGGGCGGGCGTGAAGCCGTCCAGCGGCGCCGTGACGCGCGGCGCTTCGATCGGCAGCATCTTGCGGATAGGGTCGGCGTCGCCCCCGTCGGCGGCCGCTTCGGGATAAGTCAGCGGCATGTAGCGCTTGCCAGCGACGACGACCAAGGTTCCGCCGCGCTCAGCGACGTATTTATCCAAACGTTGACGGTCGGCAGGCGGTAGTTGCTCCGGCGAAACGTCACCCAGAACAATGCAATCATAGTCGGCGAGCGCGTCCGGGCCGGCCGGCAGATGTTGGCGCGGACTGCCGATCTTGTCCAAGTCTTCATCGGTGAGCCGGGTATTGAGACGCGGCTGGTCGAACACCACGCTCTGCGTCTGCATGGTGCGATCGCGCTGAAACGCACTTTGAAGATAGTGAAACTCCCATCGTGCTTCGCCGTCGATCAGCAGCACCCGCGCCTGGTCCTTCGCCACGTTGACGACGGCGCCGCCGCTGTTGTTTTCAGTGCTAGTCTCCTTGACGGATAGGTCGGCGGGGTGGACCGTCGCGGTGAGCGTCTGCGGGCCGGCTTCGTCCATGCGCACCTGAAAACTCTCCAGATACTCCCGGTCCTTGCCGTCATGGTGGACGGTGCGTTGTTCAATGAGCTTCTTTTCCTTGCCGGCGCCCCGGTGTAGTTCCAGCACCACGTCCTGTTTATCCATACCGGATACCTTAAAGCGCACATCGACGCCGGCCGAGGCGTCCTTATACACGGCCGGCGGCGCTTTGACGGACAGAATGGCCGTATCCGGCGGCGGCAACTCGGCGCCGAGAAGCACGGGGAAAATGGGCACTTCACGCTCGCCCAGTTCCAGCGCCTTCTTGACGGGCGGATCGCCGGCGTTGTGCCGGCCGTCAGTCAGCACGATCACGCCCAATAGTTTGCCCTGGCCGGCGCCGGAGCGTTCCAGAGCGCGGACCAACGGCAAGCGCAGGTCGGTGAAGCCGGCCGCGTTTGAGGTTGGCGCCGGCGCCTTGTCGGCGCTGGCCGCCTCCGTGGGATCGAACAGCGTTTCGGGCCGGTCGGCGGGGGCATTCCAGGCCGTGCTATGGAAACCGATCAGTTCCACGTCATGCTTGGCGGCGAGTGTGGACAGCAAGCGAAGGCCGTCGTCGTAGAGGATTCGGCGAGCGGTCTGCGTGCGTGTTACCTTGTCGGCCAACTCGCAAACACGGTCGTGCTGGCCGCGACGCGACGACTCCAACTCTCCGCGGCGCAGCTGGTCGTCGCGAGCCTCGTCGTCATGGACCCACTGCGGCGATCCTTTCTCCGTATATTCGCGTATCCAGGCGTCAAGCTGATCGTCGCCGCAGATGTCGCCGCCCAGGTGGAGTGCGCGGACGAGACGCAGCTTCTCCACGGACGGCCGTTGGGGGTCGGCCACGTCCATACTATCCGATCGGTCCACGGCCACAAGGACGCGGCCGGGCAGTTCCTTGGTCTTGCTGTGAGCGTAGACCGGCTGAAGGCAGACGAGGAACAACAGCAAAAACAGCACAAGTACGCGCATACTTAGGAGGAAAACGGCGGCCGCGCGCGGGACCAGCTGCATTTCGTAGCGGTAGAGCCACGCGATTAGCACGAAAGGAACAAGACAAACCGCGACGAGCAGGGCGACCTGTAGGGCGGCCGGCAGGCCGGACCATTGCGGCGTCAGCAGCAAGGTCGAACCATCATTCGGCAGCTTGATCGAGAACATTAGTTCCTCTTTCTCTCGATACAAGCCCCGAGCGCAAGCGAGGGGGTTGGACGAAACCCCTCGCTTGCGCTCGGGGCTTGTATCGGGGCCTGTCTATCTTGCTTTCAACATGCGCCGCGTCATCCATACTTCGCCGCAGAGTAGGCCGACCAGGCCCAGCAGCAAAACCCACCACCATTCCTGGCGTTGCTCGCCCGGATTTCGCGCGGCCAGGATCGTGTCGCGGTCGTTCTGGTATTGCATCGGCAAAACCTTGGCCACACGGTCGCGTTCCTCGTCGGTGGAGGCGGTCAGGTCCGACTCGCGCGGGTCGGATTGGACGACATAATAGGCAACGCGGCTATCCGGCGTCTTGAGACGGTAGACGCCAGTTTCGCGCGTCTCGTCGCAGACAAGAGTGGGGCGCGGCGGCGAGGTCACACGTGCCGGAATCACCCCCGGCGAAGGCTGGCTGATCCCTAGCGGCTTTTCCTCTCCGAAAGGGGGCTGAAGGCGGAAACCGTCCGGCGGGGCGTTGCTTGTCAGGCGATAACGGATCGGCTGCCCCGGCTGCAAGTTGAACTCCGCGGAGCGAGCGCCGGCGAGGTAATAAACCAACTCGTGCGCCAAGGGTACGAAAGCCGGCAGGTCCGTAAGGTTCGTGCCCCAGGAACTGTCGAGCGCAACCGCACACAGCAGCACACGGCCGGATTTATAGCGGCGTTCCACCAGGAAGGAGTAATCGGCCGTCGGCGATTTCAGCGTGGCCACGCGCTCGCCGGCCGCGTCCTTGGCGGAAACGTCGGTCTTCCACCAACGCGAGAAGCGAGCGTCGCTCAGGCCGCCGAGGGGGTCGTTGCGAAACAACTCCAAAGCCGGATGCGTGGCGCTGACGGCCGCGGGGCGGGCCGCATCCGTGGGCCGGTTCTCGTCGCCTTCAATGCTCACCAGTTTGGCCGGCAGCCATCCGTGACCCTCGCGGAAAAGCTGCCGGTTGTACTCGTCTTTATCGACTCGGCCGCCAAGCGTGGTCAGCACACCGCCGCCATCCGCCAGGAATTGCTCGACCGCCTCATCCTGCGGCTTTGACAGCGCGGCCGCGTTGCAAAGGATCAGCACGCGCGGCCGCTCGGCATCCATGCCGCCCGTCAAAAGCGTTGCGTCAAAATCCTTGATGCTCACCACGCGAGCCTTGACGGCCGGCGTCGCGTCGCCTTGCGGCGCGAGCGCGTCGCGCAACGACCACGCGCCGCGCCGCTTCGGGGCAGGATCGGCGTCGCCGTCCACGATCAGCACCGGCAGCGTCGGCGTCACCTCGACGGCGAAATCCTGGCGGTTGTCGTCGGGCACGGTGTCGCGGCTTACAGCGCCGGGCGCGTCCGGTTCCAATACTAACGACACCAAGTGCGATCCTTCATTGACGAAACGATGCGTAAACGTCAGAGGAATCTTGCCCTTGGCGAGGGCGGACGCTCGCGGCGGTTCCAGCCGCCGCACTAATTCGCCGTCCACTTCGAGACTGAGGCTATACGGAGGCGTGTAGGCGTTCTGGCCGTGGATTGTAAGATCGGTGTGGAAAGTCACTTCACGGCCGACCGGCACGACGGGCCGGTTGACGCGCAGCGGCGGCAACGACCAGTTCGGCGGGTCCGGGTCGCGGTGAGGATCGACGTTGACCACCCACAAGCGTGGCGGTGGCCCGCTGGCGCCGTGCGGCTTTCCGGCGCCGAGCTGACGGGCCAGCTGTTCCCAGCGTTGCATCGCGGCGGGATCGGACCAGCCGAAACGCTGGCCGTCGGTGAGAACGATAATGTCGCGTTCGGAGCGTTCGCTTTTGCCTAGAACGGCGTTGGCAGATTGGACGGCCGCGGGCAAGTCACAGCCGCCGCCGGGCCGGACAATGTCGTGGACGGCTTGCGGCACGAGGCGAATGAGGTCGCGGCTCGGCTCGGCTAGGACGGGCACGACCTGTTGTCTCGCCTGGAACACGGCCACGGCGTCGCCGGGCGTGAGGTCGTGAACGAAGTCGGCGGCCCACTCCTTGGCGGCGTCCTGCGGCGTTTTGCCGCCGCCGGTGTAGTTCATGCTGGAGGAGCCGTCGAAGATAAGCACCACGTCGCGGTTGGGGCGTGGTTGCAGGCGGGCCAGCCAGTCGAAGCTGGTGAAGAAGCCGGCGAGCGCCAGCACCAACAGGCCAATAAGCCCCATACGCAATAGCATTAGGAGCAATTCTTCGAGAAACAGCCGGCGGCGTGTGACTTTGCTGATCTGGAGGAATTGCATCGCTCCCCAGTCGATGATTTCATAACGACGGCGGTTGAGCAGATGGATGATGATCGGGATCACCAAAGCCGTCAGGCCGAGCAGCATCCAGGGTTGTGCGAAAAACATGACTCGCTCCGCTCTTCTAACGCCGGCGCTGCCGCTTGGTGAGATAGATGCCCAACGCTTTGTCCACCGGTTCATCCGTCCGCATCAGATGATAATCCACCTGGGCCTGGCCGCAGGCGTTACGCAGGTCATTGCAAAACTTCTGAAAGTTCTGTTGATAATCGCGGCGCAGCCGTTGCGGATCGACCAGCATCTTGTTGCCGGAGATTTCCAGGTCGCGAAACTGCGTCCACTTCTTGAACGGGAAATCAATCTCTTCCGGAGCGAGAATGTGGAACAACAGCACCTCATGGCGTCGGAAACGGAAGTGCCGCAGCGCCCGCAACAGCGGCCCCACCTCCTCGAAACAGTCCGACAGGATGACGACTAGGCCGCGCCGTTTGAACTGGCCGGCCAGCTGATGCCACAACGGCGCCAGGCCCGTTTCGCCGCCCGGCTCCGTCTCTTGAAGCGCGTTGAGGACGCGCAACAAGTGCTTCGAGTTGGCCTTGGGCGGGATGATCTGGCGGATTTTCGTATCATGCGTCGCCAGGCCTACTGCGTCGCGTTGATGCAGCATCAGATAGGACAGTGATGCGGCGATGTACTGGGCGTAGTGAAACTTGCTGCCGTGCTTGCCCTGGTATTTCATACTGCCGCTGGCATCGACGAGCAGATGCGCTTTGAGGTTGGTTTCTTCTTCGTATTCCTTGATATAATAACGATCCGTTTTGCCGAAAGCCCGCCAGTCGATGTGGCGGATCTCGTCGCCGTGGTAATACTGTCGATGCTCGGCGAACTCCACGCTGAAGCCTTTGTACGGGCTTTTGTGAACGCCGGTCAGGAACCCCTCGACGGCGTTGCGCGCCACCAGGGCGAGCCTGCCGTATTTGGCAAGCGAGGTTGGATCGAATTGCAAGGTGGATGGCATGGTGGGACCGTCCGGAGGGTTTAGCCGCGACCCGAAGGGGAGCGCGAGTGCCCCGCGCGCCCCTATCCCGGGGGGGGCGAAAAAATTTTTTTTATTTTTTTTTTCGCCCCTTTTCCCCCCCCCTTTTTCAAAAAAAAAGGCCTTTTTGGGGGGGGGGGGGGTTCGGGTTTAATCAGGCTTTACTAAGGGGG
>DHJA01000080.1:0-551 GCA_002404095.1 Planctomycetaceae bacterium UBA4732 | reverse complement strand
TCCCCTATCGGGTCGCGGCTAAACATTTTTGCTAATTATTACCGTCGCACTTTCGCCGCCGCTTCTTCCTGCGGCAACGGCACCGCCTGGATCAGCTTGCGGACCACGTCGTCGGTGGTGACGCCTTCAGCGTCGGCGTTGAACGTCGTGACCAGCCGGTGACGTAATACCGGATAAGCGACGGCGCGAATGTCGTCGGTGGTGACGTGCAGCCGGCCGTGAAGCAGAGCGCGGGCCTTGCCGCCCATGATGAGATACTGGCAGGCGCGCGGGCCGGCGCCCCAAGCCACCAATTCCTGTATCCACTTCGGGGCGCTAGGTTCCTTCGGCCGCGTCGCCCGCACTAAGTCGGCCGCGTAGGAAAAAACGTGATCCGCCGTCACCACCTGCCTTACGACTTCTTGGAGCCGTAATATCTGTTCCCCGCTGAGCATCGCCTCCAGCTTGGGCCGATGCGTGCTGGTGGTGCGCTTCATGATGTCGATTTCTTCGGCGCGGCTGGGATAGCCGACGACGATGTTGAACATAAAGCGGTCGAGCTGGGCCTCGGG
>DHJA01000084.1:36878-39320 GCA_002404095.1 Planctomycetaceae bacterium UBA4732 | reverse complement strand
CACCTATCAATCCATGCGTGACAAAGCACTAGGGCGGTGCTGCTCGTGGCGTTCGTGGCGTTCACGGACTGCGCCGCGGCGGTCACGTCGCCGGCCGTGGTCGTCACCATGCCGTCGAGATGAACCAGTGCATGCGACATGAAATCGCTGACCGCCACGCTGGCCGCATCGCCGAAGTTCAGTACTTTCAAATGGGCTACTGAAGTTCTAAGGGATTGGGAGGCAGCGGCATAGGAAGATTGCGCGGGTACACGGATTTCAGTTGATCGGCGAGCCATTCCAGCAACTCGATCAGCCTGAACTCCAGCCACTGCGTCGGAAGCAAGCCTTGGGCCCGAGCGAGCTGTTCGCTCAGGCGGACCCAGATCTGACGCAACAGATGAGCCAATCCTTCCAGCAAGAGCCGGTACACGACGTTCCGGCTCGTCGTCCAGGCCCGCGCCTGGTTCTTCTGGCGGTAACTCGTTTCGATGCCGAAGCGCTCGCGGTAGCGACGCCGACCCAGCCACGCCCGCCGCGTTTCCTTCACGGCCCGCTCATCGCCCCAGCCGGCAAACGCATAGACTTTTGTCTCCGCTTGGCCGGCCCGCTTCCACGCAGGCGCCTTCGTCGTCACCGCTTGCCGCGTTTTCTCCGTTACCCAGCTCACCTCGCCGATGGTTCCCGACGGCCAGGCGAAGCAGGCATTGCGACGATTCACGCCACGCCCTTTGCGACGCAGCGGCACGGTGTAGCTCACGCCGCGACGTTGCAAGTCCAGGAGGGTTTCGCCGCTGTCGAAGCCGCTATCGAGTACGACGCCGCCGATGAGCAATCCCCGCGTGCGAATCTGTTCCAGCAAGGCGGCGGGGCTGATCGACTGAAGGAACGCGGCTCCGTGTAAGGTTGACGGCCGATAGGTCGTTTCTCTTTGGGATGGCTTGTCCCGACGACGACGAGAGTCTTTCCATGCACCACGCCGCCACGGACCATCCCGCAACGGAGCGGCTCAGCGCTTTCACCTTGGGCTTGGTAGGCGATGCAGAGCTGGCCGCCATCGAAACCCATCTAGATGCGTGTGTTACGTGCAGTCAACTCCTCGATAGCGCCTCCAGGGCCGACCTGCTGCTGACTTTCCTCCAAGAGGCGGTGCAACCGGAGGACGGCGAGCCCGAGGACGCCGGCGAGAGGTGGCGGGCGGTGCGCGCCCTGGTTCCAGCTCTACGTCCACCGATCGCCGCTTTTTGGATGGCAAACCGATTCGCGCTCGGGCGGTCAGCGCCTCGGAGCGGGCCTGGAAGTGGGCCAGGCGACGGCCGTGGGTCGCTATGCTGCTGCTGGCCTTGGCCGTCGCGCTGGTGGGCGGCACGGCGGTATCGACCTATTTCGGCATTATGGCCGAAGGGCGAGCCAAGTTGGCCCAGCGGAACGAGAAGGAGGCCGATGACGCGAACGCCGTGGCCCAGGTCGCGCGGGACGCGGCCGAGTACGAGAAACGGCAATCGCAAATGCAGTCGGCCGGACTGCTGTTCGACCGCGGCCTTGAGACGGCGCGGAAAGGCGAAGTGGGCGCGGGCCTGCACTGGATGCTGGAAAGCCTCCGAACGACGCCCGATGGGGCCGACGACTTTCGGCGAATGGTTCGGTGCAACTTGTCCGCGTGGGCTGAGCAGACCTGCGGCCTGCGATACATGCTCGCCATGCCGGACGATGTGGACGCGGTCGCCGTCAGCCCGGACGGCAAGACGTTCGCCGCCGGTTGCGTTTGCAACGAGATTCAATGCTGGGACGCCGCCCCCTGAGCCCGCGCGAGCGTCAAGGCGGTGTTCCCTCCTTTATCGGCGGCGGCCGGGTCGGCGCCTGCCCGGAGGAGATACTCCACTATTTTCGTGCGGCCTGTCAGGGAAGCAAACATGAGGGACGTTTGTCCGTTCTCGCTTGCGGCGTTGACGTCGGCGCCGGCCTTCACCAGGGCGCGGGCGATCCTCTCACAGTTACTGCTCGCTGCCGTGCTTCGCGGCGACGGGATTGAAATTAGCGCACTCCTCCGCCACGCTTACCACGCGGGTACGGCGATGGAAACCCTCGCGATTTGCCGCGGCGCGGCGATTTCGCCAATCCTGGCTTGGCCCCTTGTTGCTCCCGGCAGGAATCATGATCTTCCTCGCCATTCAATGGCATGCCTTCCTTCGCAGGGCGAGGCGACGGCCGTCTGGTTGGAAGGGACGAGAATACCAAAGGCTGCCGGTTCAGTAGCATCCCAACAGGAGAGCGAAAAACCGTCAAGGTTTTCGGGATCCACACGCCCCCGGCACTCAGCCCGGCCTCCCAGTCGGCCGTAGTACCCGGCTGACCAACACCCCCGCCGCCAGTAACCCGTTGGAGAAGTAGAAGGCGTGATTGAGGCTCCCCGTCACTTCCTTGATGTACCCGGCCAGCTGCGGCACGACCGCCCCGCGTTCA
>DHJA01000084.1:36079-36801 GCA_002404095.1 Planctomycetaceae bacterium UBA4732 | reverse complement strand
CGCCCCGCGTTCAAACGCGGGGCTTTTGCTCAGGAATTATGCGTCGAGCGATGGAACAGTGATACAATGCTCTGGAATTCGTGTCACACCCAAGTACCGTTTCAAGGAACCCACCATGCCGCGTTCGTTCAACCTCCTGCTGTCTGTTGTTGCCCTGAGCCTGGCGTCTTTCGGCTTGTACGCCGACGACCCCAAACCCGAGCCAAAAGCGATCGAGTTGTTCAACGGAAAAGACCTCACCGGCTGGGGCTACAAAACGGGCGAGAAGTTCGACGGCAAAACCGAATCGGACGACCAGCGCTACTCGTGGAAGGACGGCATCCTCGTCGTCCACCCTGGCAAGGGGATCAAGCAGTTGTGGACGACGGCCACGTTCCCAACCGATTTTGAATTGCGGCTGGAGTTTCGTGCGGCGGTCAACGCGGACAGCGGGCTGTTCGTGCGCGAGCCTCAGTTGCAGGTGCGCGACTATCTGGTCGCCGGGCCTTACAAGGATCTGAAAAAATACAAGGCGCAGGATTGGAACGAAATCGTGGTAGTGGTGAAGGGCACGGTGGCGCGCTGCACTTGCAACGGCGAAGTGCTGGAAGAGGAATTGAAAGTCCCGGCGACAGGCGGCATCGGCCTTGAGGCCGATCGCGGCCAGATGGAATACCGCAATGTCCGCCTCAAGAAAATCAAGTGACCCAGGGCGAAGCCCGCGAATGAACGAGACGGGCCGG
>DHJA01000084.1:29133-36010 GCA_002404095.1 Planctomycetaceae bacterium UBA4732 | reverse complement strand
CCGGCCCGTCTCGTTCATTCGCGGTAGCGGAGGATCAAATACTCCTGCCAATCTCCGTCCAGCTACTTGTCGGCCGCCTTCGGCGCGTCGGCGGCGGCCGTCTTTTTCAGGCGCGTTAGCGACGCTTTCGCCTCGTGCGTCAGCCGATCCTCGCCGCCGCCCGCGAGCGTCTCCAGTACGCGACGCGCTTCCGGGCTGCCGATCCGCTCCAACACTTCCAGCGCTCGCAGGCCTTGCAGTTCATCCGCGGGAAGGCGAGCGGGGTGCCGCTGGAGCGCCTCCCGGAGGATCTGTACTCGGCGACCAACCTCAGGCGACGGCTTGCCGGCCAAGGTTTCCAGCAAAGCATCCTCCGCCCCAGCGCCGATTCGCGCCAGGTCGGCCGAGGCCTTTTCCCGTATGTCAAAATCGTCGCTGTCAAGGTCTGCGATGAGCCGATGAATCTCTTTCGCCTCCGCCCCGGGGGCCGGCTTCAGGCGCGCCTTCAAGAAACCGACCACCCCCGGCGACGTGGACAGGGTCCAGATGGCTTCATAGGCGTGAGAAGCGTCGTCGTCTGCCAATTCCGACCAAAGACGATCCAATTCCTTTGCATCCGGCCGCGCGGGCGCCAGGTCCCACACGAGGACCGTTGAGTCCATCCCTCCCGTAATCAGACTGCGGCCGTCCGGGGTGAAGAGGACGCACGCGGTCCCCTCGGCGTGCCCGGCCAGACGGAGGCGCTCACGGCCTGTGGCCAGCTCCCAGATGTGGACGCCTGATTGGGTCGAAGCGAAGGTCGCCAGCGTCCGGCCGTCCGGCGAAAAGCGACAGCCGCCGATCTCGGCATGGCTCAGGTCGCGGACTTGCTGACCGCTGCCGACGTCCCAGAACCGTACGCGGCCCAGTTCCGTCGTCGCCGCCGTGCGGCCGTCGGGAGAAAACATAACCGCAGTGGTTTTCGCATCACCGAACTGGTGCGTCTCCTGCCCGGTCGCCACGTTCCAAAGGTGAATGGTGGGGCCTTCCTTATACTGATGTCCGTCCCACTCCGGGAATGTCTGTGTCGCCAGGGTCTTGCCATCGGGCGACAGGCAAACATTATGAAGCCGCTTTCCGACGTCCTTGAATGTGTGCAGCTCTTTCCCGGTCGCTGTTTCCAGCAGCCGGAGCGTTTCGTCCGAGCTTGCCACGGCCGTGATCGTGCCGTTGAGCCTAAAAGTTTGTGCGTCCTCCGCGACTGAGAAGGCCGGAATAACGGCCCCGCCGGCGGCTGTCGGCGCGCTGACGCGCCGGCCGGTGGCCAGGTCCCAAAGCCGAACCGTGCCGTCCTCGGACCCAATGGTGGACAGGGTTCGGCCGTCGGGAGAGAGGTCGATCCCCCCAACCACAAAATTATGTTCGTCGGCGGCCGGGAGGCGCTCGCCGTTCGCCGGGTTCCACAGGAACACCGTGCCGTCTCGATGCGCGACGGCCAGCGTCTTGCCGTCCGGGGAGAAGACGACCCGCGCGACGTAGTTGTAGACATTCGGGCCTCGCAGCTGGAAGCGCACTTCGCCGGTGGCCGGATCCCAAAGCCGAATCGGCTCCGCGCTGCGCGCCGACGAGGCCAGCGTCTTGCCGTCCGGCGAAAAGGCGATGGAGACCATATCCGCTTCGTGGCCTTTGAGGCGCCGCACTTCCTGGCCCGTCGCCGGGTCCCACAGCCCGATCGTCTTGTCGTCGTACCCGGCGGCCAGCAGCTTCCCGTCCGGCGAGAAAGCGAGCTGCCGGACCATGCTCTTGTGTCCACCGAGCCGGCGCACCTCCTTGCGGGTTGCCACGTCCCACATAACGACGGCGCCGTCGTTGATACCGCCCCAAACCAGCGTGTGACCGTCGGGCGAGAAGGCGAGCGCGCTAGTAGGGTTAAGTTTCGCATCGATTGGCGGCGCCTCCTTGGCCGTGGCAACATCCCAGAGGCGGATCGACTCGTCAGAACCGGCGGCCAACCATTTGCCATCCGGAGAGTAGGCGAGGCGCCGGAAGTCGCGCTGATTCCCAAATTGGTCGTGTTCATTCTCGAAAGAAAGGCGCGGCTTGCGCGTGGCCACATCCCAAAGCGTCAGCTTCGTGGGTAGTCTGGTGACCTCGTGCTTCGCCAAGTCAAAACCCATCCCGCCAGAGGCCAGGGTCTTGCCGTCCGGCGAAAACGCCAGGGATAGGAGTAAGGTGTTCTTCTCGCTTTCCCAGGCGGCAATTCCTTTGCCCGTGGCGGCGTCCCACAGATGAATCCATCCATTGTCGCCGGCCGTGGCCAGGATTTTGCCGTCCGGCGAGTAGACGGCGTCACATAGGCCGTTGGCGCCGTGCCGGAAGCGAACCGTCCCCAGCCGCATCAACGCGCCCGGCGGCAGGGTGTCGCCGTAGCGGTCGATCCGCTCGGCTTCCGGCGCGTCCGCTGGCGCGCCGGCCGGCGGCGCGGCCGGCTTGTCGGCCGCGGCGGGCGGCGCCAGGGCGCCGGCGGCAATCACTCCCGCGCCGGCGAACAGCGTCAAAGACAAAATAACGATTAAATGGGTAGCCGAAAGCGCTTTCATCGCGCCGTGGGCGAGGGCGAGGATGCGGGCGGGCATCGTCCCGGACCCGTGGACCGCGGCGCAGGCCGTCCGCACCGCGATGGCCGTCAGACCCGCCGGGCAGACGCCACGGTCAGTCAACTGTCGCCGCAGGATCTCTTTGGCCCGCGCCAGGCGCGACGCCAGCGAACTCCGCGGGCAGCCGAGTTCCGCGGCGGCCTGCTCCTGCGTCTTTTCCTCCAGACAGCAGAGGACGAACGGCCGACGGTACAGCTCCGGCAGCCGGCTCAGTTCCTCGTCGAGCACCCCGCGAAACTCCGTCCACTCCACCGCCGGCGCGGACGGGACAGGGACCACGGCGGCCGCCGACGCTTCGCGGACGCGCCGCCGGGCGGACTGCGCCCTGGCCTTGGCGGCGACGCGCCGGGCCACGCCGTACAGCCAACTGCCCAATGACTCCCGTCGGCGGACGGCGTTGGCGCGGAGCGCTAGCACCAGGAAGGTAGCTTGGAAAGCGTCCTCCGCCTCGTGGGCGTCTCCGAGCACGCGCCGGCAGACGTTCAGCACCATCGGCCCATGTCGTTCAACGAGGAGCGCGAAAGCGCCCTCGTCGCGCTGGGTGATGAATTGTTCCAGCAGCCAGCCGTCGGTCTGCTTTCGCCCGGGCTGGGCGTCGAGGAATCGAAGCAGTTGCGGCAGCACTCGTCTCAGTGTCTGGTGGGCCATGATTCTTTCCTCGGGGCGGCGTTGTCGGCTACTGTATAGTGCCGCCCCACGGCCGGTTTGACGAAGCCCTCCCGTCGCGCTCCCCTATCGGGTCGCGGCTAAACCCTCACCGTTTCCTCCGCCAGCGCCCGCTTCTCCGTCGCCTCGTCCCCGTCCTCCCTTGCCCAGTCCGGTAATTCAATTCGATGGCCCCAAGTCGGCGTCGGGCGGCACACTCAGCTTGGGGTCGCTCGCGTCTTGGTGCGGCTGGTCAAGCTGGTATTTTTCGAGCAGGCGGTACAGCGCGCGGCGGCTGATGCCGAGGGCGCGGGCGGCGTGAGCCTTGTTGCCCTTCTCCTCGTGCAGCACCGCCAGCACGTGCCGTCGCTGGGCGTCGTGCAGATTGTGCCCGGACGCATCCTCGACGGCCGCCGCCGGCGCCGCCAGCAACAGGGCGTCCGGGAGGTCGTCCACCGTGATCCGGACGTCCTCCGCCAGGATCTGCGCCCGCTCCAGCACGTTAGCCAACTCGCGCACATTGCCCGGCCAGTCGTAACGCACCAGCGCCGCTAACGCCTCCGGCGCCACCCGGCAGCGCGCCGGCCCCACCTGTCGCGTGTCCAGGAAGTATTCGACGAGTTCGGGGATGTCTGACCGCCGCTCGCGCAACGGCGGCAGCAGCATCGTGATGACGTTCAGCCGGTAGTACAGATCCTCGCGGAAGCGGTGCAACTTGATCTCCTCTTCCAGGGCGCGGTTCGTGGCGGCCACCACCCGCACGTCGGCGCGCTGCTCCGTCGTGCCGCCGACGCGGCGAAAGTGGCCGTCCTCCAGCACGCGCAGCAGCTTGGCCTGGAGGCCGACCGTCATCTCACCGATTTCGTCGATGAACAGAGTGCCGCCCTCGGCCACTTCCACCAGGCCCGGCTTGGCCTGCACCGCCCCGGTGAAGGCGCCCTTCTCGTGGCCGAACAGCTCGCTCTCTAACAGGCTCTCCTGCAACGCCGCGCAGTTGATTGTCACCATCGGGCTGTCGCGCCGCGGGCTGCCGGAGTGGATCGCGCGGGCTACCACTTCCTTGCCCGTGCCGCTGGGGCCGCGCACCAGCACCGTGGCGTCGGTCGGCGCCACCTTCTCGATCAGGGCCGCGATCTTGCGGATCGCCGGGCTGGCGCCGATCAGCCGGTGGCGAGGCTCCTCGCGGTGCAGGTGCTGAACCAGACGCCGCTCGCGGCGGGCCAATTGCACCTTTTCGTAGGCTTTTTGGATGTGAACTTCCAACTCGGGCAAGTGGAACGGCTTGGTGAGATAGTCGTAGGCGCCCTTCTTCATGGCGGCCACGGCCGTCTCGACGCTGCTGTGGGCCGTCAGAAGGAGGGCCTCCAAGTCGGGCTGCCGCTCCTTCAGCTTTTCCAGCAGTTCGACGCCGTTGATGCCCGGCAGGTGCAGGTCGAGGACGGCCACGTCGAAACGCGTCTTGGCGGCGATCTCCAAAGCCTGCTCGCCGCTGCCGGCGTTGGAGACGGCCATGCCCTTGCGCTCGAAGCGGCCGACCAGTGTGCGGCGCATCTGCTCGTCGTCGTCCACGATCAGCAGGCGGATCGGCGTCCGTTGGGTGTTCGACATCGGTTTGACCGGCTGCACTCGGTTGGGGGGCGATGGGGCTGGGGTCAACCGCCGGCGGGGGCGTGGTTATCGTCGCCGCCCAGCGCGGCTCCCGCAATGTACTCATGACTGCCTTCGTCGTTCGCGCGGGGCGGTCCCCGCGGCACGGTGAAATAGAATCGGCTTCCCTCGCCCGACGTGCTTTCGACCCACACGCGGCCGCCGCCTTGCTCGACCACGGTGCGCACGAAGTACAGCCCCAGGCCAGTGCCGGGACGCCGCCCGGCCTCCCCCAGCCCGCGCACGAACGGCTCGAACAGCCGGTCGCGGATTGCCTCTGGTACGCCCGGCCCGTTGTCGGCCACGCAGAAGACGTAGAAATCGCCGTCATCGTGCCAAGTCACTTCGACCCGGCCCGGTTCCTTGTCCAGGTAGTTGACGGCGTTGCCGATCAGGTTCGCAAAGGCCTCGCGCAGCTGCACAGCGTCGGCCCACACACGCGGGGCCTTCGCCGGCAGCGCCAGCTTCACGTCGCGGCCCTCGGCGTATAGCCCGAACCGCGCGTAGAGAGCCTCGAAGACCGGCCCGGTGTCCAACAGGGAAGCCCCCTGCCCGGTCGGCGAAGCCGCCAGCATCTCGCCCAGCAACTCCGACAGCTTCCAGCAGCGCCGCGTCAGATTGGTGAGTTGCTCGGCGTCGGCCGCATCCATGTTCGGGCCGACCGAGTCCTGAAGGTCTTCCAGGCCGGTGATGACGGCCGCCAGGCCGCCGCGGATCTCGTGGCTAGCCATCTTATGCAACTGCTCTTCGCGCCTCTGGGCCTGCCAGTACAGGCCGAGAGCCTGCTGTAGTTCATCGTTGCGCTGTCGCAGCTGGGCCGTCGCCTCCTGGAAGTAGGTGTCCAGGGCCAGCCCCATGTCGAGGAAAATCACCTTCACCAACGACAGCAGCAGCGGCAACACCTTCTCCATGTCGTCGCCGAAGGCACGCACGAACACCGGGAACGTCAGCTGGATGTACTGGTTGTACGCGCCCAGATACCAGACCGGGGACAGGCCGATGCGTTGGTGAGTGACGCCGACGCGGAGCCGTCCCTCGAAGTAGGGCACGTCGAACACGCCGTCCAGCAGATGCGAGAAGTACTCCGCCTGCAACCCCTTGAGCTTCCGCAACTGCTCGGGGTCGCGGAGGTAGGCGCGCGTGTGCGGGTCGGCGAGCAGGTGTTCGTAGAACCCTTCGGCGAACTCACGGGCGCGCGCGGCAAAGGCGTCGCGCAGGTCGCGGACGTTGGCGGCGTCGGACTCGGCAATTCCCAGGAACGCCATGCGGCGGCGGCGTTCCGCCTCGTCCATCCCGTAGCGCGTCAAGAAGGGCATACTCGACCCTGGCGAAAAGTTCCAACCTCCCGGCGTCAAACGCCGGTCGCCGATCATCATGGCGTGGTCGTGGACTTTCATTGTGCCGCCGCAGGGCCTCGTGTGCAAGGGTTGAGGACCGCCAAGATGAACGGTCACCCGACCTCAATGGCGTTCGTGTGGACCGGCAGGCCGGCGGCCTCCGCGGCCGCATGCTGAGCGAGCTGCTTGGCGTAGTAGGTGTCGGCCCAGCCGTTTAGGACCAGGCCGCCGTCCGCTAAATCGACGCGAAGATGTCGAATACGCCTTCCCCAACGTTGGAGCAGGATGGCCGCCGCCCGCGGCACCCAGTCGTCCGCCGCGGAATCGATTCGGAGAATGGTCATGGAGAAACCTCGGCAGGAATTCCCGCTGCGCCAATGCAGCCGGGCGGAAAAGACGCCGTCGTCGGTCCGTTTCTTTGCAAGCCAGTTCAGCCAGCGCGTACCATTCCTCGCAGCAGGGACGGCTCCCCGATCAGTTCCTTTCGCATCACCAACACCTCCGACGGCGCCTCAATGGCGAGGCGGATGCGACCGCCGTGCGTCTCGCGCACCGTCACGACCACATCGCCGCCGATCACAATGCTTTCCCCGATCTTCCGGCTGAGAACTAGTGCAACGTCACTCGTGCTTT
>DHJA01000084.1:21328-29082 GCA_002404095.1 Planctomycetaceae bacterium UBA4732 | reverse complement strand
ATCCATGCGTGACAAAGCACTAGCATGGTTTGCCTTCCTTGGTACGGCCCGGCCGTTCATCCCCGACCCGACTGCGGACGCCTATGTCCCTTGTCGGACGCCGAGCGGTTTCTTTCCCGGCGGGCCTTCCCTCACGTTAGCAAAGCCGATGCCGAAGAAACGCCGTGGGCTGCGAAGGAGCATTGCGCCCTGGAAAAACTGTGGATTTTTGCCGGGCGAACGCCGACATGGGCCGCGGGCGTACAGTGGCGGAGCGCGACGACTGTGCGAAACCGCACGCGCCCGGCTCGTTACCGCACGCATCCGCTCAAGCCGTGGCGAGTTCGGGCCTGCCGGTGAGCAATTCACTGAACCGGGCCTGGAGGTCGTGCTTGCGCTGCGGGGTCCACCATTGGAGAAACGTCCGCCGCGACCCGTTCAAGCGGGCGTGTTCGTCTTTGAGCAGTGTCCGAAGGTGGTCTGCTTCCGAAGGGTCGTCGGCCGTGTCTATAGTTTGGCGAAGGCGAGCCTGAGCGGTCGCATGGTCGTTGATCTCTCCCAATTGCTGCTGCAAGGTCTCGACGACAGGATAGAGCTTCTCGACAAAGTCCGCTGGGAACGCCCCGGCGAGCAGTTCCATTTCGTAGCGCAACTCCTTGGCGCGAATCCGGAATCGGTGCAGGGCCGCGGCATCCGTGTCGTTGGTCGGCGCCGCCTTGAAGAACCTGTTGACGATGCGCCGCAGGTGAATCCTGGCCCACTCACCGAAGCGAGGGTCTTTCGGTTCAGCCTTCGTCTTGCCTCGCGGCCGCACACCGCGTAGCAGCTCCTTGACCCAGTGATCGAAGCGATCGTCTTTCTCCAGGCGCCGGTAGACTGCCTGGATCGGCCGCTGCGCCTTTCGGCGTCGCGAGCGGACTTTTTCCAGGAATCGTTGGGCCTCCGCGTCGGGGTGGCCATCGGACAGCCGCTGGGCGAGCACGTCGTAGTCGCGGGCATCGCCGGTGGCCCGCCGGATCTGTTTCAGGCGAGTTTCCATCCGGGCGGTTCGACGACGCGGCAGCATATCGGCGTACAGTCGCAGCGCAGCCGTCGTCCGCCGCGTGGCCACGCGCAGCTCATGCACATATTCGATGTCCTCGTCGGGCTTCTCGGCGGCCAGGGGCAGGTAGTGCTGCACGGCGGCAAGCCGAAACCGCAGCGTGCGGCCCGCGACATGGCTGGTCCGGTCATCGGGTGAGACGCCGGGAATCCATTTATCCATCCGTGCTATCGACATGCCTTGGCTCCGCATCAAACCTGTCTTCCTGCATTCCGGCCATCTGCGTGCCGGCGTCCGCGTTTCCTCCTTTGACCGAGGCGAGCCGGGTCGCGTAAGCGCCCGGAGTTCTCCGGTGCGGCTCAAGAGGCCGAGCCAGCCTCCTTTGACCTGCCGCCGAACACGGGCGTTAGTGTCCGCTCAGCTAGCCTCATCTCCCAGCGGGAGAGGGTCTGGCACGGCGTTAGAGGTCGCATCCCTGGCGTCCCGAGTAGCCTCATGACCCGTGACACGGTCGATCCGGATCCTGTAAAAGATCGGAATGAGCGGCTCGGCCAAGTCGCGGTGGGGGCGAGCTGCCCAGGCGGTGCAGCTCGGCTCCTGCCACATAGGATGGGTCTTGAGGATCTGCCAGGCCCGTTCCCGCTCGTCAACGCGCCCCTCGTCATCGCACTGGCAATCGCAGCTGTCAGCAGAGCCAGCGGGCGTGGCTTCGTCCACCAGTCGCGGACGCTCCGGGGCCCGGAGGCGCGCGCCATCGCTCCCTGGGGTCTCCGGCAACTCCTCGTAGCGCCCGATAGCAATGACGCTCACCCATTGGTCGTAGGCTGCGACTTCGTCCACTTCGACGCAGACCAGCGGGTTGGCCCGCATCCACGCGACCTTCTGGCCAGGCGTCGTGAAGCCGTAAAGACACGGCTCGCCGCCGGATGGTTGGTGGAAGGCGAGGTAGACGGGGACGACGTAGGGCTGATTTTCATGCGTGCAAGCCAACCTGGCCAACCTCGCTCCGGCCAGCACTCGTAGGCACTCTTCCCTGCTCATCTCACGGATTACCATCACTCACCTCCTTCAAAATACTCTGGCCAATGCATCTCCCCTCTCGGGGGAATCGGACCCGGCTCATTCAACTGCTCCCAACGAACGGAGCTTTTACGCAAGGCGCGGCCGAGCCACGCGGGCCGGCGTAACCACCGGGCCGGCCGTGAGCGAGGAAATTGAGTACGTCGTCCACACGATAGGGCTTGGCGAGGTGGGCATCGAATCCCGCGTCGTGGGCACGGTATCGGACCTCCTCCTCCGCATGGCCCGTGGTCGCCACCAGCAGCACGTTCTCCAGACCCGGCTGTTGCCGCAGGCGTCGGGCCACTTCATAGCCGCTCAGGACCGGTAACTCGATGTCCAGGAACACCACCTCGGGCCGGAAGGTCCGTGCCGCGGCTAGTGCTGCCGGGCCGTCGCCGACAACACAAACTTCGTGGCCCCGCCGCCGCAGCAACTGGGCCACAGCTTCGACCAAATCCCCGTTGTCGTCAGCAACGAGGATGCGGCGGAGCGGTGACTCCGCCGAGAGATGGCCCGTTTCCCCCGCACCGCCTCTCCCCGCGTAGGTTGCAGACAGGAGAGGCAGGCGGACGACAAACTCACTCCCCCGGCCCAGTCCGTCGCTGAAGGCCTGGACGGTTCCCCCGTGCAGCTGGACCAAGTTGCCGACCATCGCCAGGCCGATGCCGATGCCTCCCTCCGAGCGGTCTAACGCACTGGGCGCCTGGGTGAACAAGTCGAAGACGCGCGGGAGCATGTCCGCGGCGATGCCGATGCCGTTGTCCCGGACGCGCACCACGACCTCACCTTCCTCCTCCGCTGCGGTCAGCCAAATCTGGCCGCCATCTTCGGTGTACTTGGCGGCATTGTTCAACAGGTTGGTCAAGACCTGGACCAGCCGCATCGGGTCGGCCAGCAGCGGTACAGGCCGCGAAGGCAAGGAGACCGTCACTTGTTGCTTGCGAGCGCTCAGGAGGTGCCGGCAGGCCTCGACGGCCTGGCCTACGACCTGACCCAGTTCGATCGTCTCTTTTCGGATGCTAACCTTCCCGTGGGCAATCCGGGAGGCGTCCAACAAGTCCTCAACCAGGTGGGCCATGTGGTCTGCCTGGCGGCCGATGACGTCCCGTGCCCACTGGAGGTTGGGGTCTGGCGGGCCGAGTTGCTTCAAGACCTGGACCGCGTTGCGAATGGTACCAAGGGGATTGCGCAGCTCGTGGGCCAGCATCCCCAGGAACTCGTCCTTGTGGCGAGCCGCGTCCTCCAGTTCCCGCGTCCTCTGCCGTAGTTCTTCCTCCATGCGCCTGTGTTCGCTAACGTCCCGGATGGTGCTAGCGATGACGAATCCATCCTCGGCCGAGAGAGGGCTGAGACTGATCTCGGCGGGGAATTCGCTGCCGTCCTTCCGCAGGCCGTACAGATGCTGGCCCGTCCCCATCGGTCGCGTGCTTGGGTTGGCAGAGTAAGCGGTACGCTGTCCGACGTGTCGCTCCCGGAAGCGTTCGGGTATCAGCATCTCGACCTCGCGTCCGAGCAACTCCCCGCGGGGGTAGCCGAACAGCTTCTCCGCCTGGGCGTTGAACCGGATGATCCGGCCGTCCTGGTCGGCGATCACCACGGCGTCCGGCGCCGCCTCCAAGAAACCGTCGAACTCTCGCTCGGGCCGCGGTAGCTGGCGAAACCTCTCGGCTTGTTTCCGTCCCGCGATTTCCTGCTCGGTTTGCAGGCGGGCCAACTCAACCACCCGCGCCACGGCGGGAGCCTCGGCGTGCTCGCTCTCGGTAGTCATGGCAACCTCCTCTATGAGGGTTTTCCCCGAGATCCTGTTACACTGGGTCGCGGCCCTAATCCCGCCGTCGGTTCTCCGCCGAAACACGACACTGGATACGGGAAAAGACACGATGTTTCGGGCGTTTCACGGCGATCATCCCAATCGACGGACTTACACGGAAATAGGCGGCGCCTTCGTTGCGGCCGGCTCGGCAGCCGGCGATTGAATCGCACGGCTAACAGGGTGAGGAATCTTCACAGTCACGACAGGGCACTTGGCCTCGCGTAGGACCAGTTCCGCCACGCTGCCCATGAGCAGCCAGCTAAATCCCGTCCTTCCGTGCGTTCCCATCACGATGAGGTCGGCTCCGATCTCCGACGCCTGCCGCAGGATTTCTTGGACCCCCCCATTCGCCAGCCGGTACTCCACTTGCACCTTCGGGTCCGACACCCGGAACTGGTGAAGAATCTCCAACAGCTTTTTCTCACTGACTTCGGGCTGCAACTCGGCCAAGGCTTTCCCGTGGGCGGCCAGCGGCCCCAGCGTCGGTTTCACATGCAGGATGACCAACCGGGCGCCCTGCTCGCTGGCCAGCATGCCGGCCAGTCGGAAGGCATACCGGGAGCAGTCAGAAAAGTCGGTCGGGTGCAGGATGGTGTGTATCGACAACATACCTTTCTCCTCAGAAGCCATCAGAAGATTTCATAGGCGTGCGTGGGTGTGTTACAGGCCGAAGCCGGTACCGGGTCGGGATCTGGCGGCCGTTCCGGACGGAGGTGCTTGACCACATCAAGCGCACTGATCACCCCGGTCAGGACGCCGTCAGCGTCAACCACGAACAGCCGGTGGACCTTTAGCGCCACCATGTCCTCGACCACCCGCCTAGCCGGTGCGTCCGGCGTGATCGAGAAGACGACCGGGGTCATCATATCCCGTACGCGGGCAATGCCGGGTTTCTCGACATGGAATCCGGACTCGCGGTCGTGGACGACGATGTCCGCGAGGCTGAGGACGCCCACGGGTCGCCCCGCCACATCGATCACGGGGGCGGCACTGACGCCCCTGTCGGTTAGGAGGGCAACGGCTTCGTGAAAGGTCGCGTCCTCGCGCAGCGACACGGGGCCGGGCGTCATGAGGTCCGACGCGGTCCTGGTGTCGAGTGTCAGTCGGGAAGAACCTTCTGTTGCTAGCTTCTCGTTCATGGTAGTCCTCACTTAGTCATTGCTAGGGGTCGATGTAGGAGAACGGGCGTCAGGGCGCCTCGTAACACCTTGTCTGCGACGCTGCCCAGGAGCAGCCGGGGGAGGCCGCCTCGGCAATGCGTCGCCAAGGCTATGAGGTCAGCGGCGTGGACGCGGGCCTCCTCCAAGATGGAGGCCGCGGCAAACCGGTCGATGACCACATGGGTCTCCACCCGTAGGGACTGCCCCCGCAAGCGTTCCGCCACGCCGTCCAGGTAAATCTGTGCCTCTCGCGCGAGCCGGTCGAAAAGCGGCTCGTGGAGCTTGTGCGGGGGAGGCATGAACGGCTCGACGACTCGGAGGAGCGTGTACTCGGCTTGCGTTAAGCGCCCCAACGCGGTCGCGGGTTCCAAGATTTGTTCGGCCATATCCGACCCGTCCAAGGGTATCAATATTCGCCGCACCGTGACTTCAGTGGCCAGGTTCGGCGTCTCCTCCTGCGGCCGCACCAGCAGGATTGGCATCGGCAGCCGCCGGACCAGCGTATCGGCGACGCTTCCCAGCCAGAACCGACTCAAGGGGCCGCGCCCGTGCGTGGCCATCACCACCAGGTCCGCGCCCACGGCGAGGGCCTGTTCGTGAATCGCGTCGGCGATCAGGCCGTCTACCAGCGTGCGGCTTACCCGCTCCGGGATATTCTCTGTAAGCCGTTTGACCACGCCGTCGAGGTATGCGGCCTCATTCTCCCGAACGGTGGCATCCAGAGTAAGGTCCGCGCCGAGTTCACTGCCGAGGTAAAAGGAGGCGACGGGAACGTGGGCCTGTACGACTTGAAGGGACGCACCGGCCCGGCGCGCGATGCTCGCCGCAAAGGGTAGTGCGTGCTCCGCGAACGCGGAACCGTCAAGTGGAACGAGGAGACTGCGATACATGGGGTACTCCTCCGAGTTAGCGGCTTTTTCGAGGGGACGGGGCCGCGGACTCCTGACGGCGTTGGTTCACTTCCTTAATTGACCCGGTCGCATTTACAGGATCAAAGGTGAATGGCGCTGACATAAAGCGCACACCTATGCAGCATATTAACTTATGACTCTCAGCCTCGGCAGTGGCCAGTTGTTCATGTTTGCTTGGCGCGGGATGAATTACAACGCCGCCAGAGGTTGCTTACCGCTCGCGCTCGCTGATGTCACGGATGGCGGCGGAAACCAGCAATCCTTCCTCGGTTTCAAAGGGACCGAGGCTGATTTCGACGGGGAACTGGCTCCCGTCCTTGCGCACGCCGTACAAGTTTAGTCCCAACCCCATCGGTCGAACGACCGGATTAGCGAGATAGCCGTTACGCTGCTGCACATGCTTGGCACGCATCGACTCAGGAACGAACACTTCAACCGGCTGGCCGAGCAGTTCCTCCCGCCCGTAGCCGAAAAGTTTCTCCGTTTGGGTGTTCACCAAGACGATCTTCCCCTCCGCATCCACGATAACCATTGCGTCCGGTGTGGACTCCAGCAGCCCCCGGAACTTCTCCTCGTCCCGCCTGCGCCCGGTCAGGTCACGGGCGATCTTCGAGAGAGCTACTTGTGGGAGCCGCTCGTCGGCCCCCTGTAGCGCCGCCTCTGCTCGCCTGCGCTCGTCGTCCTCCCGTAGTGGCATCTTGGCTCGCTCGTCCATGACGGCAACCTCCTCGTTGAGTGCTCGGTGTCCTGCCCAAGCCGCCGCTGGTCGTCGGGTGACAGCTACTGTGCGCAGGCGGGTTGAGGGGTTATTCTATCAACCGAGCCGGGGCGACGGAAAGTACTGGTTTCGTACCGTTCCCATGCCTTCTTTAACGATCGGTGGGATCGCCGGCATCGACCTCGAAGCCCAGCTTCGAGGCGAGCGTCTCAGGCGGAACCTGAACGAAGAAGCCCCACAAGGACCAGGACGATGCCCGCAGCCAACGCAACGCCACCCACGATAGGATTGAACACGATCGTGTGCGGCCTCGACATGTCGATTGTGAAGAACCCGACGTCCGCCACGCGCTCCGAGGTGAAGAACGTGATACTTGGAACCGCCAGGGCGACGAGGCCCAGGACTGCCAGAATCAACCCAATCACTACGAGCGGTCGCATCTTCATGACGTACCTCCTGGAAGAAAAAGGGCTCTGAATACCACAGCCCTTGTCAAACTTGGTCGCCGCTTCAGGTCCGGAGCCCCGAGTGTCTCCCGGTCAACTTTCCTGACCTGATCGCCCGCCTGCGCCCAACCGTCCCCGGACGGAGATTCAATCACAGTTATAAAAGTTTCATCAGGAACAGAATAAGGAGGATGATCAGGATTAACCCGACGAGGCCGCCGCCCCCGGCGAGGATGTTGTTGCCGCTGCGGTAGCCGTAGCCGCCGCCCAGCAGGACGAGAATCAAGATCACGACAAGGATCAGTACGATAGGACTCATGGTTCACCCCTGGAAAATAAAGACCGCCAACCGGGCGCAGGAAGTTGCTTGGTGGCGATGCCAAGCCGCCTTCTGTTTTCCGACACAATGAACAATTAGCAAATATCGGGCCGAAAATCAGCAATAGTGTGGGCCGGCGGCCCGACAGCACGCGCAAGAGCTTGGCCTGTAGGCCGACCGCCATCTCGCCGATCTCGTCGATGAACAGCGTGCCGCCCTCCGCCACCTCGACCAAGCCCGGCTTGGCCTGCACCGCCCCGGTGAAGGCGCCCTTCTCGTGGCCGAACAGCTCGCTCTCCAGCAG
>DHJA01000084.1:16215-21220 GCA_002404095.1 Planctomycetaceae bacterium UBA4732 | reverse complement strand
CCGAACAGCTCGCTCTCCAGCAGGCTCTCCTGCAACGCCGCCAGAGGTCGCTTACCGCTCGCGCGACCGACCCAGAGGCCGGATGGCGCGACGCAAATTGCGAAAGCACATTGACTTGCGCCTTAAGTCAGCGCCATTCGGATCAGAGGTCAGTTCTTATGGACCCTCAGGCGGACGCAACATGCGGCCGTCCGGTCCAACCCGTCCCCCCCCCCCCCCCCCCNNGGGCTAGAAGCCCGTCCCACCCATCAATCCATGCGTGACAAAGCACTAGGCTTTGTGGCCCATCGCCGGAATATGCTTTCCGGATTCAACGGCCGTCGCCCCTGTCTTGTCGTCCTTGTTCGTGATCGCCCGGACGCACGTTCCGGGCTTCAGGTCCGCGGCCATCGCGTGACAGTGCTGTTTGCCTTCGCCGCACGTCGTCGTGAGCTTGTCGTCGGTCACGCTTACGGCCTTGCCGTCATGCTTCTTCGCGCAAGTTTCCGTCACAACTGTCTCCTCGATTCGGGATGTGAAACGGGCCCTCTGGCGAACGCAACATACGGCCGCCCGGACCAACCCGTCCCCCCGCGCGGGAGGGACGGCGGCGAGTCAACTCGCCAGTGCTGCTCATTTCGACCACAGGCGGTCGAATTCGACTGTCACACGCACACGACCGCAATGTCGTTCTGCACGGTGTTGACGCCCGGGGCGTTCCAGGCGGCCGTCCCGGCCTCGGCTCTCTCGTCCCACGACCGGACGCTGCCCGACAGCGTCACCGCGCCGCCGTCGGCCGCCACGTTCACTTTCCCGGCGTCAATCTCGGCGTTCCGCACCAGCGCCTTCTTGATCGCGTCCTTGACGGCAAACGGCTGGGCTGTCGGCTTAAGGGTGATGTCGTTCGAGACCCCCTTCACCCCGGGCATAAAGCGCACGGCGTCCTTGGCGGCAACCCGCTGGAACTCCCAACTCACATGGCCCTTCAACGTGACCCAGCCGTGTGTCACGGTGGCCTGGATGTCGGTCGGCACCCAGACGTGCGACTTGAGGGAACTGACGGCCGCCTCGGCGATTTCCGCGTCGGTCCGGGTGTGCAGCCCGCTGAGTTTGATCGTGATCTCCTCAGCGATGCCCTTGACGCCCTGCACCCGCTGGGCTGCTCGTTCGGCGGCCAGCTTCTCGGCGTAGGTCGGGACCGTGCCGTTGAGCGTCACCACCCCGTTGGCGGCCGATACCCCGATCTCGCTCGCCGTGATACACGGTTCCCACTTCAGTTCTTCCATGACGTCCTTCTGCAACTGTGCGTCCGTCTTCATCGTAAACTCCTCTTGGTAAAACTCGGGCGTTTATCCCCGGATTACACATCCAGTGGCTTTGTTGGCTTCGCGGCCGGGGCGACCTTCGTGCCGGATCCCGGCGACCGGATCCCGGCGGGCCTTCTTGCGGGCCGTCCCCCTGGTGAGCAAAGCCGATGCCGAGGAATCGGCCTCGGCTCCGAACAGCGTTGCGCCCTGTTAAATCCGTCGATTTTTGCTGGGAAAATGCCGACACGGGCCGCGAGCGTTCTGTCGCGGAGCGCGACCACTGTGCGAATCCGCACACGTCTGGTCCGTTAGAGCACAGAACCGGTGCCGCGCCGCAGGACCGCCCTATCCAATCCGAGAAATCAAATAAACGGATTAACCGTTCCAGGCGCTCTGAACCGATGATAGAGGCGCCTCAACGGGAGCCGGGGCGGTCGGGTCATTCGCCGGAAATGGCCGGCTCGCGTGTGAAACAAACCTGTTCAATGTGAGATTAGTCATGGCATCAACCAGCCGTCTTTCCCGCCGAATTGCCTTCGTCGGTGGAGTCGTTGTATTGCTCCTGATTGGCGGCGCCTTGTATCCGGCGGCCTCCGCCCGCCTGGAGGCGTCGCCGCTCAACAAGCTGCGCGCCTGGTGCGGCGGCGACGGGGCGCCGTGCGCCTGTGACAATGGCCGCTGCAATAAACACTCCACCGATGCGGGATGCTACGATGAAGATGTGGACGGGGAATGGTTCTGGCTCCGCAGCCCGGATCAGGAGAAGCGCAAGGTCGCCGGCCTGTTCAACCGTTACTGCATCCGCTGCCATGGGGTGGACGGACGGGGAGTGTGGGACATCCCCGGCGTCCCCGATTTCACCAACGTCCGCTGGCAGGAGTCGCGTTCGGACGCCCAGCGAGCGCGCATCATCATCGAAGGACGCGGGGCCGTCATGCCCCCGTTCCGAGGCGCCCTGACGCTGGAAGAGGCCTGGGCAATCGGCCGCTATCTCCACACCTTCGTGCCCGGCACGGAAGTCTCGCGCCCGGACCTCCACGACGCCATGCCCCCTACCAAGCCCGATGGGGAGACGCTCGCTCCGAAGAAACCAGAGCCGACGCCCAAGTAGTCTCGCCTTGCCGTTACGACCAGCCACGCGGGCGGTTCCACACCTCCATTCCCCCGCCCCGTGGCTTGTCGTGCGACTTTTCCGCTCCGCCTTTCCCAGCCTTCCCCCGACCAACAAGCTGTGCGGTTTACCGGAGCAACACGGGTTGCTTCTCTTTTGCCTTCGTGGCCTCGCGCTCCCATCTCTCGCGTCTTATTCTCCTGACCTCCCGCGGCCGTCCCCAATACGGGAATAATCAGCAAAGTTGGCCCAAGCTCTCAAGTAGCATTTCAGGAATAACCGATAAACTCAACGGGCGCACGGCCGGCTTGTTTAGTTGGCCGGATCGGCGCCAGCCTGTCAGGAACGGTGGACAGACACGGGGCTTCAGCGGAAGTGTGACCGGCGCGTTGCTCTGTCATTCACATCGAAGAAGACGTTCGCCAGGCACGCTTCCAGGGGCGCCTGATTTCAGTCAAGTCGTTTTCGAGGGGGATCAAGGCATGCGGCTTCTCCTGTTGAGCCTTGTCAGCGGCACACTGGTGCTCGCCGTCGCCTGTCCGGGCCTGGCACAGCCGCCCGCCGCGAGCGCGCCGGTGAGCAGCGGCGCCGCGGCGAGGCCGGGCGGAACCGGCCCTGCATCGCCGGCCCCGGGCGCGGCCTTGTACCTCGGCGAAATCGACGGCTTGCGCGCGCAACAGACGGCGTTGCAGGCCCAGGCCCCGGACGAGAATCAGAAGAAAAAAATCGAACTCCTGGAAAAGCAGATCGATACCTTAGAAAAGCTGGTTAAACTCCTGGCCAAGCAGATCGAGAAGCAGGCGGCGGGCGGCGCGGGAGTGGAACAGCTGCAGGCCCAGGCAGCCACTATGGATGCCCGTACCGTACAGGCGGCACACCGCGACGTGGAATCGGCCGGCGCCATCGACGACATCCGCGAACACATGGACGCCCAGGAGCGCTACGGGCCGGCGCTGCCGGCCCAACTGAAGGAATTGTTCTTGCCGAGCGGAAATAATGAGACGCCGCTCAGCATCTACGGCACACTTGCGTTCGGCTACAGCAAGATACTGGGCGATCCCACTAAGGCCGCCAACGGCGCCGGACGCCCCTCCACGCCTGGCGGATTCTACTTCGGCGAGTTCACACCCGACTTCTTGCTGAAGCTCAACGACTGGATCTTCCTGGAAGCGGAGATCGGCATTGGCGCGGACGGGTCGGTGAGCGCCGGCTCCTTCGCCCAGGCGGATTTCTTCGTCAACGACTCGTTGACGATCATCGCCGGACGGTTCGTCGCGCCGATCGGCTGGTATAACGAGCGGAACAACCCGTGGAGTAACAAACTTCCGGCCGACGCGCCGGGCGGCGGGCCGCTGTTGTGGCAACAGGTTCTGCCCACGTTCTCGTGTCTCGGGGTCCAGGCCACCGGCGCCTGCTACATCGGGTGCTCGCCGATAAAGGTGGAGTACGCCGCCTACATCTCCAACGGTTTGAATCTGACCCCTGCCGCTGCGGGGAGCCCCACCATCGACGAACTCGCCAACCTCGAGAACATGACAAACAGCTTTAGCGTCGTCACGAATTCAAAGGCCGTCGGCGGCCGCCTGGGGTTCTGGTGGCCCGAAGCCGGGCTGGAAACGGGCTTTTCCGCCTTGTACAACGGCGACTACATCGCCGGGGGGAGCGACAACATAAGCCTTTGGGCCGTGGACTTCAACTACCACAAAGGCAACTGGGACGCCCGCGCCGAATACGGCATGATGTACCAGCAGGCCCAGCCGTTTCTCAGCACCGACATCACCCGCCAAGGCTTCCATGGCCAGGTCGCCTACCGGCCGCGGGACTCCCATAACAAGTACCTGCAGAACATCGAGCTGGTCTATCGGTACGGCTACGTCAATTTCAGTGGGATCGACGCGACGACCCTGGACCTGACCACCTACTCAACTCCGACAGACGTGCCAACGCGGCGGCAGCAAAACGAGGTCGGCATCAACTACTATTTCTATCCTCGGATGGCTCTCAAGTGCGCGTATCAGGTCAACGACGAACCCGGGTTCCATCTGCACGACAACCAGTTCCTGACCGAACTGGCCTGGGGCTGGTAGCGGCTGGTTTGCACCGAACTGGAACCTACGGCAAACTCGGAAGGAGAACGCGGTCATGCGAAAGATGCGATACCGCTGGCTGGCTGGGTCCGTCCTGGTCCTAGGCGCGGCCGTTGCGGCCGCGGGTTGTCTTAATACGGCGCCCGACACCTCGGACTACGCGCGAGGCCCCGCGCCCCTGCGCACGCCGTCGCCGGCCAAGGAAGGAGATTGCGCCTGTTACGAAGACTCGCTGACCGGCGGTCAGGTCTTCTCGATGTACTGCAGTTACTGCCACAACGCCCCAAGCCTGGCGGAACGGCCTTACTCGCAGTTCAGGAACGTGGCGGCGCACATGCGCGTCCGCGCCAACCTGACGGGCAAGGAATATGCGAAGCTGATGGAGTTCCTGCGGCGCTGGAACGACGTCCCGCCTCCGACCCCTGAGCCGGCCCCATCGCCGAGCCGATTGATCTTTTCGCAGCCGATGTCCGAGTTGCGGCCCGAGGAACCCAAGGCGCCGCCCGCGCCTCCGACCGAGC
>DHJA01000084.1:12888-16084 GCA_002404095.1 Planctomycetaceae bacterium UBA4732 | reverse complement strand
CCAAGCCGCCGCCCGCGCCTCCGAAGCCGCCCGGAGACGCGGCGGGACAAAAGCCTGGGCCGCAACCCTGAGCGGCCGGCTGAGGTTCAGGGTTCGGCGGCGGTTCGCGAGTCCGCCCGGCTGCGCTTGGCGCCGCCTGCCGTATTTCACGTCTGCACGGGCTCATGAGTCGGCACGAGCGGCGTGCGTTGCAGGCTCCACAGCACAACCAGGACAAAGACCCCGACCGTGCCGAGCGCCAGTCCCGCATCCACCAGGCCCGGCGGTTCCGACGCGCTTCCCTGAGTGGGCAGGATCATCAACGAGAGATCGACCCACCTCCCGGCGAGCACGAGCAGGGCGACGGCGCCCAGGAGCCACGGACTGCGCTTGGCCGAGCGGAACAGCAGCACGACGAAAGGGACCGCCCAGTTGAGGGCCAGATCGAGGAACAACCACACCGTCCATGGGCCGTGCAAGCGCTCCCGATAGTAGGCCGTCTCCTCGGGGTTGTTCACGTACCAGATCAGAAGGTACTGGCAGAACCAGATGTACATCCAGAAACTGCTGAAGGCGAAGAGCAGCGCGCCCAGGTCATGCAGATGGTCGGCGTTGACGGCGGCTCGCATGGGAGCGCGTCGCCGCAACCAAATCACCAGCAGGGCCACGGCCGCAAGGGCGCTCAGGAACAGGCCGGAAAAGTTATAGACGCCATAGATCGTGCTGGCCCAGTTCGGTTCGAGCGACATGAGCCAGTCGGAACTGGACAGCCAGCAGGTGAGGCCGAAGGCCACGAGGAAGAAGGCCGACAACCGCAGATTCCTTTCCGTCGGGGCGCCGCCCAGCGTGCCGCGCTCCCCGTCCTGGCGGCGCGAGTTACGCACGATCGCCGCGCCGAACGCCATCCAGACAGCAACATAAATCAGGGACCGCGCGAGGAAGAACGGAGGATTGAGCCAGAGGCGGCGCAGCGGGACCGCGGAGGAGCCCCAGGCGGAATACTGGAAGAACAGGACCGGCAAGACGACGGCCATTCCCGCCGCGGCCACCGGCAACACGGCCGTCATGGCCTCCGGCACCCGCAGGAGCGGCAAGCTCCATTTCGCACCCGTGACGTAGTGAAGAGCGACGAACACAAGGCCGCCCAGCCCCAGGCCGAGGAGGAAGTTGCAGGCCACGAACACGCCGAGCCAGGTCCGCTGCGGCGCCAGGAAGAACCCCGCCGCCAGCGAGACGACTCCCAGGAGCGCCAAGGCCAGGCACACGGCCGCCGCCGACCGCTGTACGCGATAATTCGACTCATTGTCTCTCATACACCATCCTCGCTCCGCCTGTTCCCCGCCGATCACGGCTTGCCCTTGACGTCCTGTAGTTGTTTATGCAAGTCATCCAGCTGCTTCTCGAGCCTCCGGACTGCTGCCGCGAACTCGGCGTCCGAACTCCCGGGGTTGACGGGGATCGCCGGCCCGAACGTCCGAACGTAGGCCGCCAGGTCGCGGGCCTGGCCCTCCGTGACCCGGCCGCGGTTGGCGGGCATCAGGGTTCCCTTACCCTCGAGAATGCTGACCCAGATCTGGGCGTTGGTGTGCGTCTTCTGGAAGGGCTCGCTGGTGAAATCCGGGATCGGGGGCATGGCCCCCCGCATGAGCGATCCGGTCCCGTCGGTCCCGTGGCACGTGAAGCAGAACTGGCGGAAAATGGTCTGGCCGACACGGACCCTGGCGGCCTCTTCGTCCGATTGGCCCGTCACCGGCGGAACGATCGGCTCCAAGCCGGGGGAAAGGGTCCTTCCGGCGGCCAGTCCGGAAGCCCCAAAGAGGGGTTCGTAGCCGGACGGCGAGCCTAGCAGACCGCCGAGGGCCGCAACATCCCGAGGGGCCAGCTCCAGCGGGGCGGTCTCCGGGACGGGCGGCAGAACAGGGCCTCCCGGCTTGGCAGCTTCCAGCTCGGCGACGTATTTCCCGCCCTCAAAGCGCCTCATCAGGGCCACCATGTCCTTCACGTCAACGGACCCCAACTCGGCCTTCCGCGGCAACATGAACTTGCCCTTCCCTTGCAGAATGGACTGTGCCAGGTCGGCGTCCGTTCGGGACTTCTGCCAGGCCGTCGAGGTGAAATCCGGCAGTTCCGGGGCCGTGATGCGGAAGGTGGCGTTGCCCTTGCCGGTCGTATCGTGGCAGACGAAGCAGGACGTGCCGTAAATGTTCACCGCGGTGAGCTGCGACGGGGGCGCGGCTGCGGGCGGGGCGCCGGGCTGATGGGCGGCGAAGGAGCGAACGTAAACCGCCAGGCCGACGACCTGCTCGCGCGTCAGCTTGTACCGGAAGGCCGGCATCAAGGGCGCCGTACCGTAATCGATTTGATTGACGATGGCGACCTCCGTTTGAGACATTTGCCAGGCAAGGCTGGTGAAATTCGGGATCAGGGGCAGAATCTTCCTCACCGGGCCGCCGGTGCCATCCGGCCCGTGGCAGGCCGCACAGGTCTCGTTGAACAGTTTGGCGACCTTCTGGATACGCGTCGCCGCCGCACCCGGGGCGTAGGGCCCCTGGAGCATGCGCATGTGCAGAATGACGCTCCAGCGGTCGTCCACCGAGAGTTGGGCGGCGAGTGAAGGCATGTTGCCTTGCCCGTAGGTCAGCACGTGGAACATCTGGCCGTCCTTCATCTGGACGGCGCGGTCGGCGAGCAGCGACGCCGGCGGCGGAAAACCGCCCTGCGTCACCGGCCCGTTGCCTTGCCCGAGCGGGCCGTGACAGACCTGACAGAAGTTGGTGAAGACGGTCGTCCCACGCTCGCGCCGGGCCGTGTCGAGGAGCGGGAACGGGTTCTTCAACTCCTCGCCGGCCCGCAACGCGTCCTCCAGGGTCGGCAGATAGTGCAGCGGCGTGGACCCGCGCGCGATCGCGCCGGGAGGAGGGGTGCGCAGCGTAAGACCATCGGCAAAGTTCGGGTTGGGCGCGAAGGAATCGTACGCGGGCGATTGGACCATCTGAGCTTCCGGAAGGAACTCGTAGTTTGGCCGGTTCACGTCGCGCGGGGGCACGAAGTAGCAGAGCGCCACGGCGCCCAGCAAGAACACCAACAGTACGGGGTTGACCCAGTGATTGCCCTTCTTCATTGCCGCCGCCCCTCCTCTCCCTGCCCTTCCACCGTCAGCGCGTGGCACTCCTGTAGCAGCTGGCGGGCCTGCGCAAACCCTGTTGTGGCACGGTCT
>DHJA01000084.1:0-12769 GCA_002404095.1 Planctomycetaceae bacterium UBA4732 | reverse complement strand
ACGGTCTCCAGACCGTGCCACAACAGGGTTACGAACGGCCAACACGAACTGATCGTCGGTCACGCCGGTCAGCGGCGTGCGGGCCTTCTTCCCCGGATACAGCCCGCAGCGAAGGAGCCAGGCTGCCACCAGGCCGTAGCCGGCGAGCAGGACCATGCTCTCAAACGCCACGGGGACGAACGCGGGAAGCGAATTCCATGGCCGGCCTCCCACATTGATGGGCCAGTCCTGCGCCGACGCCCAGAACTGGAACCACAGGGCCAACCCGGCCCCGGCCGCGCCGCCGAGCAAGCACGCCGCCGGCAGCCAAGAGCGCCGCCAGTCGAGCGCCTGCTCCAGGCCGTGTACGGGATAGGGGGTATATACATCGACGATGTGCCAGGCCCGCTTCTGCACGGCTCGTACCGCCTCCAGCAAGTCTTCTTCCTTCGCGAAACTGGCCACGATGACCGTTGGGGCCACGGGAGCCAAGGGGTCCGGGGCAAGGGGCAAGGGGTCAGGCCCGACAGGGATGGGGTTGGCTGACCCCTGACCCCTGACCCCTGACCCCTCAACATCGTGCTTCGGCGCCAAAACGCCCTTGACCTCGGCCATCGCGATCACCGGCATGAGACGGCAGAAGGCCAGGAAACACGAGAAGAACAGGCCGAAACTGCCGAGGAGGGTGGCCACCTCGATCAACGTCGGCGCGTAGCCGGTCCAGCTGGACGGGAGGAAGTCCCGCTCCAACGCCGACACGATGATGACGAATCGCTCCATCCACATGCCCACGTTCACCAGGATGGAGATCGCAAACACCAGCAGCAATCGGCGCCGGACGGCCTGGAACCAGAACAGCTGGGGGAACAGGACGTTGCAGGCCACCATGACGGCAAAGGCCCACCCCAGCGGGCCGAGGGCGCGATTCGCGAAGGTGAAGGTCTCGTAGGGATTGCCCTCGTAAAACGCCGTGAAAAACTCAATGGCGTAGGACAATCCCACCAGGCAACTCGTGGCCAGCACCAGCTTGGCCATGGCGTCGATATGGCGCGGGGTCAGGTAGTCCTCCAGGTGCAGGACCTTGCGGACCACGAGCATCAGGGTCAGGACCATGGCCATGCCGGAGAAGATGGCTCCGGTCACGAAGTAGGGCGGAAAGATGGTGGAATGCCAGCCGGGCAACAGGGTGGCGGCGAAGTCCGCACTCACAATGGAGTGGACTGAGACGACCAGCGGCGTCGCCAACCCGGCCAGCAGCAGGTACACGACCTCGTAGCGACGCCAGGTCCGGTGCGACCCGTTCCAGCCCAGACTGAGCAGGCCGACGAAGCGACGGTACCATCCCGGCCGGACGCGGTCGCGGAGCGTGGCGAGATCCGGGATCAGACCCACGTACCAGAAGACCAGGGAGATCAGGAAGTAGGTGCTGATGGCGACGAAATCCCAGACCAGCGGCGAGCGGAAATTGATCCACAGCCCGCGCCCGTTGGGGTAGGGGATGATCCAGTAAAACAGCCACGCCCGGCCCATGTGGATGATGGGAAAGATGCCGGCGCACATCACCGCAATAAGAGTCATCGCCTCCGCGGAACGATTGACCGAGGTCCGCCATTTCTGGCGGAACAGAAAGAGGATGGCCGAGATCAGGGTTCCGGCATGACCGATCCCGATCCAGAAGACGAAGTTCGTGATGTCAAAGGCCCAGCCGACCGAGCGGTTAAGGCCCCACGTGCCGATGCCCACGTCGAGCTGGTAGGAGACGGCGGCGACGCCGAGCAGCAGGACGCTGACGGCCGCCAGGAAGGCCAGCCACCACCAGCCGCCGGCCCGCCGCTCCAGGGGAGCGCAAATGTCCGAGGTCACCTGCCCCGCGGTCTTGTCCCCGACGATGAGGGGAGGCCGACTGGGCGGCGAGGGGACGGAGATGCTAGCCATGCGTTTCGCTCTCCCCTTCCGGCCGCCCAGCCGGACGATTCCTGACCAGAGTGAGGTAGCTCACCGAAGGCCGCACGTTCAGCTCCGCCAGGACCTGGTAGCTGCGCGAGCCGGCCGCCAGCCGGGCCACCCGGCTCGTTGGATCGTTCAGGTTGCCGAACACGATGGCCTGCGCGGGACACGACTGCTGGCACGCCGTCTGGACCACTCCGTCGCCCGGAATCTTTCCGTTCCCCCCGGCCGCGGCCTTGCCCTCCTCGATGCGTTGCACGCAGAAGGTGCATTTCTCCATGACCCCGCGCGACCGGACGGTGACGTCGGGGTTGAGGACCAGGTTCTGCAGCAGGTCGTCGTGGGCGTAGTCGAACCAGTTGAACCGCCGCACCTTGTACGGACAGTTATTGGCGCAGTAGCGCGTGCCCACGCAGCGGTTGTACACCTGCTGGTTGAGCCCATCTTCACTGTGCACCGTCGCCAGGACCGGGCAGACCGCTTCACACGGGGCGTTGCCACAGTGCTGACACAACATGGGTTGGTGCGCCACTTCCACGCCGCCGTCGTGTTCCATGTAGTAGCGGTCGATGCGCAGCCAGTGCATTTCACGGTGCCGCCGGACCTCGTCCTTGCCGACCACGGAAATGTTGTTCTCGGCCTGGCAAGCGATAACGCAGGCCGAGCAACCCGTGCATGCGCTGAGGTCGATCACCATGCCCCAGTGGAGACCTTTTTCCGGGTGATCCGCCGGCCAGAGATCTTCTTTTTCGGCGGCAGGCGCGGCGTCCGGCTTGCCGGCCGATTCCTGCTGCAGGGCCTGAAGAGTTCTCTGGCGGATGATAGGTTGCCGTTCGTTCTCCAGCGAAGCAAAGCGCGAGGGCAAGGTCAGCAAGCTGCTGCCTTGCGTCGAAGCCAGGGGCTGCTGCCCGGGGGCCTTGGACAGGCGCACGCCATCGCGGGTGTAATGCAGGCCGCTTTCCACCCACTGAAGCAACGGCGCCGCGTTCTTCCCGACCAGGCCGTTCGGCCCCACGGTGGGTCCCGCCTGAAGCCACGACGGCCCGATGTTGGCGAAGCGCTTGCTGAGCACGCTCCCGTAGCCCAGCGCCGCCCCCACCACACGGTCGTGCTGTCCGGCCTGCACGCACACCGGCAACTCCAGGACGCCGGACGCTCCCGCGTCGCCGCCCGTTTCCAGCCGGAGCAGGTCGCCGTCCGCCACGCCCAGTTTCTCCGCCGTCGCCGGCGACACGGTGGCGTAATTGTCCCAGGTGACTTTGCTGATGGGATCGGGCAACTCGTGAAGCCAGGGGTTGTAGGCATGGCTGGAATCCGGCAGCCCGACCTTGGAGTACAGGACGACGCTGTACGTCGCCTCGTCGCGCGGACTTGCTGCGGCGACAGCAGGAGGCGGTGTGAAGGCTGGCGCCCTGCCAGGCGCCGGCGCGACAAGCGCGAAGCCGTCGAGCAGGGTGCGGTCCCAGAATTCCGCGAAGCCGACTTTCCGCGTGCTTCGCGGGAAGACTTCTTTCTCCCAGTGTTCGCGCAAAAGGTCGTACGCCGGGCGCGGCTTGCCCGTCCAGGCCGCCAGGCTCTCCAACACCGAGCGCGTGTCGCCGAGCGGGCTGATCGCGGGCTGAACCAAACTCGCCGTTCCGCTCACCGGCTCAGCGTCGCTCCAGCTTTCCAGGTAGTGGTGGTCCGGGCACACGAAGTGGGCGAGTTCCGCCGTCTCGTCCAGACGGGGCGCCAGGCTGACGAGCAGCGGCACTCGTTTCAGATCCTCCGCGATGGTTTCTCCGCCGGGCAGATCATGGACGGGATTGCTCTGGTAGACGAAGAGGGCCTGGATCTTGCTCTCCGGGTCGTGAAGCTCCTGAAGCAGTGTTTCCACCTCGCGGTCGTCGCCGTCACGCTGGTAGGACGGCTGGGCGAGGTCCACGGTGGCGCCGTAGTTGTCCAGGAGGTGATTCAGAACGTTCGCGCGCACCTGGAGGTCCGCGTCCTGACTGCCGCAGAGAACCACGCTGCGTTGCCGATGCTGCCAGAGAGAAGCGGCCAGCTTGTCGAGGAAGCGCCCCGAAACTGGCGGCTCCGGCAGCGAACCCATCGGAGGCGCCAGGTCGGGGTTTTTGGCGAGTTCGGCAAGGCGTGCGGCCAGGTGACCCATCACCGCGCCCAACTCTCCCGGAGCGACGCACAGCCGTTGATCCGCCTTCGCGCCGGTGAGCGTCAGGAGAGACTCGAACTGGACGTGATAAGAGAATCGTCCTCCCGGCTCATCCGGGCGACGCCCGGCCTGGTAGGCGGCCGTGAATTCGACCGGCGAAATCCAGGCGCCGAGAAAGTCCGCGTCAAAGCCGACGATCACCTCGGCCTTGTCCAGATGGTAATGCGGCAGCAAACGGGCCCCGTGGGTGCGCGCGTGCGCCTCCAAAATGGCCGCGCACGAACGCGGATCATGCACCACGTGGCGGGCGTCGGCGAAACCGTCCAGGAACCGGCGGATCGAGGCGCGGACGGCGGGACTGAGGCCCGGGCCCGTCAGGAAGCGCACGACCCCCTTCGTCTGCCGAATGGCCTCCAGTCGGCGCACCACTTCCGGATCCACGTCTTGCCATTCACCGGGCTGGCCGCCCGCCAGCGGTTTGGCCAGGCGTTGCTGGTCGTAGAGTCCCAGGAGCGACGCCTGCCCGGCGGCGCAAAGCCCGCCGCGCGACAGCGGATGATCCGGATTGCCTTCGAGCTTGATGGGACGGCCGTCGCGATTCCGGACCAGTAGGCCGCACCCGGCGCTGCAGCCGCCGCACGTCGATGCATAATCATAAGACCGGCCCGGAATCAGCCCGGCCGGCGGATCGAGGTACGTTTCGGCGTAGCGGACCGGGGCCCGCTGGCAACCCGCCACGGCGGCCCCGGCGAGCGCGAACCCGGCCAGCGTCAGGAAGTCCCGCCGGCTGAACGGAGCGCTGTCGGCGCCGGTAAGAACCGGCAGGGCGCGGCGGCCGGCGCCGTCGTTGCGGTGGGGCCCAAGCCCTTGACGGTACTGCTCTGGAAGACGCATCCTCTCCCTCCTAGTCAGTGATGACAGGTCGCGCAGTCCAGCGACGGCTGGACCGCCTTGCCGTCCACGCCGGTTCGCTGACATTCTCGATGGCAGTTAACGCACCAGCCCATGGAAAGGTCGGACGCCTGGCGCAAGTGCTCCATGCTCTCCACGGGTCCGTGGCAGCGCTGGCAGGCCACGCCCGCGTTCGCGTGGGCCCGGTGATCGAAGCACGCGTAATCGGGGAGATTGTGGACCTTCACCCACTTTATGGGTTGGGGCGTCATGTCCGGATCCCGCTCCAGCTTGCCGTTCAGCGCCAAGGAGTCGTAGAGCTTTTGCAGCTCGGGCGACACGACCGGCTCGGGCGTCCGGTTGTCTTTGCGGGCCGCCAGGATTTCGCCGAGCATGGCCTTTTGCGAGGCCGTCACGAAGCGATGGCAGTTCATGCAAATGCCGGCGGCCGGGATGCCCGCATGGCGACTATTTTCCGCCCCATAGTGACAGTATTGACAGGAGATTTGTAAATCTCCTGCGTGGAGACGATGGGAGAAAGCGATGGGCTGCTGAGGCTCGTATCCCTGCTGGTCGCCCGGCGGCGGATAGCTCCGCAGTCGTCCGACGAGATCCTCGCCGCTGAGGACCAGGCCGACCAGCAGAACCAGGGTCAGGAGCCGTCTTACCATGTCGCGCCCTCGCCGATGGTGTGCCGCGGATTGCAGGCGATACCTGGCTAACCCCCCAAGAACCTCCCGCACGCCGTTGAAGGTCCCCTTGTGGCAGGGGCACTGGAACCGCCCCTCGTCCGCCTACAGATTAGTTGAGCATCCGAGGTGAGGACAAATGGGGGAAAGAACGATGACATCCTGGCTCCCCTCCCCCGGACGGCGAACCCAGATCGAGCGGCTGGAGCGAGTCGTTTCCCAGCCGTCTTTCCGCACCACTTCGACCGTCACCAGCCGCCACACGCCGGCGGCCAAGTCGGCGATCGGTCCGGCGTCCGAGAAGTCGGATTCGCCCTTGTCCGCCGCCCGCTTTTTCCACAAGGCCGACGTGACATAGGCAACGGCTGGCGACGCCAGCAATGCGCCGATCAGCGTAAAGAGCGCGGTCGTCAGCCAACTTACGAAGCTTCTCCGATTCGGACTTTGGTCCGGCATAGATTCAATCCCCGAGGTAATTGTGGGCCGTGCGTCCCCCTGAGTTACGAGCAGCAGAGGTCTGCGTCAAGCTCCTCAGCAATTCCAATGCCGGGCGGCCTTAGGGAGAGAACCGATAGGCAGAACATCGCACCGGCCAAACCGACGCCGAGGAATCAGCCGCGGCTCCGAAGGCGCGCTGCGCCCTGGAAAATCCGTCTGATTTTTGCCGGGCGAATGCCTACACGGGCCGAGGCCGCGCGGTTGCCGTACGCCACCACTGTGCGAATTCGCACGCGCCCGGTTCGTTACCGCACGCGGCCGCAGTTGCCGGCGGAGAATACGCCAGCGTCTCTTTCGGCGTACAGTCGGTAGGTCTTGAACCCGCCGCCGAGGTTCGCCGCCTGCCAACCCGACTGCTGGAGAATGCGGAGGGCCAGGTAGCCGCGTTGCCCGACCTGGCAGTACACGGCGATTGTGCGGTCGTGCGGCAGTTCGCCGAGGCGGGAACGCAGCTCGTCCAGGGGGACGTTCACTGCTTCGGGAATGTGTCCGGCGGCGAATTCCTCGGCTGTGCGGACGTCGAGCAGGAAGGGGCGCGTTACCCCCTCGACGGGACAATTGGCGTCGGCAAGCGCCTCGACGGATACTTGCGGATGGTCGCCCCTGAGCAAGCCGCCGGCCACGAAACTCGCCATGTTGATCGGGTCTTTGGCAGCGCCGTACTGCGGCGCATAGGCCAACTCCGCCTCCTCTAGGTCGAAGACCGTCATCCCGGCCTGGATGGCCACGGCCAGCACGTCGATGCGCTTGTCCACTCCCGCCCCGCCCACGGCCTGCGCCCCGAGCACCCTCCCACTTCCGGGGTCGATGAGCAGCTTGAGGGTCATCGGCTGCGCGCCGGGATAGTAGCCGGCGTGGTGCGTCGGGTGGATGTACACTTTGCGGTACGGCCTGCCGAGGCGGCGGAGGGTCTTTTCCGAGGCTCCGGTCAGCGCCGCCGTCAGGTCGAAGACGCGCACGACGGCGGTGCCCTGCGTGCCCCGATAGCGGCTGTCGCGCCCAAACACGTGGTCGGCGGCGATGCGGCCCTGCCGGTTGGCCGGCCCCGCCAGGGGGACTTGCGTCGCCTCCCCGGTCACGAAGTCTTTCACTTCCACGGCGTCGCCGACCGCATAGACGTCCGCGTCGCTGGTCTGCATGTGCTCGTTGACGCGGATGCCGCCGCGGGAGCCGACCTCTAGCCCGGCGTCCACCGCCAGCTTGTTCTCGGGCCGGACGCCCACCCCCAGCACCACCAGCTGGGCGGGCAAGCGATGGCCGGATTTCAACCGCACGGTCAGGCCGTCCTCGGAAGCCTCGAACGCCTCGGCCGACTGGCCCAGCAGTAGGACGACGCCCTTCGCCGCCAGGTGGTCGGCGACCGGCGTGGTCATCTCCGGGTCGAACGGCGGCAGCACCTGGTCCTGCAGTTCAACGACGGTGGTCCCCACGCCCCGCCGGACCAGGTTCTCCACCAGCTCCAGACCGATGAAGCCCGCGCCGACGACAACGGCCTGCCGGACGCCCCTGTCGAGGACTTCCTTGATCCGGTCCATGTCTTGCATATTGCGCAAGGTGAAGACGCCGGGCAGGTAGATGCCCGGTAGCGGCGGCCGGATCGGCGTGGCGCCGGGCGCCAGGATGAGCTTGTCGTAAAACTCCTCGTACTCGCGGCCGGACGCCAGGTCGCGGACGCGAACCCGCTTTGCTTGCCTGTCGATGGCTTCCACGTTGGTCCGCGTCCGCACCTCCAGCCGATAACGCTCCTTCATCCGCTCGGGCGTCACCACCAGGAGGCGCTCGCGTTCGGAGATCTCTCCGCCGAGGTAGTAGGGCAGGCCGCAGTTGGCGAACGAGACGTCCGGCCCCCGCTCGAGCAGGATGATCTCAGCCTCTTCCGAAAGACGACGGGCGCGGGCCGCCGCCGAGGCGCCTCCCGCCACGCCGCCCACGATCACCAGTTTCATGACGCGCCTCACCCTCTGTAAAAACCCCTCGGAATCCGCCGGTCGCTCAGCGCGAGCAGCAGGCGCCTTTCTGACCCTTCACCTGGTTCCAGGGCATGCGGGCGAGTAGCAGCCCCATGCCGCAGGCGTCCGTAACGCCCGCGAACACCAACCCCGACCCGACGAAAGCCGGCAGCAAGACGAACCAGGGATGAACGGCCAAGGCAAGCACCGCCCCGAGGAGGACCAGCGATCCGGCCGCGATGCGTACTTGGCGCTCCAGCGAAACGGCTTTCTTGCCGCGCACCAGGGGCAGGCCGGCCTGTTCCCAGGCCATTGCGCCTCCTTCGACGGTGACGACGTCCGTGAACCCCGCGGCGACGAAGCGCTCGCACGCCTGGCGGGCGCGGTTGCCGGAGCGGCAGATCACATACAGCGGTTCCTTCGCGTTCCCATTCCGCCGCGTCATCACGGCCGGTGGGTCAAGGCCGTCCAGCGGGACCAGGCGGGCGCCCTCGACGTGCGCCTCCCGGAACTCCACCGGCGTGCGCACGTCGATGAGGTCCACCTGCTTGCCGCTCCGCCGAATCTCGTACAGCTCCTGCGGCGTGATCGTGGTCGTGTTCATGGGTATTCTCCTGTTCGGTCCGAACGTGCCGACGCGGCCGGTCTCCGTTCCAGTACGGCGTCCAGAGTCGCCCCCTGAGTCTCTCTCCCGTTCGTTTGCAAGTCCCGCGCGCCTTGCAAGCAACCTCCATGCCGGAGCGCTTCTCGAACGGTTGTTCCCAGCTCATCTTCTGATATCCCTTAAGGGTCCGACAGCCCTTTATCTTTAGTGGCGGCGGCCGGTTACGGGGCGAATCCAGTCGCTCGCAATCTCTGAACTCAACAGCATGCGGGTTCTCCAGCAGTCCGGCGCCGCTCCGCCGTGGACCTGTGCGGCTTCGGCCTGCTCCCGTGCGGAAACGCCCACTCCCGCCATGAACGAAGCGGCGGCCTGAGCAGGGGGCATCGCCCCCACTTCCTTGGAATCTCTCGGCAAAACAAGCCCATTTTTCGAGTCGATCACTGGACGCCCGCAGGCGGCACGGCGCTTGCTTTATGAGGAAGACCGCCCTCCCAGGCTCAGATGGAGCCGATTTCCCTCTCCCGGAGGTGTCTTATGATGACGGCGACAAAATCCCCCCTCGACCTGAACGCCGCGGACGTGATGAGCCGCGACGTGCTGGTCATCCCGCGTCACATGTCGCTGCGTGCGGCGGCCCACCTGCTCGCCACGGCACGGGTCAGCGGCGCCCCCGTGACCGACGAACAGGGCCGCTGCGTCGGCGTGCTGTCTCGAACCGACCTGATCCGTTGGATGGACCGCGGCGAGGGGACGGCCACGCCCGTCGCGGAGGCGGCCGCCTGCGTCTGCTCCGACTGGCAGATGCTGGAGCTGGAGCAGGTCCCGGAGGACGAGGTCCGCCAGTACATGACGACCGATCTGGTGACGGCGGACCCGGAGGCCCGGCTCGGCCATTTGGCCCGCTGCATGATCGACGCCCACATCCATCGCGTCGTCATCCTGGACCGCCAACAGCGGCCGGTCGGGATGGTGACCGGCGGTGACATCCTTGCCGCGGTTGCACAGGACGACGCCCGCACGAAGTTCGGGGAGCAATGACAGCGGAACGCTTCGAGCCATCGGAGCCGCGACCGCAGCTCCGATGGCCATCCGGGCTGAAGTCCACACTTCCCCCAGGTTGAAGAGCACGGAGGCAAGGCTAGCGGACAGAGCCGGCAGAAGAAACCTGATCCGCGGCCGGCCTCGCCCAGTAGACTTCCTTCGGCCGGCCGTCGCAGCCGCCGGCTGAAAAGAAGTGGCCGAGCATTTCATGTGCTTGCTGGACGAAGCATTGTCAGCGCCCCGCACCGAGCGCCCGACGCGAGGCGCCTCGGCGAAGCGAGCGGCGGAGGTCGAGATGAGCAATGCGGTCCAAGCAGGCCCCCCCGAGGGTCTGACCAACCAGGAGGCCGGCGAACGGCTCCGGAAATGGGGGCCGAATGAGACGCCGGAGGAGCGGGCGAACGCGGTCCTGCTCGCTCTGCGAAAGTTCTGGGGCCCCGTACCGTGGATGCTCGAATTGACCCTGGCGCTGGAACTGGCTTCGGGAAAGATCGTCGAGGCCGTCATCATCGTCGGCCTTCTCTTCCTGAACGCCACGGTCAGCTTTGTGCAGGAGAGCCGGGCGCGCGGCGCCCTCGCCCTGCTGCGCCAGCGCCTCGAAGTCCAGGCGCGGGTTCGCCGCGACGGCTGCTGGCAACTCGTTCCGGCCCGGGATCTCGTGCCAGACGACGTGGTTCACGTGCGCGTCGGCGATTTTGTACCGGCCGACCTGCTCGTCCTGGACGGCGGCGTCCTCCTCGATCAGTCCGCGCTGACGGGCGAGTCCGCCCCGGTGGAGACGGGACCGGGAAATCCGGCCTGCGCGGGAGCCGTGGTTCGGCGCGGCGAGGCGACAGGCCGCGTCACGGCCACGGGCGGCCGTACTTCCTTCGGCAAGACGGCCGAGTTAGTCCGGACGGCCCACGCCCCCAGCCGCCAGGAGGCCGTAATCTTTACCATCGTCAAGTACCTGGTGGCCTTTGACGTCGTTCTGCTGGTCGTCCTCCTGGCCTATGCCTGGTTCTCGAATCTTCCCTGGGCGGAAGTGCTGCCGTACGCCCTGATTCTCCTGGTCGCCTCCGTCCCGGTCGCGCTGCCGGCAACCTATACCCTGGCCACCGCCCTTGGCGCGCTGGAACTGGCCAAGCGCGGGGTTCTCGCGACGCGCCTGGCGGCCGTCGAGGAGGCGTCCGCCATGGACGTGCTGTGCAGCGATAAGACGGGGACCATAACGGAGAATCGGCTCACTCTGGCGGTCCTGCGGGCCTATCCTCCGTTCAGCGAACGGGACGTGCTGCGCCTGGCCGCCCTCGCCTGCGACGAGTCCACCCAAGATCCCATCGACTTGGCCCTCCTCGGCCCAGCTCGGGATCAAGGCTTACTGGCCGACCGGCCCCCGCTCCTTCAATTCCTCCCCTTCGACCCCGCGACTAAGCGCTCGGAAGTCCGGCTGCGCGACGGCGATGAGACGCTCCACGTGATCAAAGGGGCGCCGGCGGTCGTCGCCGGACTGGTTGCTGAGGGGGCGGATTGGAATGGGGACGTGCGCGAACTGGCAGCCAAGGGCTTCCGCATCCTGGCCGTCGCCGCGGGGCCGGAGGGGCGTTTGCGCCGGGCGGGCCTGGCGGCGTTGCACGACCCGCCCCGTCCAGAGTCCGCGGCGATGGTGCGACGCCTAAAGGATCTCGGCGTCCGCACGGTGATGGTTACGGGCGATGGCGAGGATACCGCCCGGGCGGCCGCCGCAGCGGTGGGAATCGACGGCCGCGTATGCCCCGCCGACGCCTTGCGCGAGGGCATGGGGGCCGACGTGCTGGAGTACGGCGTCTTCGCTGGCGTCCTGCCGCAGGACAAGTTTCGCCTGATCGATGCGCTGCAACGGGCCGGCCATGTGGTCGGCATGACGGGCGATGGCGTCAATGACGCCCCGGCGCTAAAACAGGCCGAGGTCGGCATCGCGGTGGCCAACGCGACCGACGTGGCCAAGGCCGCCGCCAGTCTGGTCCTGACACGGCCGGGCCTGGCCGACGCGCCGCAGGCGGTCGAGACCGGCCGCCGCATCTACCAGCGTCTATTAACCTACACCCTGAACAAGATCGTCAAGACCTTCCAAATCGCCCTTTTCCTGACGGCCGGTCTGATCGCCACCGGCGTCTTCGTGACCACGCCCCGCCTGGTCTTGCTCCTGCTATTCGCCAACGACTTCGTGACGATGTCGCTGGCTTCCGACCGGGCGTCGTTCTCCCGCAAGCCCGACCGCTGGCCCGTCCGCGCCCTCGTGGTCGCCGCGCTGGCGCTTGCCTGCGGCTGGCTGGTTCTTTCCTTCGCCGTCTTTTTCGTCGGACGGGACGCTCTCGGCCTCGACCTGCCGCGCTTACAGACCCTGATTTTTCTCCTTTTGGTCTTCACCGGACAGGCGAACGTCTACCTGGTGCGCGAGCGCGGACGCTTCTGGCGATCCGTGCCGGGCCGATGGCTGTTGGTCTTCTCCGTCGCAGACGTCATCGCCGTGAGCGTCCTTGCTTCTGAAGGATTTCTGATGGCCGCCGTCCCCGTGGTCCTGATCCTGGAACTCCTGGCGGCGGTGGGCGCCTACACCATACTGCTCGATTTCCTCAAGGTTTGGCTCTTCCGGGCGCTTGATATAGCATGACCGGGCGTTAGGCGGCGGCCTGGTTCTCTTTGGGGGGTCACTCTCATGGTCCGCTCGCTTCTCATCGCCCTCGACGGCTCGGCCTTCGCGGAACATGCCGTGCCGCTGGCGTTGGCGCTGGCGCGCCCGGCGGGCGCCTCCCTGGAGGCCGCCCTGGTCCACGTCCCGTTGGCATTCCTGGACGTGGAAGGCATGTCGGTCTACGCCCTCGAACAAGACGCGGAAGCGGAGACGCGCGAGTACGTCTACGTCAACGACTAAGAGTCTGTCCCATAAGGGGTCTAACACGGCTGAAACAGCCGTGGCACACCGAGTTTTCAAGTGTGCCACGGCTGTTTCAGCCGTGTTTCGACGGCTTATGGGACAGACTCTAATACTACAGCGCCC
>DHJA01000232.1:65864-66730 GCA_002404095.1 Planctomycetaceae bacterium UBA4732 | reverse complement strand
TTGGTCCTATAAGTCCTATTGGTCTTTTCGATGGGGCTAATCTTCTTACCGCTCCTTAATCTGCGTCAACCGCGTCTTGGCCGCTTCGGCCTGCGGCGTTCCGGGCCGCGCCTGCACCACCCATTCCAGGCAAAGGACGGCCTGCGCCGGCTTGTTCTTGAGCATGAGGGCCTCCGCCATGTCGAGGTACATGGCGCCGAGACGATCCGTTAGAGTGTCGCAAGCCGCGCTCAGGACATCGGGATCGCTGCGGATTTGGGTTTCCAGCCGTTGCGCTTCGGCTCCTTCCGGCAAGTCGGAGTAATCGGCCCTCAGCGCTTTACAGCGCTCCAGGCATCCCAAAAACTGCTGTCTCTGGTAGTCGGCCCGCGCCAACGCCAGCAACCGGCCGGCGTTTCGCGTTCGTTCCTCGTCCATATTGAGTTTTTCTGGCGGCGGCGGCGCGCTGACCTGCACCGCCTGACGCAGCCCCGAATCGACGCGCGGCGGTACGCTGGCCAAGGCGCGTTGGGCGATTTGCGTAAACTCCGCCGCCTTAACGTAGCCGTCCTGCTTTCCCAGAACCTTGCCATTGGGATCCGCGAACACCAGCGTCGGGTAGGCGTTGATGCCGAGAGCCTGAGCAAGGCCGGCATCTTTCTCGCCGTCGAGACGGAGGGCAACGAAATGTTGGCACAGCAGCTTGACGACGGCCGGGTCGCGGAAGGTCGTCGCTTCGAGTTGGCGACACCAATGGCAATTTTGTGTGCTAAAGTCGATGACGAGCGGCAGGTTTTTATCATGCGCTTCACGGCGGGCGGCGTTGTAATCGCTGAGCCAGACGATGCCTTGGGCGTGAACAGGCGCGGCGGCCAGCGCGAGGACGA
>DHJA01000232.1:33389-65716 GCA_002404095.1 Planctomycetaceae bacterium UBA4732 | reverse complement strand
TTTCTAACCTGCCAATTCGGAAGGCAGGTTAGAAACCTGCCCCACGGCGCGTAAAGTCATTCGACCCCGGCGCGGGCGGTTCATCTTCCGACTCCTCGGCGCGCTGACGCAGCTCATCCTCTTCGCGGTCGCCGGCCGTTTGTTGCAGCATGGATCGGCCCCATAGGAGATAGTGAATTGCCCCGAAGAGGAAGATGGCCGCGGCGACCCCGATCACGTAGACGGCCCAGCCGCCCGTCGCCACTACCAGCAGCAGCGCGAAAAAGCCGGCGACCATCGCCGCCATCATTAGCGACAAACAAGTTCCCCGTTGTCGCCCTTCCGGGTTTTCGCTCGGTTCCATGATTTGTCCTCCCGCGCTCCCCTCCTTATACCGCCATATTACCAGTCTCCAATTAGGCAGTGCTTGCCGCCCGAGAGCGGGAAATACCAGATGCAGGTGACCTTCCCCCGTTTCGAGCCGACCCTGACGCGACAATCGAAGTCCTCGCACTTTGAATCATCACCCAACGCTCCGGACGCTATACATCGCGCACCCCGCAACCGCTCCCGGACTTTTTTCATGTCGTCGCCGATCCGGACGCAATCGGTCAGCGCGACGATCTTTTCGTGATCAGTGTTGTTGTTTAGTATGATCGCATCAATCCGTGCGCACCAATCAACGACAATGGCCCCATCTAGCTCGCCGCTCGACTCGTTGGGCGAAGCGCGGAGAAGCAGGGGGAAAGCGAGGAACACGACGACGACGGTAAAGCCAACATTGGTCATGTATTTCCTACCGTACCAGAGCGATCTGTCAGCGGGACAAGGGCGGGACAAGGATTGACACGCCCCTATGGTCGCTGGGAGAAGGGCTGGGGTCAACACTGAATATGCCTCAACCCGCTGAGAGTCAGCCGCCTAAATGAGGCCTTCCCCTTGACCCCCGGCGCCGGCTGGGGGAACATGGGTGCATCTTCTTCGGGGACGGATTCATGTGGCGGCTGCTTCGGATAGCAACTATCGTGACGCTCCTTGGACTGGCCGCCGGCGCAGCGGTCCTGTTGTTCCTCGTCTACACCTGCCCTTACCCTCCCGATCATGTATGCTTCGTTATCACCAACGTCCCGGATGACGCCCGGTTCCTCTGCCTTCTCAGCGACTCGCAAGGCCGGATGAGGCCGATGCAGTGGTACGTCGGCGAAATGCTCCAAAAGCCTGCCAAAGTAGCGCCCAAGCCTTATTCTTTCGACTATGGCCGGAATGAACACGCCAGCGCCGGATTCGTCGCATGGGAGATAGGCGACCGCTACGGCGTAGCGGTGAAAAGTGCCAGCGGGACGTGGCAGGTCTTTTGGCTTCCGGCAGCGCAAGTGCCACTGGAAGGACGGTCGGTCATCTTCGGAGGCGGCACAATAAGAATTGACTTGTCCAAAGTCGTCGCGCAGCCGCTAAGTGACGACGCGGCGAATGCACTAGGCTTACAACAAATAAGCGAGCCGCATAAGTAGCCAAAGGACACGCCATTCGGAAGTTTATAGGCAACCGTCCAGCGCGGTTTATAAGCGAAGCACTCCTATATAGATACCCGCCCCAGCCGCTTGACGCCCGCATTGGCCGGTGAGACAATTCCCCATGTTGGACCATTGTTCTTGTCTCGCCCTCTCCAGGAGATCCCACGCCGTGACCACAGCGACCCTAAAAAAGCCCCAGACCGTCAAGCCGCCGCAGGTCAAGGACCAACCCTTGTTCATCGGCGGCAAATGGCTCGACAGCGTTTCCGGCAAAACCTTCGCCACCGTCAACCCCTCCACCGGCAAAACCATCTGCCAAGTCGCCGAGGGCGATAAGGCCGACGTTGATCTCGCCGTCAAGGCCGCCCGCAAGGCGTTCGAGGAAGGCTCCTGGCCCAAGACCAGCGCCGCCGAGCGCGGCCGACTGCTCTACAAGCTGGCCGACCTTGTCGAACGACACGGCGAGGAGTTAGCCGCTCTGGAATCTCTCGATAACGGCAAGCCCTATCGCGATTCGCTCAACGCCGACCTGGCCCTGACCGTCAAGGCGTATCGATACTATGCCGGCTGGGCCGACAAGAATCACGGCAAGACCATCCCCGTCGAAGGGCCGTACTTCTGCTATACGCGCCACGAACCCGTCGGCGTCATCGGCCAGATTATTCCGTGGAATTTCCCGCTGTTGATGATGGCGTGGAAGTGGGCGCCGGCTCTTGCTTGCGGCAATACGGTCGTCCTCAAGCCGGCCGAGCAGACGCCGTTGACGGCGCTGCGCGTGGCGGCTCTGGCCCAGGAAGCCGGCTTTCCCGACGGCGTGATAAACGTCGTGCCCGGCTACGGCCCCACCGCCGGCGCCGCCCTCACGTCACATATGGACGTGGACAAGATCGCCTTCACCGGCGAAGGCAGCACCGGCCAGATCATCATGGAAGCGGCCGCGCGCAGCAATCTCAAGCGCGTCAGCCTGGAGCTGGGCGGCAAAAGCCCCAACATCGTCTTCGCCGACGCCGACATCGACGCGGCCGTCGAAGGCGCGTACTTCGGCCTCTTCTTCAACCAGGGCCAGTGCTGCTGCGCTGGAAGCCGGCTCTTCGTCGAGGAGAAGATCCACGACCAGTTCATCGAAAAGGTGCTGAAAAAGGCCAAATCGCAGAAGATCGGCGACCCATTCGACCCGGAGACGACGCAGGGGCCGCAGGTGTCGCAAGAGCAATGCGATCGCATCATGGGTTACATCGACGCGGGCAAAAAGGAGGGCGCGAAGCTGATGACCGGCGGCAAGCGCGTCGCCGGCCCCGGCTATTTCATCGAGCCGACGGTGTTCACGGACGTAAAAGACGAAATGAAGATCGCCAAAGAAGAAATCTTCGGGCCGGTGATGAACGTGCTGAAGTTTAAGGACGTGGACGAGGTGGTGAAGCGCGGCAACCAGACGTTTTACGGCTTGGCGGCGGCGGTCTGGACGCGCGACATCGGCAAGGCGCACCGGCTGGCCAACGGCCTTCGCGCGGGCACCGTGTGGGTGAACTGTTACGACGTATTCGACGCGGCCGCCCCGTTCGGCGGCTTCAAGATGAGCGGCATCGGCCGCGAACTCGGCGAATACGCGCTGTCGTTGTACAGCGAGGTGAAGACAGTGTACGTGAATCTGGGGTAAGCATTCGTTTAGCCGCGACCCGAAGGGGAGCGCGGGCGAAGAGCGCTCCCCTTCGGGTCACGGCTAAACGATCTTTCCCCGCGCCGGCCGCCCTGCTATAAACCGCCGTGGGATGAAAGATCGAACTGATATACAGGAGGTGACCGATGCGTCTCCAAGGGTTGGCCCTGACCGTTCTGCTTATGGCCGCGGCCCCGCTCGTCGCCCAAAGGCCGCAGACGCCGCCCACGACTCCGACCGCACAGACCGCCCAGCCGGCCGCCGCCGATCCGCTCGACGGCTATCTCGAACGCTGGCAAAAGACGATGGAGCAAGTGCAAGCTCTCAGCGCTCAGATCAAGCGCACCGAGAAAGATCAAACCACCGACGTGGAAAAGCATTTCACCGGCTTCACGAAATACCTGCGCGTTGGCGCCGGCGCGACCACGCAGAACCTCGCCTTGCTCCAGATGACGCCGGACGGCAAAAAGGACTTTTCCGAGCGCTTCGTCTGCTCCGGCGCCCTTCTTTACGAGTTCCGCCAATCCGAGAAGGTGGTCATGGCCCACGAGCTTCCCAAGCCCAGGGCCGGTCAGGTGTCCGACGACAATTTCCTGTCGTTCCTCTTCGGCATGAAGAAGGAAGAGGCTCAGAAACGCTACGACCTCAAATTGACCAAGACCGATCAATTTTATCTCTACGTGGACATTCAGCCGCGTTTCGCCGCCGACAAAGTGGACTTCAAACGGGCGCAGATCGTGCTGAACAAGGAGACGATGCTGCCGCGTCGGCTCTGGTTCGAGTCGCCCAATTCGACCCAAGTAACCTGGGACGTGGTTCAGATCAACAGCAACGACAAGACCATCGACCGCCGCGAGTTCGACGCGCCGACGCCGCCGGCGGGCTGGAAGATGACCCAGGCGCCGAAGGACGCCGATGTGACGCCGCGCGTGGCCCGGCCCAGCGGCGGCAACTGATTTGGCTAGTGGTTCGCCATAAGCGAGCTGCCAGGTCTTGTAGGGTGGGTCGAGTATTCGACCCACCCTACGTGGGCGAGAAGAAGGGCGGAATCGCTCTGTCACCCTTGCTGCACCTTCAGCGATCCCCCTACATCAACACATCGACACCTGCCGGCGGATTCGAGCCCGCCACCTGCCGGCCCGTACTTTCAGAGTGTCTGGCGAAAGGCCGCGTTCGAGTGCAACCTCCGCATAGGTCTGACCGGCCGCGAGACGGCACTCAACGTCCCATTCACCGGGCGACAAAATGCCCCGAACTTGGTCAACGGAGTCAGCTATTTCAATGGCCGACATCTCTTGTGCGCTGGAGGAGTGTAGTCTTCCGGGATAATGCAGCCGCAGCCGCCGATGCTTCTTGGCGCGATTCCACGGGATTCTGCCGAGCCGCTGGCGGCAGTCGTCGGAAAATGGGCTGTTCGACTCGATTACCGCTAGGGTCTCGCTGAGGAATTCTTCCCGGCCGTACCCGAAATCGTCCACTCGGCCATAATGTGTTTGGCGGGCATGTTCCGCATAAAACTGCCAGTGCGCAGGGAGCGATGACTCAGAAGTGGACATGACGGAACCTCTCGGTATGGTTTTGGAACGCGGCCTTTTGCCGCGCCAACCCTGCCAGCACCGTCGAGGATTAGCCAACCGAATCGAAGAACACGCTATGGCTCTTCGTCTCGGGCAATTCGGCAAGCCAAGTCGGTGCCAGCGCACCCGCCCAAAGCAGGTCTCTTATAGTATAGTGGCGAAGCGGACAAAGGGTAACAAAAGACCGGCCGTTTCCTTACGGCCGGTCAGATCGCTAACTTCAGGAAGCCGGAGGGATGAACGTCTAGCTTGCGTTTTCAGACGTGCAGGAGTTGCGTTTCGAGTACGTCAGACCATGCCTTCCGCAGGTTGCGGAACAGCTGATTCTCTTCGCCTTGCGCGCTTCCGGAAAGCATCTGGGTTTGGGCGCGGGCCAGCGACAAGAGCAGCAACTTCAACCCGACCAAGGCTTTGCGGGTCGTATCCGCGACATCGTCCCCGGCCCCCTCGCCACTTTCTGCCTCTCCCATTTGGTTGGTCTTCTTGGCCAAGTCGCCGAGCGGCTGCCAGACCTTCTGGTAGAACCGGTGGGCGGTGTTCACTCGCAGGATCAGCTTCCCGAACTTGTACTCGGTGTCGTAGAACGGGGCGTATTCCTGTGGTTTGAATTCGGTGAGGTACTTCGACTCCTTTACCCGGTTGAACGCTTGCTCCTCTGTCTCTTCCTCTTGCCGGAGGCTGACGGCCAGCCCGCGCAGGTTGGCCTCAAGCGCAGCTTTCTGTTCATCCGTGTCCGTCGGCGGCGTAGGCAGCGCGACGCCCTGCACCCCCTCGGTATCCATTGCGTGCCGCTCGGCTTCGTTGGTCTGCCCGGCCTGCTCCGCAACGGCGATCTTCAGTTGCCTTTCGCGGATCATCTTGCGAATATTGGTGATGGTGCGCTGGAAGCGGCAGTCGTCGTGTTCAAGAATCCAGTCGACGGCGAACTGTTGCAGGCGGACTCCCTGCTTGTTCGCGGCAACGCCGAACGCCTCGTCGGCATCGCCCGTGAACTCGATCTGCACCCGCAGCCAGGCGTTCGTGCTGTGCTTTTTCAGCTTCAGCCGCGGCTCCGCCCCGATCTCCACCTCCCGCTCATTCCGCAGATACGACACCATGTGGTCATCGAAAACGTGGAGGCTGTTCTTGAGCGTTACCCGCGGCAGCGACCCCCAATCGTGGACTGGTAGCAGAAACATCCGGATTCGCACCTCGGTCGTGGTGAACAGTTGTCCCTCGGCAACAGGGATCTGAACGGTCCAGCTGTCCACCAGGGCGGACTTCGTTTCGGTTAGCCCCACAACCTTGACGTGCCGAGCGGAAGGCATCCAGTAGGTCGGATCGAACGCTTCGACCAGGCGGTTGTTGACGTACACGCGCACCCCCTTGTCGATGAACTTGCGGTAGATGCGGCCCATATCCTTCAGCGCATGATCTGCCAGCGTGGCGGCAGTCTTGAAGGTGAGCCTGTCGCATTTGGGCATGTAGACGATCGTGCCGGATCGCCCAAGTTGCTCGGTCAACTTGTGAGACTCGTCGGCGAGCAACTCGTGCGAGTCACGCCCCTTCTTCGCGTAGTCCATCGGCTTCGTGAACATTTCTGCCACTTCCGACGGGAGGGCGTCGGTGAACTCCGGATCGGGCAACTCGATCATGTTGTTCCGGTCCTGACCGATCTTGTCCACGTCGAGCGTCATCGAGTAGAACGCGCCGGGCTCCTGCCACGAGTATACGTCTACGCAGCGGGTGATGTTTAACGCGGCCGTTTTCATCCCCATGCCATACCGACCGATGCCGGAGCGGTTGTCGTACACCATCGAGCCGCCGAAGGCGATCGCCACCTTCAGCACGCGGGGGGCCATCCCCTTTCCATTGTCATAGACCATCGCGTCGATCCGCTGGTTGCCCTGCTTGCCCGTCTGGCGAAAGTACACCCGCACTTCCGTCGCTCCCCATTGGAGGGCGTTGTCCACATGCTCGCACAGCGCCGACGTGGTGCTGTTGTATCCCAGGTCGCGGAGCGAGTTGATCAGGGTCTGCCCGAGGAAAAGGGGGACTCGGGCGTCCTCCTTTAGCGATCGGTTGACGACCGTCTTGCCGCCGCGCGGGGTGTTCACGCCCCATTGCGGGACAAGGTCGGGGGCGCCCGGCTCTGGGCCCTGCGCGGTCTCGGTGGTCGGCTGCTGGACGTTGGCTTCGGACATGTTCGTACTCCCATTCGCAATTGTGGCGACACGCTTTGTGCCGCCGGAAGGGTAGGGCCGCACTCTGCGACCCTCTACTAACAGAGTGGGGAGATCGGGATTGTCGTAACCGCGATTCTGCGGTCCCGAATCAAGTTCGGTTGAGACAAGGGATACGTGACTCCAAGCAGGAGGGGGATAAATGGAACGGCACCCAAGCCAAACAACTCTATGGGCCGTAGAATGGGTCCCATAGATCGCTCATACTTCATTCCATGGCGCGGAAGGCGAGGGTCATTCCGCCCCGGCCGAGCAGTCGCAGTATGATGAAAGAATTTCGGCCTTTCGGTGTTGATATCGCTGTGCTTTCACTGACGCGATTTTACCCCGGCGCCGCCGGACTAGCAAGACGCGACCCGGCTCGCCAGTGCGTTCGCTCATTTCCCCGGCGGCGCCCATACGGCGTCAAAGCCGCGGCCGTCTTCCACCAGGGCGGTGCTGGCGCGTGACAACGTCAGCAACAACGGTCCGTCGCCGCGATGGTCCAACAGCAACATGCCGGCCCGATGCGCCGCCAGGGCGAAGTCGCCGGCCTCCAGCGCTTCCAACGCGGCCTCCGACTCGGCGAAAAACTGCCGACGCCGTTCCACGCCGGCCGCCTCCACTTCATACAGGTCCACCGGCTCCGCGATGTTGACGACCCGCGCTTTCACCACGCGCCGCGAGGTGAAGCCATCGCCGAGCCGTTCGCGCGTGCCCCGCGTCACCAATACCGGACATTTCAGATACTGTGTCAAACCCTGCACCCGGCTGCCGAGGTTGACCGTGTTGCCCATCGCCCCATATTTGAACTTGTACTTCGAGCCAGTGTTGCCGACCTGAGCCGGGCCGGTGCTGACGCCGACGCCGACCGCGGTCGCTCCGCCGAGAACTTCTTGCCACCGCGTGTTGAGGGCCGGCAGCGCGGCGAGCATGGCCAGGGCCGCGCGCACGGCCCGCTCGGCCTGATCCGGCTGGTCCTGCGGCGCCCCCCACATGGCCAGCACCTCGTCGCCGACGTAATCGACGAGTACGCCGCCTTCGTCGAGTACGCACCTAGACAACTCGTTCATTACGTCGTTCATCCAGCGCAGGCTGCCGGCCGGGCCTAGCTTTTCGCTGACCCGGCTGAAGCCGCGCACGTCGCAGAACAGAAGCGTCACCCCGGCGTCGCGGCCCTCCAGCAGAGCCGGCTCACGGACCAATCGACGCGCCAGGTCGGCGCCGAAAAACTGTTCCAGGCGGACGTGGGCTTCCAACGCCGACTTCTCCTTGGCCTGCCGAGCCAGTCCCGCCGCCACGCCGCAGGCCAGCAGATCGACGAGCGTCGCTTCCAGCTGACCGCCGACGTTCAGGAGCGAGATCGGCGCCCGACGACGTTCGCCGTAGAGGGCGCCGACGACGTTGCCGTCCGCATCGAGGAGGGGCGCGGCCACGACCGTCTGCAGCGGCGCCAAACTCGGCGTGTCGGCCTCACCGGACGGACGAGCCGATTGCCAAAAAGTCTTTTTCTTCTGCCTTACCTCCGCGAGAACGCGGCGACTCGGCTGCCACGGCCTGCCGAGCGTCGGCGCCTCGCCGTAAGCGGCGGCGGCGACCCACTGTTCGCCGTCGAGCAATAGCACACGGCCCAATTCGAGGCCGACGATCTGCACCAGCGCCTCGGCGGCTTTGTCGAGGAAGTCGGCCGCGCCTACGGTGGCCTGAAGGACGCCCATGGTGGTCTGAAGCCAGCCGACCATCTCGTTCAGTTGGGCGCCGCTGAGGCCCGGCAGCGACCGTAGGCGAACGGAAAGGTCGGCGATCCGGCCGGGGCCGACGGTCTGCTCCTCAAGGCTGTGCATACCGGCTTGGTCGTCCGAGTCGGCGGCGCCGACCGTTACCGTCCGGCCGGGCAGGGAAAAGGAGAACGGCGCGGCCAGTTCGACGTTGGCGCCGGGAGCGAGGACGCCGCCGGGGGCGCCGCCGCAAGGGAGCGGCGCCTTGCTGCGATTGGTGAGACGAACGCGGCCGGAGGAAAGCGGCTCAAGGAGGGCGTGACGGCGGGAGATGTTATCGCGGTCGTCCTGCCGGGCCACGACCAAGCGAGCGGGCGCGGAATCGACGCCGGGCAAGACGGCGTAAGGCGCCGGCTCGCCGGCCTGCTGACGGCCGAGTTCCAGTGGACCGGTCAGACGGCCGTCGAACGCGGCGCGGTCGCCTTCGAGGATACGGATTGTCAGGAAATCGATCTCGCGCATCTTACTCGATCTCGCGCACCAATTTTAGCAAAGCCTCACATAGGGACTTGACTTCCTCTGCGTTTAACTCCACAGGATCGCCGTGCGCCGTGACGCATTTTAAATGTAACGCAGCTCCGGGATCGACCCAGGCGACAAGCTCACCGTGGCTGAGTTCAAAGACCTTTTCGTCCGTAATATTCATGTTTTTGGCGCCTATGTTGGGAAATGTGGATTGCCGTCGATTGGATCCACGATTTTGATAATGCCGTCGGGTTCATAGGCGTGGTGGTGTGGAACGGTTGCTTTTGGGTCGCTGTAGGGAAGGCCAGTCTTCAAGTCCACGTGTCCGGAATCCATTCGTAACCGCTCCTTCCCGGTAACAGGGTCCATCCATTTATCTGGTTTGGTCAGGTGCGGCACTAAGCCCCGCTCTTTTGCCAGCGCGCGGATCTCCGCGGCAGTCTTGCCCTTAAGGTCGTCTGCGGTGATTTTCGGGCTTTTCTTCGCCATTTGCCGGCCCATTCACGCAATCCAGTCCATTATACACGACAAACAAAAGGAGGGTCGGGTGTCGTTACAGATCGGAACGACTCCCGACCCCTTTGAATTTCCGACCCTTTTGATTTTCCCGCCCGTTACCGTCCGGCCGGGCAGGGCGTGCCACCTTCCACATCGCAGCTTTTCTATAGAGCATTCCTGACGACTTTTCTTTCCGGTGCTTGTCCGAACGGCGTAGGCCAAGGTAAGATCAATCCATCGAAGGAGTATCGCCCGATGGCAAAGCGGCCCAGGCATCCGGATAAAGACATTGAGGCGGCGGTGAAGTACGCCGAGGCCAACGGCTGGATTTGGACCCCTTCCGGCGGCCACGCCTGGGGCGTCTTGTGGTGTCCGCTCGGGCAGCGAGGAGGTTGCCGTTTCGGAGTCTGGTCCACGCCTCGCAATCCCTATAGCCACGCCAGGTTTATCCGGCGGCAGGTGGATCGCTGTCCGCACTAAACATTGGAGGAGTGAACATGGCGAAGCAGGAATACGAGTTCACCCTACTTCTGTCGGGTGTGCGCGAATTGACGCGCGAAGTACTCGACGCCCTGTACGAGGCGGGCTGCGACGACGCCCTGATTGGAGTGCGCGACGGCACGGTCTATGCGGAGTTTTGCCGTGAAGGCGCCTCGTTTCAAGAGGCCATGCTTTCGGCCGTGAGGGACGTGGAAACGGCTGGCGTAGGCGCCAAAGTCGAACAAGTCGAGCCGGATGAACTGGTTACATAATGTCAAGAATAGTCCGAAAATAAAGTGCGGAATGGAAAAGATCGCCATGCGTCCCCATCCTCTGATACCATGTTAGAGGAACTCAACCAGGCTCCGGCCGCGCGAGGAGCAAACCGATGGCGACCATTACCGCCGTCTACGAGAACGGGATGTTTCGGCCCACAGGGCCGGTCGATTTGCCAGAAGGAGCGACCGTGCATGTCGTAGCGGCTCCGGTTCGCACGGAACAAGACGAAGCCAGACGACGAGTGTTCGAGATTCTGTCGCAGTCCTACGATACGGGCGACCCCGAAGCCGCCGCCCGCCACGACGAACATCAGCCATGAGGACGGTTTTTCTCGATACGGTCGGCCTGATCGCGCTTTGGAACCGCTCCGACCCCTAGGTATCTACACAAGATAGACGGCCGCGATTTAGCCCCGGAGGGGCGGCGGTTAATAGCCAGGCGTGTAAACGCCTGGAAGGAGGCGGCGTCCCCTGATGAATCCAGCCCCGGAGGGGCGGCGGTAAGGGTCCGGCTCGGGACCGTCGCCCCTCCGGGGCTAAATAAAGCAACGCCAGGCGCCCGCATCCAGGCGTTTACACGCCTGGCTATTAACCGCCGCCCCTCCGGGGCTAATACAACGCGCCGCGAGATTGTACTGACCGAAGTTTTTACCAACGACCGTCATTTCGCGGCCGCCGGGTTCACGCCGCTGTTTTAATCACCAGCGGCGCGAGGGTTGCCTCGTTGACCCCAAGGTCTACGCGGGACTCTATTTTATCTAGCGTCGGCGTTAGCGGGCACGCTTTGTTAGCGACTCTCGTCGGCGGGCCATCGCGTCAGTGCTTGGAGGAAATCCACGGCGGCTGACTGCCAGCGGCCGAGGCGGAATTCGGCCCTGCAACGGCGGCATATAGCGGGGCGTCGGCCGGGACTGATTCGGCTTTTCTTTACTGGCCCGGCATCCCTTCCAGTGATAGAATTCGCGCAATATCTTCATTCCGTCAACTTCGAGGGCGCAGGTGTGCCAGAAAAACGCTTCACGGTTCTTTCGCTGTTCTCTGGCGGGATGGGTCTCGACATCGGACTCGAACAGACCGGCCGGTTCGAGCATCTGGCGTGCGTTGAGAAGATTCCGGCTTTCTGCGAGACGATCCGGCGTAACCGGGATGCTGGACTTGTCGGCGATCGGAATCTCCGCGTTTACGAAAGGGATATTGCAGAACTTGATCCATTTGCGGTTATGGCTGAACTCGGTGTGAAACCGTGCTCCGTTGATCTTATCGCGGGCGGCCCGCCGTGTCAGGCGTTTAGCGTTTTCGGCAAACGACGAGGGCTGGCTGACAGGCGCGGCGAGCTCCTTCTGGAATATCTGCGCTTCGTGGAGGCCTTTCGACCGCGTACCTTTCTCATGGAAAACGTGCGCGGCCTGCTTTCGATGACCACCGCGGAGGATCAGCACAAAGGTGCTCTGTTTGAGATGGTCCAGGACCGGTTCGACCACCTCGGTTACCGAACCGATTGCTTCGTTGTTAATTCAGTGAATTACGGCGCGCCGCAAATACGCGAACGAATGATTGTCATCGGCAATCGCTACAATTTGTCGGCCGATTTTACACGCCCGACCCACAGCGATCACCCCGAAGAAAACCTTCCCGTGTTCGCCACGCTCGGAGACGCCATCCACGGTAAGGCGGACCCGGACCCGACCCTTATGCACTTCAGCGAGCGAAAGCAGAAATATCTGGCGATGGTCCCGCCCGGTGGGAACTGGCGCTCACTCCCACTACCCATCCAGAAGGAGTCCATGGGAAAGAGCTTCTTTCTCAAGGGCGGAAGGTCGGCGCACTGGCGCAAATTGTCGTTCGAGTTTCCCTGCCCGACCATAATGACCATGCCCAACCACGCTGGGACCAGCATGTGTCATCCGGAACTGCTCCGCCCGCTCACGGTCGGCGAGTGCGCACTCGTTCAGGGCTTCCCACCGGAATGGGCCTTCGTTGGTACGCCAGGGGAAAAGTACCAGCAGGTGGGAAACGCGGTCCCCATCGTGTTGGGCCGCCTTGGGGGCGGTTCCGTTATCGACCTACTGGAACAAATCATCTCGATCCAAAATCCCGCGCCGGGACCGATCCTGCCTAACCGTGTCTTACACTTGCGACCGCATGTGCGGACACGATGTTGGTGGAAGGACGGCCAGATTATCGATGGCCTGCCTTACTCGCAACGCCCGGGGCGAAAAAAAACTCGCATGGAGGGGCCGTCCCTTTTCGATTGGATTCCGCCCTCGACCGAAGGGGAGTTGTAATGGTGGCTCACACCGAATGCGTTGCGGGAACTGCGAAAGAAACGAGCCTGTTTCTCGGGCGTCGCCTTCGTAAATTGCGCACGCAAATAGGCGGCGTACTGAACGTCAACCCTTTTCTAATGCGCGCTCTGAAAGACTTCCATCAGATCACAGACCAGTTGTCCCTCGCACAGTTTCTACTAACCTCGCATCTCGGCGGCGGTCACGCCACAGGTTTCGGCAAGATGATTGATGAGAAAGTATTGCCCCATGTATTTCAGACGAAGCGGCTTGACTCGACTTGCCGGGACGTATCCCCGTACAACAAAGAAATCTTCGATGACATTGATCATCTTGTCACGAAGAGCGACGGTGTTTACCTTTTGTCCCTGAAGGCCGGAGCCTGGTCCATTCAACTCGGTCAGGCAATGGGTTTGTATCGTCACTTTCTGGCGTTAGGCGAGCAAGGGCTTCAGTCGCGCGGAATCGTCGTGGGCGTTTTCTACGGGCATAAGGGATTGCTGACAGATAAATATCGCGTCGTCAAAGGAGAAAATATACGACACCAGTCGGAGATGCGGAAACTTGATTACGTCGAGGTCAAGGCGGGGGCCGCTTTCTGGTCGTGGTTGAACGACGACGAGAAAGCCACTCAAGAATGGATCCTCGAAGGGATCGCTAAAGGCGCCGACGAATTCATGGCCAATACGCCAGATATGAAGGAGGTGGCAGGGGGCGCCGCTCATCGGCTGGTTCTGGAGTTGAGAGAGAAATACGGTCTTTCCGCCGCCGGCGCGATCGATTGGCTCTTCCTTCTTCACGCCGTCAACGACGACAAGGGAGAACAACTCGGAGCAGAGGCCGTCGAGCCTTAGCCACAATCCTAGAGTGCTTGGTTGATGCGAAGCCACATGGCGCCAAATCTAAACTTGTCCCTTTACCGCTTCCTTCCGCTTCCTCGCGCTCCTTTTCGCCGCGCGCCTGTTCCGGCGCCATGTATTCCGGCGTACCCACGCCCTGCGACTGTGAAGCCTCGCCCGCTCCGCCCATCCGCTTGGCCAAACCGAAGTCGGCGACGTGCGGCTCACCGGACGCATCCAGCAGGATGTTGCCCGGCTTCAGGTCGCGGTGCAGCAATTGCCGTTGATGGGCATAATGTACCGCCCGCGCCGCCGTCGCCGTCAGCTTGGCCGCCGCCTTCGCATCGTTGTGGTATCGCTCAAGGCGCCCAGACAGGCTGCCGCCTTCGACCAACTTCATGGTGAAGAAATGCAAGCCGCCGTGTTCGCCGACTTCGTAGACCGGCACAATATGCGGATGGTCCAGACGCGCCGCCTCGTCGGCTTCTTGGCGAAAGCGGCGCACGTCATCCGCATCGGCCAACTCGCCGGAGCGGATCACCTTGAGGGCGACCATACGCTCGGGCGCCAGTTGTCTGGCTCTGTAGACGACGCCCATACCGCCGTGGCCGATTTCCTCCAGCAGTTCGTAGCCGCCGAAGCGGCGCGGCAGGCGCCCGGCAGCGGCGTTGTCCGACGCACCGGAAGTCGGCGTGTACGCCGTCGCATGAGGGTCGGCGGGCGCGTCGGAGTAGCGCGTGCCGGCCGCGTCGTCGGTGGAAACAGGGATTGCCGGCGCGCCGGCGTAGCGCGTCGCCGCCGGATCGGAAGGCGTTGCGCCGTAGTTGGTGGCGTCGTGGTCGCCCTGTCGGCCATCGTTGTGGGGGGACATGGGGGCGCCTCCCTTGCATTCGATCCGTGGGAAACCGCCTTTAGATTACCGCTAGGCGTCGCCGCAGGCCAGAAAAATTATTAGTCCGCGCATACTACGCTGACCGGCCTGAAACTGGAGTGCTACGTCGTGGACAAGGGGGCCAATCTGGCGCTATTTGGCCTGGCGCCGCCGGAGTTGGCCGTCGAGATTACGACGAAGTGCGGCCAACGCTTTACGCTGGACCTGGGCCGAACCGAGGGTTGCCCGTGTTGTTCTTGCCGGCAATCAGGTTCACGCGCTCCAGCTGCGTGAGCGCCAGTCCCGAGAAGCACCGAAAGTTCCTGACGGCGAAGCTCTGGAACATGACCTACCTCTTAATGGTGTTCGGCCCATTCCTTGGTCTTAATATCGCAAGCGTTCGGGAAGCACAAGAGGCTGGCGTTCAGCGCAACTCTACGGCGGAGGGAGCACGTCAGTTGAGCCGTCCTTCGTCGGCGGCAACGGCTTTTTCATTTCGATGATCCAGGAAACGGCGAAGCCGATGACGCCAACGACTATGCTGCCAAGCACGAAGGTAAAGCGAATAGGCCCACTTGATGGGCCGATGAGGAATTCAAGCCCGCCCAGAATGACCAACATGGCAAACACTACCCGGAGCCGTAGAAGGCTCGGTGATACGTTCGGGTTCCTCGATTTGAGCAGACGGTAACAGAGGGGGCCGAAAATGCCGCCGATCAGCCCGAACATCAGAAGGCGAGAAAAATCAAAGCCTCGCGTCGGGGCGTCGGCGGCGAGGCCGGACTGGTAGCCGTAGCCTGGCTCGAAGACAAAAGAATCCAGAACAAAATCGAAATCGACCTTGGAGCGGTCTACGTCGGCGGCGGCGGCCCAGAAATTTAACTGGGCCACGCCAACCTTTCCGGGAAATAGGCATATCTTGCCATGCACCTTGCCTGTATCGCTAATGTTCACGGTCTGCTCGATCTCGAAGAAAATCATGTTTCTCCGAGCATCGATCACAGCGTCGAACATCTTTGAGTCGCTGGAAATACCTTTCCGATCGTTCGCTTTCTCTGCCGCAGCCTTTATGGATTTATAACCGTCCGCCGTTTCGCCGAGCGTCGGCATTCGGCAAATTTGGCGGTTAATGAGGATATAAGGGTAGTCCCCTTCCGGCTTATCGCTTCGTTGGAACCAAGCCTGATATTTCTCCAGCGGCTCTCCCGTCTGGCGGGCCAATGCCTCAGCCGCCCGGTCTGCGACGCCAGGCGGCAGACGCCGCCAACTTTCAGGGAGCTTGATCGAAAAATGAAGTTCCGGGTCGCTGTACTGTACGCCTTCGCCGTGGGCAAGGACCGTGACGGAAAAGAGAACCATGAGGGAGATGCGGAATTTCATTGACTGGCTTTTCATATCGACCAGACATTCTGGGAGCCATCGACCATTGCCGGCTTCAACAGAAATAAACGGCGTCAGATCAATTTAAGATGAAAGCAATCTGAAAAAGCTGTTTCAAGACAGCGCCACGCAGGCATTCGGCTTCTCCGTGAAGAAGCGGTGCAAGACGCGAGCGACGTTCTTTGCCGTGGACAGGGGCAACCACTTGCCGTCTTCCGCTTCGTATTCCACTTCCGGTTCCCCGGCCAGCTCAAACCGGAGTCCCTTGGCGAACGCCTCCAGAGCCTTTACGCCCCCAGGTGAGCTGGCCACGAATCGCTCGCCGTAACGAATAGGTTGCCTGTGACTCAGCAAGGGATTGTAAGCCGCCAGGCTCCGCCCGTCAACGCACCCCGCCGCGCTTTGCCGGCGGTTATCGGCGCTCATCCCCAGCTATTCCCCCTCCATCTCACCTGCCCACACGCCCGCTCCGCAGGGTACACTCGATGTCCGCGCTCAGTCCCCGCAGCTTCAAGGTGCATCATGTCCAAGCGTCCCTCCACCGCCGCCCGCGTACGGCCGATGAGCGAAGTCGAGGCCCGGCCGGTCGAATGGCTGTGGCCGGGCTGGATTCCGTTGGGCAAGGTGACTGTACTCGACGGCGATCCCGGTCTGGGTAAATCGACCCTTCTTTTCGACCTCGCCGCCCGCGTCAGCCGCGACGGCGTGATGCCCGACGGGGCGGTCGGGCCGGTCGGCGCGTCGCTCATCCTGTCGGCCGAGGACGGCGAGGCGGACACCATCAAGCCGCGCTTGGCCGCGGCCGGCGGCGATATGACGCGGCTGTTCACGCTCTCGGCCGTGCGCGGCGACGACGGCGAGGAGCGGACGCCGGAGATACCGCGCGACCTGCCGGTGATCGAGGCGGCCGTGGCCGAGCGCGGCGCCCGGCTGCTCGTCATCGACCCGCTCATGGCGTATCTGACCGGCGTGGACGCCAGCCGCGACCAGGACGTGCGGCGGGCGTTGTTCCAGCTGGCCCGGCTGGCGGAACGGCGGGGCTGCGCGGTGGTCTGCCTACGGCACCTAAACAAGACCAACGGCGACAAGGCGATCTACCGCGGCGGCGGCAGCATCGGCATCATCGGCGCCGCGCGGGCGGGCCTGCTCGTGGCCGCCGACCCCGACGACCCGCAAAGACGCTTATTGGCCGTGACCAAGTGCAATCTGGCGTTGCCGTCGCGGCCCTTGCGGTTCGCCCTGGCGCCGCGCGACGGCGTCTGCCGGGTGGAATGGCTGGGCGAAGCGGACTTCGAGGCGGACGAATTGGTGCGGCGAATGTCGTCGGCGGAGCGGGCCGAGCGCGAGGAGGTGCGCGGCATGTTGGTCGAAGCGATGGGCTTCCTGCGCGACCTCTTGGCCACGGGGCCGAAGCCGAGGTCGATGTGCTACCTCACCGGCGAGGCGGCCGGCTATTCGCGGCGAACGCTGGAGCGAGCGGTACGGACGCTCGGTTTGACGACGGCTTTCGGCGACCGCCACGCGGCTGGTGAAGCGACCTACGGCTTGCCGACGCCGGGCGGTGCGGAACTTGGCGGGTTGGCGGGTTGAGCCGTAAAGCCTCGATATTCTCATCTTTCCTGCGTGAGTTACTAAGCTAAGGGAAGAATGTGGCAAGCGGCGGCCGTTAGGAAACGGTCTTCCGGCTTACGCGGACTTTCCGCGCAACGTAAGACGATAAACCACCATGTCAGACAGCCATCCTCCCACTCCGAAAAAATTCCTCACCAACCAGGGCGACAACACGCTCAGCAAACGGCTCGAAAAAATCCTGCCGCTCACGCAGGACTTCGATTGCCTCGTCGGTTATTTTTTCATCAGCGGCTTCTTCCGCCTTTACCCCGCGCTCGAATCGGTCAAGAAAATACGCATCCTCATCGGTCTAAAAAATGAGCAGGTCGTTCACGGCCTCATTCAAATCGCCAACGAGGACTCCGCGGAAAGCGTCCCGTCCACGGCAGAGGTCAAGAGAACCTTCGGCGGGATGATGCGAAGCGAGTTGATCCAAGCGCAGGATTCACTCGCCATCGAAACGGGCATCCGAAAGTTCATCGAGTGGATTCGCTCGGACAAGCTGGAGGTGAAGCTCTATCGGGAGCAGAACATCCACGCGAAGGTCTACATCATGACGCCGGAGCATCCGGTGCAGGACGTGAACCACGGCTACGTCATCACCGGGTCAAGCAATCTTTCGCACAGCGGCTTGGAGGGAAATCTGGAGTTCAACGTGTTGCTCGCGGAGCCGGAGGAACACGATTATGCACTGCATCGGTTCAACGAACTTTGGGCGGACGCCGTGGACGTGAAGGACGTTCACGACACGATCATTACCACGGTGGAAAAGGAATCCCCCTTCGCCTTCTTCACCCCCTACGAACTCTACCTGAAGTTTCTCGCTGACTACTTTCGCGATTACTTGGGCGACCGCTCGAAGCTGAATGCGGAAAACCTGCCGCAGAATTTCAAGAAGCTGCAATACCAAGAGGATGCCGTCTTCACCGCACAGCAGATGCTCAAGACCTACGGCGGCGTCTTCCTCGCCGATGTCGTTGGCTTGGGCAAAACCTACATTTCGGCGTTGCTGGCCCTGCAACTCGATGGCCGTTGCCTGGTCATCGCATCGCCAAGCCTTCTCGATGAAAACAGCCCCGGCTCATGGCCGCGCGTGTTGCGCGACTTCTGCATCCCCGGCCACAAGTGCGTTTCCATCGGCAAGCTTGAAGAGGTCCTGGAACAGGGCGTCGAGTTCTACAAATACGTCTTCATTGACGAATCCCACCGCTTCAAAGGTGATTCCACACAACGTTACGAGTTGCTCACACGCATCTGCCAAAACAAGGGCGTCATTCTGGTTTCCGCCACCCCATACAACAACGCGCCGGACGACATCTACAGTCAGTTAAAGTTGTTCCAGCCTGCCCGCAACAGCACTATCCCCGGACTCCGCAATCTGGAAACGTTTTTCGAGAAGCTGCGAAACCGCCTCAAGGGGCTGCATCGTCTCGACGACGCCGAGGACTACCTGGCGGCGGTCGAGCTGAACGCTCAGGAACTGCGGGATCGCGTGCTCAAGTATGTCATGGTCCGCCGCACTCGCCGCGAGGTTGAGGAGTTTTACGGCGAGGACCTCAAAAAGCAGAAGATCTGGTTCCCGAAGGTCAACGATCCCATTCCGCTGCTCTACCAGCTCAAACCGAAAGAAAGCGCAGTCTTCACAAGCACGCTGGAGAGCATAACCAGCTCCGACTTCCACTACGCTCGCTACCAGCCCCTAAACCCACTCTACTTCACCGGGCCGATTGAAGACCGCGCTGTGCAAGGCCAGCGCAACCTCGCCAAGTTCATGAAAATACTGCTCGTGAAGCGGTTGGAAAGCAGTTTCTACGCCTTTCAGAAAACCCTCGGTCGATTTATCCATTCCCATCAACTCGTACTCCAGGCCTTCGACGACGGATTCGTGTATACAAGCAAGAAGCACAGCCACAAGGTGCTGGAGTTCTTGGAAGATGGCGACGATGACGCCATTGACGCTCTGATCCAGGCGGAGAAAGCCGAGAGGTTCGCAACCGCTGAATTCACTCCCATCTTCCGGGAGCATGTCGCGTCGGACTTGGCCGTGCTTCAAGAGGTCCAGCGCGTGTGGAAAACCATCAAGCGCGATCCGAAATGGGTGGAATTCAAACGCGAACTCGCCGCGCAACCGGCGTTCAAGAAGGGAAAGCTTATCATCTTCAGCGAATTCGCTGACACCGCTTGCTATCTCGCGGCAGGCATCAAAAAGGAAGTGGACGACAAGACGCTCCTTTTCAGCGCCGCATCAAGCCCCGCGCTACGCCGTGAAGTCATCGCCAACTTCGATGCCAACAGCAGCGAGAACCGCGACGATTACCGCATCCTCGTCACCACCGACGTTCTGGCGGAAGGCGTGAATCTCCATCGCTCGGCCACCGTCATCAATTACGACATTCCCTGGAACCCGACCCGCATGATGCAGCGAGTCGGGCGCGTGAACCGCGTCGGCACCAAGTTCAAAGCGCTCTTCACCTACAACTTCTTCCCGACCGATGAGGGCAATGACGAGATTGCCTTGACCGAGGCCGCCAAGTCGAAGATTCACGCGTTCATTACTCTGCTGGGCAACGACGCGCGCCTGCTTACGGGTGACGAGAAAATCACCTCGCACAACCTCTTCGACCGTATCAACTCCAAGGAAGCAGTCGAGGGCGACCCGGCCGAGCCCAAGAGCGAGCTAAAGTATCTGGGCCAGATCCTTGCCGTGAAACAAACCAAGCCAGAACTTTTCCAGCGCATCCTGGCCCTGCCGCCGAAGGCGCGTTCGACGCGCGCTCACGCCCCCGAACCGGCGGCGGCGGACCACCCCGACGCCGCGCCGGCGCCTGACCGCCCCGCCCTCATCACCTATTTCCGCCAAGGCCGCCTCGACAAATTCTTTCGCGCCCACGCCGGCGCCGACCGCGCCGAAGAACTCGACTTCTTCACCACCGCCGAAACCCTCGAAACGACGGCCAAGGAACCGCGCCAAGACATTCCGCCAGCGCATTTCTATCCGCTGCTGGATAAGAACAAGGAAGGATTCCAAAAAGCAACCACGCCCAGCCTCGAAACCTTGGCGCCGCCCACGGCGGCCGGCAGCGGCAACGAGGCGATCCTCCTGAAGCGACTCCAGGCCAAGGATTTCCGCGCCTATGCCGCGCTGACGCCCGACGATCGCAAGTTCGCCGCCGCCGTGAGGCAAATCATTACCGACGGCCGCGTCGGCAAGCACACCATTCGTAAAGTGAAAGAGGCGTTCGATAAAACGGCCGATCCCGCCGAGATGTTCGCCATTCTCCGCAAGGAAATCGCCCGTCAATACCTCCTCGGCCCAGCGCCCAAGCCCGATAAGGACGCGCCGCCGGCCGCGCGTGAAGTCATCCTCTCCTCTTATCTGCCGTAGAGGAGGCGTGTCGTTTACTTGGGTGACCTTTACGCTGGGTGCCATGCTTTCGCGGCCGCTTTCGGAACCGAGACAGCGGCAGGGCCGCCGCGAAAGCATGTTGCTCTCGCGCGGCAGACATGCTTTCGCGGGTCGCCGCGAGGGATTCTCACTCCGACGGGGCCGCGAAAGCATGGCACCCAGCGGATCGGATCGGAACGCGGCGACAAAGGGAAGTTTCCCCCAGTATCAGCGCACACACCCGTAGAGATTCTCCTATGGAAAAGAGCACCGCTCAACGCCTTGTCCGCGACACGCTCAAAGCGCCGTTTGATCGAAAACGCTACCGCGATTTCATCAACGAACTCTGCAATGGCTTCGATGAATCCAAGAAGCAGTCCATGCAGGTTCCGGACGCCTTCGTCCCGCACGCCAAATCTTGCCAACGTCTCGGCACCTTTACCAGCCCCGAAGGCGAGAAGGCCGATGTACTCGTCGTCCAACTCACCGAATCCTACAAGTTGGATCGCACGCGCACCGCGCTGCGCGACTTTGTGGCCCACAAGCTCAAACGCGGCGAAGGCGACGACAACGCCTATAAAGAAGCCGGCCTCGTCGCTTTCGTCGCGCCTGATTCGCAATCCTGGCGATTCTCTTTTGTCCGCATGGAATATTCAACCAAGCGCGATCCGAAGACCGGCAAGATTAAACCGGAAGAGCGATTGACCCCGGCGCGGCGGTTCTCCTACCTCGTCGGCGTGGACGAGGAATGTCATACCGCCCAGTCGCGCTTTCTCACTCTTCTGCAAAACACGGCCGACCATCCGACCCTGGCCCAGATCGAGGATGCGTTCAGCGTTGAGGCCGTCACCAAGGAATTCTTCCGAGAGTACGCCCGGCTGTTCGCGGACGTTGACGCCGCGCTGGTCGCCGTCGTGAAGCAGGACAAGGCTGTTCGCGACGACTTCCAGGCCAAGGGCGTCGGCACGGTCGAATTCGCCAAGAAACTGCTCGGCCAGATCGTTTTTCTCTATTTCATCCAGAAAAAGGGCTGGCTCGGCGTCGCCAAGGGCGGCAAGTGGGGCGAGGGCCCGCGCCATTTCATGCGGCAGCTTATGGAACGGGGCCTCGCCGCGAAACAATGCCTCTTTGACGACGTCCTCGAACCGCTGTTCTACGACACCCTCGCCACCGATCGCGGCCCCGATGCCTGGTGCAAAACCTTCCAGTGCCGCATTCCCTTCCTCAACGGCGGCTTGTTCGAGCCGATCGCCGGTTATGAATGGAAAAAGACGCACATCGACTTGCCCAACGACCTCTTTACCAACACGCAGCGCTCCAAGGAGGGCGACGTCGGCACGGGTATCCTCGACGTTTTCGACCGCTACAACTTCACCGTGAACGAAGCGGAGCCGCTGGAAAAAGAAGTCGCCATCGACCCGGAGATGCTCGGCAAGGTCTTTGAGAACCTCATTGAGGAAAACCGCCGCAAGGGGCTTGGCGCCTATTACACGCCGCGCGAGATCGTCCATTACATGTGCCAGGAAAGCCTCATCAACTATCTCGACACGGCCTTGAACATGACGCGCGAATCGCTGGGCGCGGAGAAAGCAATCCAAGGCAACTTCTTTGGTCAAGCCGCCCCTGCGCAGAAAGCGCTCAAGGTCACGACGCGCCGCGAGATTGTTCCCCGCGCCGACATCGAGATGTTCATCCACCAGGGCGAACAAATCTCCCACTATGAGGCGGTGGAGACGAAGTATCGCATCACGATGCCCAAAGCCATCGAGAAAAACTATCGCCTGATCGACGAAAAACTGGCCGACATTACCATCTGCGACCCCGCCGTCGGCTCCGGGGCGTTCCCGGTCGGCATAATGACCGAGATAGTCCGCGCTCGCATCGCACTCACGCCCTATTTCACCGACGTGGCGGAACGCACTCCCTACTACTTCAAGCGTCACGCCATCCAATCCAGTCTCTACGGCGCGGACATCGACGTAGGCGCCGTTGAGATCGCCAAGCTACGGCTCTGGCTCTCGCTCGTGGTGGACGAGGAGGACGTTCAACAGATCAAACCGCTGCCAAACCTCGACTATAAGGTAGTAGTCGGCAACTCCCTGATGGGCGTGAAGAAGAACCTGATCAACATCGAGCAATTCAAGGAGCTGGAAGCCTTGAAACCCAAGTTCTTTGACGAGTCCAATCGAACCAAGAAGGCGGAATACAAGCGACAGATCGAGGAACTCATCCATGTACTGACCAACGGACGCGAGGAGTTCGACTTCGAGATTTACTTCTCCGAGGTTTTTCATGCCAAGGGCGGCTTTGATGTGGTGATCGCCAACCCGCCATATTTGAATTCTCGAAGCATGGCAAAAGAAAGCCCCGAAATGCGCAAATTGATTCAGGCTGCCTATTCAATGACGAAAGGTAGTTGGGACATCTACATCGCCTTTTTTGAAAAAGGTTTCCGTCTTCTGAACCAAACAGGGGTACTCACTTTCATAACGCCAGACAAATGGATTTCCAAACCGTTCGGCGATGAACTGCGAATTCAAACCAATTCCAAGATATTCAGTATTCTCAAAGCCGGTCGTGGGGTATTTGAAAGTGTCAACGTGGACGCGATAGTTTCCATATATGTGAATGTGGCCCAGCCATTCCTGCGAATTCTTGAGGTTGTAGGAACAGACATGCGATTAAAGACCACTGTCCAGAAGAGTAGCTTGAAGTCTCCTTTCCCCTACGACTCGCTATTCTCCAACTGCGGGGACTTTTTGGCAAAGATCGATAGGCATCCCGGTAGATTGTCTGAACTCGGACTTTGCGAAAATTCTTGCGCGACGGATGACGCATATAGACTGCGCGAATTTATCGAAGAAGAATCCCAAACCGCTAGACAAGATCTGTATCTTCGGATGATTAACACTGGCACAATCGGGAAGTATCTTTCAAAATGGGGACAGCGGGAGATGGTTTATCTGGGGAGCAGGTATTCGCGGCCTGTCGTCAATAAGAAGCGGTTTCTTCAGGCATTTCCGAAGTCGTATGGAAAGAAATCCGTCAGGAAGAAAATCATATTGAAGGGTCTAAACTTGTTGGATGCTTGTTTAGATGCAGATGGGTGCGTGATCCCGGGCATACCGACGCTTGTGATCCCATGCGACGACGCAGAAACTCTGAAACTGCTCCTTGCCATAGTGAATTGCGCATTGGCGTTCTTCTACATCAAGGAGAAATACCCGTCTTCGAGCTACAACGAGGGAACCACGTTCACTAAGGATATGTTAAACGAGCTGCCGCTCCCGAAGCTTGAGCCGAGCGACAAGGCCAACCTTGTTGAACTTGTGGACCAAATCCTCGCTGCGAAAGAGAGCGATGCCGGGGCGGACGTGAGCGCGTTCCAACGGAAACTGGACAAGCTGGTGTATGATCTCTATGGCCTAGAGCCGGAGGAAATCAAACTCGTGCAAGGCATCCCCGGCTAATTTCCCTCGTTCCCGAACTCCTGTTTTTGCCTGACCCGATTGTCCGTTCGGTGCCATCACAAGGACCGGATGCCGTTTCCCATTGGAACGGTCAGGCACTGACGTTCCTCAGTCGCATCGCCGTCAAAAAGGAACTGCATCCATCGGTTCCCACGGACGCGCCTGCGTCGCAAGAGCGCCTCCGCTTGTTTTGGCCAATCGTGGAGCGTGGCCGGATCAAAGTCGGCGCCGTTCGGCCAAACCAGGGTATGCACTTCGGGATCCATTCGTACTTGATGAAACAGGGCGGAATCCCGCAGCGGGCGCGGTAAAGTTCCCCGGCCAAGACCGGCTCAAAGTCGATACCTTGTTCCGTTTGGTCGTCAAATTGCACGCAAAGGCTGTAAGGCCCCATAATCTGGAACGACGTCACGCGATAAATCGGATGCCCTGTCATCGTCATGCCTCCAGGGGATAAATCGGCAATGGCGAAGCGATATACGCCCGCTAACCCCGGGTGGCGTAGAGCTTGGCGGGTTGGCGGGCGAGCCGTAAACCCTTAATGGGAAAGGAAAGATTAGCCCGCCAACCGTCCCGCCAAATCCGAGGTTTGGCGGGCAGCTGGCGGGACTTTGGCAGGCGGTCACGGCAGCAGTTTCACAATCTCCTCGAAGGTTTTGTGAAACTCTTCCGGAGTGTACTCCGCCGTCGCTTTCAAAACCTGCGGCAGGAAGTCCTCTATCTCGGCCCGTCGGTGTTCCTTCACTTTGTCCGGGTCTTTTTTATATTCCTCGTCGGCAACGCCTTCACCCGCGTTCGGTAGCTTCAGGTTTAAGCTCGCGTCGAGCTTGGCAAGCTGCGCCACAATGGCCGCCTGATTCTCCTTCAGACGCATGTCCTCCGCGTCCTTGGAGTCTTCGGCTGCCCGCCGTAGGTCGTCGTAAATCGCTTCAAAGGCCCATGCGGTCCTGCGGGCCGCGTCATAATCCGGCGTCGCGCCCGCCGCCGGCTTCGCGGCCGAGTTGGCCAGACGCTTCAACAGTTCCCGCGCCGCCTTTTTGCTAAACGCCGATTCATGGGCCCCGTCGGTTTTCATCGGCGCATTCAGCTTGGGAAGCAACTCATCGTCCATCAACGCGACCAGAGCCTGGGCGGTCTTTTTGACCTCGGCGTTATCGCCGAACGGGCGCCGGCCGAAGCTCTGATACAGAGAAGCGACGCCGTTCTTGAGATCGGCCGCGAACTTCTGATCGCGCTCTTTGTCCATCCCGGCCGCCTGCCAGTTGCACAGGTCCATCACGGCCGCCGACCACGAGCGCGGCCCCGGCCGGCCCGGCGCGCCGTTGTAGCCGCGCTCCTGGCGCCAACTCGGTTGGTGTAAATCGTGGTGACAGGCGGCGCAGTCGAACAGGGCGAAGTCGAGAACTTGTTTATCCTTGTCGGCCTGTTCGGCCTTTTGGGCCAACAGGTTGACGGCCTCGCGGAAGGCCGCCGCGCCGCCCGCCACCACCAACTTCGTCTGCTCCAGTTCCGTCGGATCCCACTGATACTGGGCCTTCTGCATTTCACGGGCTTTTTCGTTCATCAGCTGCCAGTGTCGCGGCAGGCTGTTACAGAAAACGGCCGTCTCGAAAGCCGGCAGCGGCGGATGCCCGCCCGCATACATATCGTGCGTCACCAGCCGATGTTTATCCGGGTCGGCGTCGCCGATGTGACACGACGCACAGACTTTTGTCCGCTTTACCGGATCCCAAAGGTCGGTCATGCCGAACTTTTCTTGCTTGTAGGTGCGATCCAGTTTGCGCCAGGCCTTGCGTGTTTCTTCGTCGCTAGTTCCATGCACATCGATCCAATTGTTCCAGGGGCCATGACAGGCGAGACAGCTGACCCCTTTCGCAATCACCTTATCGTCGATCTTCGTCTTCGCCAGTAGGTTGACGGAAACCATGCTATGGCAACCGAGACAATCCTGATCTTTTTCAGGCGCGACGTCGGAGCCGCGTAGTTTGTTGATGCGCTTAGCCCGCTCGCCGCCGAGAAGGACGTAAGCGTCCTGGTGCTTGTCGTTTTGTTCCCAAAATGTTCGCTCGTTGCAGCGACACAACGGCTGGAGGTCTGTGCTTTCCGGCGGGGTGCCGAAAGTGTGGCAGACGTTGCACCGACCGGCGTCTTGAACGCTCGGCCTTAGCGGGACGACGGGGATGCCGCCATTCGCGGGCGGATCGTCTTTCGCCTCACCGTGCCCCATTAGGCCCCAAGCCGCGACCGCCGCTACGACGAGGGCGGACGCCAACCGAAGCCGCCGCGCATGAATTATAGACATCACATCGCTCCCAGAGGGTGACGTAGGGTGCGTTCCTACGAACCCGAAGCGCGAGCGAGGCGCTCGACTGCATTCCTCGCTTGCGCTTCGGGTTAGTAGATCGGTGTACTACTAGCGATTTTTCAGTCGATTGTCGATATCCCGCAAGACATTGACGATGGCCTCCGGGTCGTAGCGCGGCGGCGTGTCCCACTGCGGCGGCAGACGCAGCAGACCCTCCAGCCCGCGCACCGCACCGCCCAGCCGCGGATCGGGATCAACGGCGTTCAGCGACCGATAATGGGCGGAAAGCGCCAGCGCAAGCTGGCGGGCGTCGTCCCAACCGCCCTTGGCGATCTTCTCTCCCTCCGGGCCCGACAGCAGTTCCAACCGTTCGCGCAGTGCATCAGGGCCGAAGTCCGTTTCCGGACGCGACCGCCTCAGCCATTCGTCGTATTCCTTGACGAGCGACTTAGCCATTTGTGAAACTTGGTGCGAATCCGGACTTCGACCTTCCATTGTTTGACGCAATTCGTTGAGCGTCGCCAGCGACGGATGCTCGGGCAGCAACGTCGTCAGGTCCACGAACGGCGACCACGCGGGCGAACCGGCCTTATGGCCCAGGGCCGGCGGACGTTGCTGTTTCAGGTCGTGGTGACACGACGAGCAGGCGTACTCGGCGAACTCCGGCCACGGCTTATGTTCACGGTCATTCGCCACTTCTTCGGCGCGCGTGTCCAGAAGGTGCAGCGCGGCCCGCGCCGAAATAGCCTGGCCGACGGCCCACGATTCCGCCTCGTAGGCGGGGTGGCGCCGGCGGTCGTCCGCTTCGGACCAGTGTTGATACGGACGATAGCGCTCTAAAAAGGAGCTGTACTCCCATTGCAGCGGCGGATGGCCGGCGGCGTACAGATCGTGGTTCACGTCGGCGCGGTCGCCGCCGACGTGGCAGTCCATGCAAGTTTTCGCCCTTACGGCGAGGTCTTTCGTGTTGGTGAAACCATCATTCTTCTTCTCGCTCAAACTCTTTTCCTTCCATCCGTATTGCACGTGGGCCGTCAGCCACTTGCCGGCGGCGCCGTGACAGCTTTCGCAGCCGACGCCGTCGCTGAACCAGACCGGCGAGGCGTCCACGACCTTCTCGGCTTCCGGGGCGACGTGACAGCGCAGACAGAGGATATTACAGCTGGCGGAAAGCTGTTTATCGCCAGGCTCGGAGCGGTTGAGATTTTGCTGAATGCGCACGGAGCGCTCGTCGAACAGGATTTGATACGCCTTGTTATGAGGGTCTTTGCCGATCCATTTGGCATATTCGCGGCCTTTGAAATTGCCTTCGCCGGCCTGGTTATGGCAGGCCGACGAGGTACACGAACTAACGCCGCGCCAGTCGGAAAAGCCGGCGTCATCGGCGGACGCGGCGCGGCGCGCCACCACAGCGGCAGGCGCGGGGTTAAACAGCATGGGCGCGAGGCCGACGGCCGAAAGGCCGACGGCCGCGACGGTCCAACGGCCGAGGCTGCGAATGTTCACGGGGACGCACCTCATCAAGCGAGAATAGAACAAGCAAAAGATGGCGTCCTGCAACGATTGGCTATGTGCACTGAACCTAGCACCTGAATCTGTACGTCCCGCGTTCAAACGCGGGCCTACAAGCCGAAGCCCCGTGGACGGGGCTGAGAAGTGTTTTTCAGCCCGGTTTACGGGGCTTCGGCTTGTAGACCCGCCGTTGACGGCGGGGCGGACAGATCCAGGCGCCGGAATCTTTTGCGCACTCCAGCTTCTTCCGTGAACGGGCGAACGATTAACGTCCCGCCCCCGACAGCACGAACGCGGCCCAGTCCTTGACGGCCGCCGCCCGCTTCGGCGTTTCCTTCGCATCCACCGGCGCCTTCGTTACCGTCTGCACCGTCTCGTCCCAATCCACCGCGCCGCGACCACGCGCCAGCGCCGGCACGCCCTGCGGATTGCGGTACAGCTCTAGCTGCGCGTGATGCAACGCCTCCAACGGCGGTTCGCCCTTCTCCCACAGGTGATAGTACAACAGATTCATCAGCGCGGCGGTCGCCTCGTCGTCTACTTTCCAAAGACTGGCCACGACGTTCTTGGCGCCACCGATATGAAAGGCGCGTTGCAATCCAAAAACGCCCTTGCCGGCCGCCGACTCGCCCAATCCCGTCTGGCAGGCCGACAGCACGGCCAGGTCCATGCCGTCCAAATCCAGCCCGGCCACCGCTTCGCCGGTGAGGACGCCGCTGTCGGCGCGCTATACGGGCCATTGGGTTAGATGTACACGGTATCCACGCCCTTGCCCAGAGCCGGCTAGCTGGATTTCCCACCTCGGAAAGCCGTGACGCCTGCCCGGTCAACTTCATCGACCGGTTCGGCTCTTGCCCAGGGAACACTGCCCAGTAATCCCACGGCCGGTTCCTTGTACGCCTCGTCCAAGGTTGTTGGATCAATGCTCCAAAGGAGGGCGAGTTGCATCACACAACTCTCGTTTGGAAGCGGTAGATCCTTGCGCGCCCCGCTATCGCTCTGCTTGACCTCCGAAAGCGGCCCTTTCATGAAATGGACGCCGCCGTCGGGCTCTTCCTTCGACCCATGCTTTGGCGATTCGCATATGGAACTCGGGTTGAAGAAATGGAAGCCGAGGTCGCGCTCTTCCTTCGTTTGCGCGCCTTCATCCCAGAGGGTAAGGCCCTTCTGACCAAGCCAGCCGTAGCCCCGGACCAGCCGCCCCTGCCGCGCCCGCGCCCAGACGTGCAGCTCGAGGTCCCGCTGCGTGCAGAAGTACTGGGCGTCCCCGAACTGGCGGCTCAGCCGCTCCAGCAGCGGTTTGACGAATACCTCAACCCGGTCAGGCGGGAATAGCGCGGTGCTGACTGCCAGGGTCCAGTCCCCCAGGGGCGGCGTGACGAAGACGGACGATTGGTATGCCGCCTTCACTCCCTCCGCCCAGGTTGCGTCCCGTGCTCCCCGTAGGACAAGAGCCTTCGCCACCGCCTCGGTATCGGTGTTCTCCACCGCCAGCCACGCCACCCGAGGACCGAATGGCAGCGGCCGGTCGGGATTCTCGACCGGCCTGGTTCTGTAGTATGGAATGATCCGGTGACCGGTCAGCAGGCTGACAAGGACGCCCAGAGCTAGTTCTTCGGGTACATAATAGTAGGGGGGCGGCGCCGGCTCCTCCTCGGCGATTTGGGGTTCCTCGGCGCGTCCGGCCAGGCGGTCCTTGAAGACTTCGCCGGCTGCCGCAATCGCTTCCAGGGACCAGCGCTCCGGATCGTTGGCCTGCATAATCTCCTGAAGTTGAGCCGACGACTTACGGGCGAAGTGCGTCTTGATGTTGTCGATGAGGTCACGGTCCTGGCTCATACATCCTCTCCGGCGAGTCATGGCCGAACAATGATTAGACGGCGAAGCACCCGCCAACGCAGCGAGATTTTGCCGCCTATCGTGAGAACCCCGGTTCTCACGCTTGCACCCTCGTTCCCATACCCTCGTTACCCTCGTTCCCAAACAGGAGTTTGGGAACGAGAGAACGAGAGAACCGAGATGCTACTAGACCATTCAACGTCCCGCCCCCGACAGCACAAACGCGGCCCAATCCTTGACGGCCGCAGCACGCTTCGGCGTCTCCTTCGCGTCAACCGGCGCCTTCGTTACCGTCTGCACTGTCTCGTCCCAGTCCACGGCGCCGCGGCCGCGCGCCAACGCCGGTACGTCCTGCGGATTGCGATACAACTCGAGCTGGGCGTGATGCAGCGCCTCCAACGGCGGTTCACCCTTCTCCCACAGGTGATAGTACAGCAGATTCATCAGCGCGGACGTCGCCTCGTCGTCCACCTTCCACAGGCTGGCCACGACGTTCTTGGCGCCACCGATAGGAATGGCGCGTTGCAAACCAAAAACACCCTCGCCGGTTGCGCTTCGCCCTCGGCGAACGTCCTCATTGTAGAAACCGCGAGGGCGGCGCGTGGATTCCACGGCAGGCTTGCTTCATTTGCTCCAAACCGACGGCCGGCGGTTGCACCGCTTGCTGACCCGGCTGACGCTCCGCGCCGATGCGGCCGACGACTTGTTGCAGGAACTGTTCCTACGGCTGCGTTCGTCCGCCGGCTTCCGCAACGCGACCGACCCTGCCGCGTTTGCCGTCCGCACCGCGGTCAACCTGGCGTTCGATTGGCGCCGCAAACGGCGCCGCCGCCGCGAAGTGGGGGAGGTTCCCGACCAAGCTACAAGGCTTGATCCGCTAGCGAAGCTGGTGGAGCGCGAGGAACTCGATCAGGTCTTGATTGCCTTGACCGAATTGCCCGAAAGTGTGCGGCTGTGCCTCGTGCTGCGCCACCTGGAGCAGCTCGACGCCAATGAAGTCGCCCAGCTGCTGGGCAGAACGGCGCATCAGGTTCGCGCCTTGTGCGCCAAGGGCGTCGCCCGGTTGCGGCGTCGCCTGGGCGAGGAGATTCCCAATGGATGAATCCGAAGTTCTGCGCCGGCTGAAGGCGTTGGCCGACGCGCCGCCGTCCGATCCGCAAACCGCCTTGAATCGGACGCGAGCCGCCCTACTTGCCGACCTGAAACCACCGCCTTCTTTTTGGAGTGTGCCCACCATGACCCGCTATGCCGCTCTGGTCGCCGTCGCCGCCGTGGTACTGCTGGCCCTCTGGCTGGCCAGTCCGTTCGGCGGCGGCAACCTTGCCTTTGCCGACGTGCAAAAAAAAGTCGAACAGACCAAGTCACTGACTATCACCTTTACCCAGGAGGGTTCGGATGGCAAACCGCAAACCGGAACCGCGTATGCGTTGAGTGACGGCCGGCTGCGGATGGAAGACGCAGACGGCAGCTACAACGTCATCGACCCGCGGCGCGAGCAGTCGCTGGCCGTCGATCCGGCCAAGAAAAAAGCGTTGCTTATAAAGGGCTATTACAACCGCGTGCCGACCGATGTGTATGAGATTTTGCGGAACATTCGCAAAAGTGAAGTGAAGAAGCTGCCGGGGGAACAACTGAACGGTCAGACGACCGAAGTGTTTCTCGGCAAAGCGTCGTTTGGCGAGATCGAGCAGGAGATAAAAGTGTGGGTCGAGCCGAAGTCGCAACTACCGGTTCGGCTCGAAGTCGTGGACAAAGACGACGCCCATGCGGGACGCAAGATGACGATGGACTTGAAGTTCGACCAGCCTTTCGACAAGAAGTTGTTTTCGACGGAGGCGCCGGCGGGTTTCACGTTGCGAACCGAAGGCGTCGAGACCGCGCCGGCCCATCGCGTTGAGGACGCGGCGGGGTCCGCCCCTGAGGTGAAGCCGAAAGTGGGGCTGGGCCAGGTCAAGTTCGGCATGACGAAAGAACAGGTCATCAAGGAGCTAGGGGAGCCCGACAAAATCGATCAGAAGGGCATGGCATTGGATTACTTGTCCCGGGGCTATTCCGTCCTCGTTAGCCCGCGACGCGGGGTGATGATGATTACCTGCTATACGCAGGCGACCTTCGTCGTGAAGGTTGCGGACTTCGCGGGCAAGACGAAGGAGGGCATCGGCATGGGCGCGAAGTCCGCCGACATCGTCAAAGCGTACGGCGAGTCGGACGCGACGGAAAAAGAGGAGCAAATGACGCGGTTGAGCTACCGAAAGCTGGGGCTGGAGTTCACGCTGGCGAACGACAAGCTGGTGGAGTTTTCGCTGTCGGCGGTTCCGTGAAGGGGAATAGACCACGGATAAACGCGGATGCAACGAACCCGACCATCCCGCCGGTCTTTACAAGCCTGAAGCGCGAGCGAAG
>DHJA01000232.1:10030-33316 GCA_002404095.1 Planctomycetaceae bacterium UBA4732 | reverse complement strand
CTTCGCTCGCGCTTCAGGCTTGTATAGCATGAGAAGCTATCAGCGACCCGCTCCCGACAGCACAAACGCGGCCCAGTCCTTGACGGCCGCCGGACGTTTTGGCGTCTCCTTCGGGTCGGCCGGCGCTTTCATCACGGCTTGCACCGTCTCGTCCCAATCCACGGCCCTTTGGCCCTGGGCCAGCACCGGCACACTCTGGGGATTGCGGTAAAGCTCTAGCTGGGCGTGGTGCAGCGCCGTCAGCGGCGGCTCGTTCTTCTCCCACAGGTGGATGTAGAAGAGGTTCATCAGCGCCGCCGTGGCCTCGTCGTCTACCTTCCACAGGCTGGCCACCACGTTGCGGGCGCCGCCGATGTGGAAAGCGCGTTGCAATCCAAAAACGCCTTCGCCGGCCGCCGCTTCGCCCAGGCCGGTCTGACAGGCCGACAGCACGGCCAGGTCCATGCCGTCCAAATCCAGCCCGGCCACCGCTTCGCCGGTGAGGACGCCGCTGTCGGCGTCGGTCGGCTGATTGGCGCCGGCCAGCACCAAGCCGGAGAGGGTAAGCGGATTGCGCGCCGCCGCCCCGCGTCGCTCGGCGCCGACGCCGAGGAGGAAGTCGTCGGGCCGGAACAGGTGTTCGCGTTCCTTGCTGTCGGGGGCGGCGAAGAAGCCGTGCGTGGCGAGATGCGCCCAGCGCGCCCTGGGCAGATCGGCCAACAGACGCGGCACGTCGGCGCCGGCGCCGGAGCGTTCGACGATCTCAGGAGCGTGGGGCAGTTTCCTGGCCTCGGCGACGACGCCGGCCCGTTCCTTGACGGTGGCGGGCAGGGCCGGTCACGGTTTGCCAGTAGAGGCGTCGTCACGGTCGTAGCGGACGCCGCCGACGGCCAGCAGTACGCCGGGGCCGCGGCTTGTCGGGACGGGGGCCGTCAGTTGGTCGAGCAGCGACGGGCCGCCGGGCACGACGGCGAAGGCGTAGTCCTCCAGCAGCACCGAGCCGGGCCGGTCGCCCGGCAGGGCCGACCACGGCAACGCGCTCAACGGGCCATCGGGGCAGATGTAGACGGTATCGACGCCCTCGCCCAATGCCGCGGCGATGGGTTCCCAGACGGCCTTCCTTAGTCGGCCGGCGGCGTCGCTGCGCAAGTTTTTGACGATAGCGTCTCGCCATTCTGCCAAGTCTTTCTCGATGGCCGCCGCGTCGGCGAGTTCGACGCGGCGTATCGGCTGACCCTTGCGGAGTATGAAGACGGCGTAATGGCCGTCGGCCCACTTCCGCGTCTTGGGATCCAAGTCTCTGTAGCGGGAAAGGTCGATGAACACGGCGCGCTCGGGCAGTCGATCAGCGAGGTCAGTGTACGAGAGTATGCCGCGGTCAGACGCCGGCAACAGGGCGGCGAGTTCCTTTTCCAGTCGCTCCTTCTTGTCGGTCAAGTCTTGGACGAGTTGGGCACGGTCGGCGTCGCCGGGACGGGCGGGCGCCAGAACGAGCCGGGCCAGTTCCTGTCGCACGCCGATCAGCGTCTGCACCTTTCGCCGTGTGGCTTCATCGGCGTCCGAGGCGGCGCGGAGCAGGCGGCGACGGCGCTGGAGGCTGCGGGCAAGTGCGGACTTGCTTTGCCATAGGACGGGGTACTGCTCGGCGGGATTGGCGCTCTCCTCATGGACGGTGGCCGCGAGGAACAGGTTGCGGGCGCCGGGCAGGGAAGCGGCGAGATTTAGCGCCTCGGCTTCAGCACCGCCGTCGGCAAAAGCGACGGTCAGTCGGTCGTACATGGACGCGCCTTCGGCAAGAACGTCAGCTGCCTTTCCGTATTCTCCCCGCGCCAGCAACGAACCACCCAAGTTGTTGAGGCCCCTAGCCAGTTCTGGGTGGCCGACGGGGTACTTGTCGGGTGGGTAGAGCTTCTTAAGCATGTCCAAGGCGGCGCGGTAGAACGGCTCCGCCTTGCCGTACTCGCCCCGCGCCAGCAACAGGCTGCCTAGGTTGTTGAGGCTACTTGCCAGGTAGCGATGGCCGCCAGGGTACTGCTCCGCCGGGTAGAGGCGCTTGCTCATTTCCAAGGCTTCACGGAGGAACGGCTCCGCCTTGCCGTACTCGCCCCGGTCGTGCAGCAGGGCGCCCAGGTTGCTGAGGCTCCCGGCCAAGTTGGGATGGCCGTCGGGGTACTTCCCGGTCGGATAGAGGCGGCGGCGCATCTCCAGAACGTCGCGGAGGAGTGGCTCCGCACGGCCGTACTCGCCCCGCGCCTGTAGCAGGACGCCCAAGTTGTTGAGGCCCACGGCCAAGTTGGGGTGGCCATCGGGGTACTTGTCGGCCGGGTAGAGGCGACGGCACTTCTCCAGGGATTTTTCAAACAACTCAGACGCGGCGACGTATTTCCCGTCCCGATACAGCTGAGCCGCCAGCTCGTTTACAGACAGCTGCGCAAAGAACTAAACTTTCACGAGGCGATAAGCCCTGAAAACAAGGCAAATACAGACAGTGGGAGTTTACTTCTTTGTGCATCAGTCAGTAACTCCAATGCTTGCTTATGCAGCGTTCCGCGTTCCTCGGCCGTCAACTCCGTCGCCGGCTCGTCGGCCCTCACCGGTGCGGTCCACGCCGCCGCGCCCATCACAAGCAAGATGGCCCCCAACACCAGCGTCAACCATCCGGCTTGCCTCACATTCACGCTAGTGGTCATTGGCGATCCTCTTTGATGTATAATCCCGCGTCGTCTGGATAAACCCATTCGTTTCTACACAACCCCGGCAGGTTTACTCTATGGACGGGGGCGCCATGCAACGCCGTCAACTACGGGGCGGCTTGTTTCGCTTTAAGTCGTTGCATGGCTCGTAGTTGTTCCGCCGTTGCCGATTGGAGTTTCGGGTCGCCAGGCGGCTTTTCCTTTTTCTTATGCGGCCAGTCGCGGGCTTTCTTGCTGCCGCGTCGAACGTAGCCGTCTTTCGTTGCCCAGGCTAAATCACGGCCCAAGCCGCGATCCAGACAGCGTCGTGTCAACGCATGCCGCATGCTCCGCCGCACGCGGTCGCGCGCCTTGGCCGCCGACCAACGCAACGGGTCGCCGCCTCGCGCCAAGATTTGCGACGCCGTCATCAGGCCCAACAGCCACAGGCCCAACAGCGCCCACGTCAGTTCGCACTTCGCCGCCTCGGGCGTTCGGCTCTTGCGGCAGATCGGCTTCCTGAATCAACACCGACGGGGCCTGCCTCTCGAAAAGAGAACGAACCGCCAAGACGCCAAGAGCGCCAAGAATACAATTGCCCTCTTCTACTTGGCGCTCTTGGCGTCTTGGCGGTTCGTTCTTTACACCTCAACGGCGCTGTTCAAGGAACTATTGGGGGAGAACAAGGTGCGGGAACGACCGCGGCGGCAAATCCGCCAGCATCTCTTCCAAATGCCGTCGTTCGCTCGCCGTCCCCGGCCCGATGCGAAAATCCCAGGGTATGCCCGTGCCCATGTGTAGCAACGTCGTCACGAACAATTGCGGTCCCGTCTTCTTTTTGCCCGCACACTTCAACTCGTTTTCGTTGGCCGCCGTCCGCAGTGAACGCGCACCAACCCTCATGCCGCCAGTGCCGACCGGCTCTCGTCCGCAACTGCTGTCGCAATCGTTTGCCCAGGGCCGGCCGCAGCGGCGTCAGCCATTTCAACTGCGCCTCGTACCATCCCGTGTAACTCTTGCCTAACGGCCACTTGGGAAACAGCGACCGTGCTGCCTCCCGCGTTTCCTCGAAGCGCGCCTGCAACGTTTGCTCCGCGCTCCAGACCATCAGGATCGCCACCCAAAACACCCGCAGCGGCGACCATTTCAATCCCGCCACCCGCCAGCGTGAAAAGAATTGCCCGGGCAGAAACTTCCCGATGGCGTCTTTCAAGCCGTGGCGAGAGGATACCTGAGTCCGACGCTGCCGGCGGCCCTTGCGACTTTGGGAAGGACGCTTCCTGTGCTGACGAGCCATGTGAAGCCCTCCGTGCGCTGGCGTTCTCTGGTAAGAACACCCCGTGTAACGGAGGGCTTCCATGTTCATACATCGTTATTAGTTAAGACCATTCCGCATACAATCCTCTGGACGGCGTTGCATGGCGCCCCCGCTTGAATAGATGCCTATGGCCTTGACCCTCGCCGCCGTCCTGACGACCATAGGAGCATGAACGATTGGCAACCTTACGTCGATGACTTGCTGAAACGACGGACGCCGTGCGGCGGCTTCTCCGGCCAGCCGGGCGGCCGTCATCGTCCGGACGCGGCCGCCTGGGCCGTGTTGGCGCTGCGCGCCTTGGGGGCGATCCCCGAACCCGGTCCGGTCCTCGACCGGCTGGCGCAGGGCCAACTGCGGGACGGCCGTGTGCCCATCGACCCGGATTATCCACAAGCGTTTTGGCCCACGTCCGAGGCGATTCTGGCCTGGAACGGCTCCGCCGCTCATGCCTCGAACCAGACCCGCGCCGTCGATTTCCTTCTGCGCACCTCCGGCGTCCACTATCGTCTGGATAAGGACGCCGTCGTGGAACACGACACGACGATCCGCGGTTGGCCGTGGATCGAGAAAACCCATTCATGGGTCGAGCCGACGGCGATGGCTTTGCTTGCCCTGGAATGCGCCGGCCAAGCGGGGCACGCCCGCGCGGAGGAGGCGCGGCGGATGCTGCTAAATCGTCAACTCGAATCCGGCGGCTGGAATTACGGCAACACGAAGGTCTATTGCGTCGAATTAAGACCTTCAATGGAGAGTACCGGCCTGGCTCTGCACGCCCTGGCCGGCCACGTCAGCGCCAAGGACGTTCAAAAAAGTCTGGATTACCTGGAGACGGAAGTGTCGGGCACGCGCGGTCCTCTATGGCTGGGCTGGTCGGTCCTGGCCCTGAGCGCCTGGGGTCGCCGCCCCGCGGGCATCGGCGCTTGGATCATGGAGAGCCTGGAACGGCAGTCGGTTTACGGCAGTTATGACACCGCCTGGATGGGCGCCCTTTTGCTGGCCGCCCGTTGTGAAAACGGCCTTCATGCCAAGGAGGCTTCGTGACCTCGAACCCCTTTATCGACCTGCTTAAACGGCTCATGGCCCGGTTCGCCCTGCGCGGCTCGTCCGGCGCGATCACCGACATGGGGCTGCACCGGGTCTTCAACGGCGAGGCGTGGCAGACCCAGACTTTCATCGCCAAAGCGGATAGCTATGAGCAGGATTTGGCGGCCGTCGTCTCGTCGGGGATGGCGCAACTCGGCGTGACGCGCGCGGAAGTGGAAGGCAAGACTATCCTACTCAAGCCCAATTTAGTCGAAACCTCCTCGGTCAAGTCCGCCTGCATCAACACGCATCCGCGCGTGATGTACGCCGCCGTGGTCGCCTTCCAACGACTCGGAGCGGCCCGCGTCCTCATTGGCGAAGGAGCCGGCCATCGCCGCGATTCCATGATTCTCCTGGAGCAATCGGGTCTGGTCGATGTGTTGAAAGAGACGGGCGCCGCCTTTGTCGATCTCAATTATGCGGAAGTGACGGCGGTTCCGAACGCCGGCCGGATCAGCCGGCTGAAACGGTTCATGCTGCCGCGCGTGGTGCGCGAAGCGGATTGGGTGGTGTCGATGGCCAAGCTCAAGACGCATCATTGGGCGGGCGTCACATTGGCCATGAAGAACCTTTACGGCGTGGTGCCGGGCGCCTATTACGGCTGGCCGAAGAATGTGTTGCACCACGTCGGCTTGCAGCAGTCAATTTACGACGTGGCGGCCACGGTCAACGCTCATTTCGCCATCGTGGACGGCATCATCGGCATGGAGGGCGACGGCCCGATCCTCGGCGAAGCCAAGCCGGCCGGCGTGTTGGTCATGGGCCGCAACCTGCCGGCCGTGGACGCCACCTGTTCGCGCGTGATGGGCATCGACCCCGTGTGGATTCCCTATCTGGCCGCGTCGCCGTACTTCCTCGGCCCGATCCACGAGGACGAGATCGAGCAGCGCGGCGAACGCATCGACGCGGTGAAAACGGAGTTCCGGCTGCTGGAACACATCCACGTCCACCGTTACTTGATGGGGAGGCGGCGGACGAAGACGGCGGCAGGGGGCAAGGAAACGTATGGGATGTTCACGTATTAGAGCCGGCGCCGGTTAGCCGCGACGCGCTAGCGGAGCGCGGGGAGTTCACGCGCTCTGCTAGCGCGTCGCGGCTAATCGGCGCCGGCTTACCTCGTCACTTTGCTTTCATCTTCTCAATCCGGTCCTTGAGGGCCTCGATGTATTCTTGCGTGCGACCGCCATCGACGGGCTGCTCCTCACCCGGCTTCGGTTCGAGGCGAGCCATTTCTTCTTGAAGCGTCCGAGATCGAATGAAGCGCTCCCTGATGACGAAGCTATACGTGCCGTTCGCTTCCTTCGGCATCTGGACCCGGACCCACCATATGTCATAAAGGAACGCCATCCCCGGATCCCAGCCGCCGCCGACGGCTTCGAGTTCCGCCCCAGGCGGCAGTTGCTTCGTCTCCGCGATCTTCTTGAAGGCGTCGAACAGCTTGTCCGTCACGGCGGAATCTTCCGGCCGCTTTGCCGCCCGAATCGCGGCAATGACTTCCGGTTCGGTGATCGGCGTCTCATCCTTTCCAATAGGGTTATGCGCTGCTTTCGTGTTCAGCGCTTTGATTGCGTCCGAAAGGGATGTTCGGGCGCCGTCCTTTGCCTTAGAGTTCTTATCCTTCACCTCGAACTCCACAGTGCCCGTCGAAAGCGTCGGATGGCTGTACACCATACGGCCGAATGCGATATTGTACTTCCCCGGCCGCACTCGGATCGTCGGTGTGCTGACTACGGTTGTCGGGTCGGCCTTTCCCTCCAAGACTTCCTCGACCGCGACCTCCGGTTTATACAGTGTGACCGTTTCGCCTGGTTTAAGAATCCGTTTGGTCGGGACCGCCCAAAACAACCACAAAGGCGGCATGGCGACGTAGACAGTTTTCCCTTGCGCATCGGTGATCTTTGGCGCGTACTCTTGGAGACGTCCGTGGCTGATCGTTATCGCGGCGCTGCTGACATTTCGCACCGTGAGTTCAAGTTTGATTTCCTGCCCGGCGCGATAGGCGATCTTGTCGGCAGGCACAAGGGCGAGGCCAAGTTGAAGGCCGTTCACTTCCTTGCCCCAGGCGAATTCCTCTTCCTTCTTTTCCGGTTCCTGTTTCGCTGACGTTGCCACAGGTTTCTCCGCAAGGGCCGGCTTGTCCTCCTGACCCACCGCCGTCCGGCAGGTGAGAACAGTCGCCCCGGTCGCCACGAAGCCAAGGATCAGCACGACGGCGATAACCGTCTTGAGTTTGGTGAACAACATTGCCTTCATCACTCCTTCCGTAAGGGCGGCGACCTTGACCGAGATCGCTCCCGTAGCCGCCGCCTTTCCCGCCGCAAGCAGACTTGCGGCTTTGATCGTTGAGACCACCACCGAGGTCGGCACGCCCGCCGACGCCGCCTGTTGGGACAGCACCGCCGCCAACGCCCCGCCCGACAAGGCGACGCCCCGCCGTGTGAGCCGCTTCGCCAGCATGATTCTTGCCCTCGCCAACCGGCCCGCCACCGTCCCTTCGGGACAGCCGAGTTGCCGAGCGGCTTCCTTGCGCGTCTTACCTTCCAGATCGCATAGGACAATGACGCCACGATACTTGTCAGGCAGGCGGCTCAACTCTTCGTCAAGCAGGGGTTGCAGGTCGCGCCACGGGTCTTGTTGGGTCGGGGCTGGTTCGGGCATTTCCGCCACCTGGCTTTCTCGCCCCTTCCTCTTGGCGGCGGTCGCCCGCGCCTTCAACGCCGTCTGGTGAGCCACCCCATAGAGCCAGTTGGCAAGCAACTCCCTTGAGGCAATCGACGCCGCCTTACGGACGAGGACGAGGAAGGTGGTTTGGAAGGCGTCCTCGGCGTCGTGGTGATTGTGGAGGACGCGGCGGCAGACGCCCCACACCATCGGCCCATGCCGCCGCACAAGGGCCGCAATAGCCGCCTCGTCACGGCGGCTAAGGTAGTCCTCCAGCAATTGCCCATCGGTCAGCCCGGCGCCGTCGCGCAGAACCCTGCGTAGGTGCTGGATGAACCCGCTCATCTGGTTGGTCGCCATGTCCGTTCCTTTGCGGGGGCGACGGTCGCCCTCTACCCTATTACTACCGGCGGACGGCGGTTTTGATACACGAGTTTTCTTGGGGTGAAGCGTTTTTCGTTTAACCCGTAGCCGTAGGCGAGGCCGGCCCGCGTCCGTCAGCACGTTCCGGCCCTTGGCCTCGCCTACGGCTACGGGTTAAACGATCCTAAAGAGATGGATTTTTGGGCTAGTTCTTACACTTCTAATTCCTTCGGGCGGCTACTTCGCCTCCGCTTTCCGCTCGGCAAGCCTTTTGTCCAGCCAGTCGGCGACGACTTTCCCATCCCCCTCCTGGTAGACGTCATGGCCAACCCTTTTGCGGATAATCAAGTCGGCCGGGACGTCGGCCGCCTTCAACCGCTCCGCCAACTTCTCGGCCTGGCGAACCAGCAGGGTGTCCTTCTCGCCGTAGATCAGCAAGCCGGGCCCCGAGTCGGCTGAGACGAGGGATGCCGGAGACAACGCCTTCAACCTCTGGCGTATCTGCTCCTCATCGGTCACTGGAGAAAAGCTGAGGGATTTTTGGTGGTAGTCGCGGAACACGATGGGGAAGTGATCGATCTTCGCCTTCTTCCTTATTTCCTCCGGCAAGCGGAATTCGAGGATGCTCTTCCCCTCGGCCTCGTAGTTCACCAGGTCGGTTGGGCCACCGAAGCTGACGAAAGCGGCGACCCGGCTCGACTCCCGCTCGACCGGGTCGTAGCGGCCGAGGCCCGTGGGGTCCGGCACTGGGAAGGGCGGTCCCTTGCCGCCGCTCACGCCCACGAGGGCGGCGAGATGACCACCTGAACTGATGCCGATTATGGCGAGCCGATCCGCATCCACCCGGTACTCCTTGGCGTGATACCGGACGTAGCGCACCGCCCGGTGAACGTCAGGAACAATTTCGTCGAGCGGAAAGACAGGAAAACTGCTATGGCCGACGACGAAGACGGTATAGCCTCGCCCCAGGACGTCGGTTAAGAGCGGGCCTGGCTCGAACCTTTCCACGTTCGACACCCACTCCACGCCGGCAATCCAGAGGATCGCGGCGCCGTTCTCCTTCCCCTTCGGCCGGAACACGTCCATCGTGAGGGCGAGGCCGGCCTTGCGACCATAGATCACGTCGCGGGTGCGGGTATACGGAGGCTCGTCATCGGCGGCGGCCGCAAGGCCTGCCGCCGCGAATAGCCCCAGAACCACACTCAACACCGTCAATCGGTTATGCAATTTCGTCGTGTGAACACCTTTCATCGCCAATCCACCGAGCCTAGAACGTCCTCAATCTTCCGCTGCCCCTGGGGGTTGAAATGCCCTTCGTTGTCGTAGAGTTCCTTCCGATTTCGTCCGTCGGCGTCGATGACGACGATAAACTGGTGGAAGGCTTCGCCGCCCTTGGGCTTGGCCGGCTCCCGGTCAACTCTGTAGAGCAGTTTCTTTCCCGACGGCGACCACCCGCAAAAAAAGCTCACGCCAGCGGCTTCCCGCGTCGCCTGGCGGAGCGGCCCGCCGCTTAGGTCGCCGACGAACACTTGAAATTTTCCGTCGTCGTCGCCCTGCGGCCCGGCGACCTGCTTGCCATCTGGGGAGATGCGCCACCGTGGGGGATTTAGGATCGTCACTTTGTCGAACAGCCGTTCAACCTTGCCGGTGGCGTACTCCACCCGGTAAAGCTCGGCGTCGCCCTTCCCATTCTTTAGATCGACGTTTTTCGCGGTAAGGAACCACTTGCCGTCGGGCGAGACGTCGGCCGGCCAATGACCTTCCGGCAACTTCAGATCCGCGACCTTGAGCGTGGAGACGTCGAGCAGCTGAAACTTCAAGTCGCTTGGGACGAAGTCCTTGGGCTTCTCCAAGCTGGGAAGGACGAGGTGCTTGCCGTCCGGCATCCAGAAGAAATCAGTGATAGATGGGTCCAACGCCACCCTCATCCCTGGCCGGGGTTGGTCGAACTGCCAGATTTCCAGGACCATCCCCGGCTGGACGTGGACTGTGCGCAGGTAGGCCACGGATTTGCCGTCCGGGGCGGTGCGGTGCGTCCTGATATATTCGCTGTGGCCGAGTTCATCGCCGATCAAGGTGAGGCCCGAGTGATCCGCCTTGAGCCTGGCGAATTGGTTGAAGTGAGAGACGACCAGGATTCTATCCAGGGGATCATCGGCCCCGGTCTTCGGCGCCGCTTCGGCCTTGGCTTCGGCAGGCGGCGGTGCGGCGGGCGCGGGGCGCATCGTCAGCCATCCGCCGGCAGCCAGCACCACCGCCAGGACAAACGCCCCGGCGAGCTTGAGAAAGGTGAAGGACATACTCCGAATGACCTCCTGGGCTAAGTGTGACACTGTTGATGAAATCAAGCCGCGGGCGACGGCCTCCCTAGCCGTCGTGACCGAAGCGCGTGCCGTCCTGACGAAGAATGTCGTCGGCAAGGGCGGGCGGGCTTCAGCCAGGATACCCGCGAGCGGGACCGCGCTTGGCCCGACCCCACGACGAGCCAGACTGTCGCGGAGCTTGTTCCGCGCCCGTTCGAGGCGGCCCCGGAATGCGGTGACTGTCCAGCCCAACTCGGCCGCGGCTTCGTCATGGGTCTTGCCCTGCAAGTAGCAGAGCACGAGCGGCCCCTTGTAGCGGGCCGGCAGCTTCTCCAGTTCCGCGTGCAGCAGTTCTCCCGCCTCGCGGACGGTCAAGTCTTCGGCGGCGGCCACCGGCGCGACGGCGAGACCCTCGCGGGCTTGGCGACGAGCGATCGCGGCGCGTAGCTTGCGGGCTGTGCGGAACGCGACGCCGTGGAGCCAACTCGGCAGCGAATCGTGCTTGCGGACGCTTGATGCTTTCTGGGCCAAGACGAGGAAAGTGGCCTGCGCGGCGTCCTCGGCATCGGCCGTGTTGCGCAGTACGCCGCGACAGACCCGGTAAACCATCGGCCCGTGCCTACAGACGACCGCCGTGAAGGCGGCTTCGTCTCGGGCCGCAAGGAACCGGCGGAGCAACTCGGCGTCGGGCTCGCCGCGAAGTTCTGAAACCACAATGCGCCGTATGAAGTCACTGACCGCGGCCATCATTCTTCCCCTGCCTAACACCGTGTAGTGCCCGCGGGGACGAGTCGTTTCATGCGACTTTTCAGATTTTCTCCGGGACTGAATAACATTGTGCCGTCGAAGCGCGCTCCCCTTCGGGTCGCGGCTAAACGTCGTCGCGCCGCAGAGTGAACACCGTGATCTCCGGCCGCGCGTTGAAGCGCACCGGATACTTCACCACGCCGAGGCCGCGGTTAATGTACAGCCTGCGGCCGTCGTACAGATCGACCTCGCCGGCCACGTAGCGAGGGTTGGTGACCGACGTGAACGGCGGCGGCAGGAACGGCGGCTTGCACTGGCCGCCGTGCGTGTGGCCGCACAGAATCCAGCCCTGATAGCCCTCCCAAACGTCGCCGTCGGCCGCGTCCGGGTTATGGAGCAAAAAGAGATTGGCTTTGTCGTTATCTAACTTTAGCGTCGCCCGGTCGATGTCGCATTGACCGCTCCATAGGTCGTCGGCCCCGCTGATGGTTAAGCCCTGAACGTCACAGCTGGTGTTGCGCAGCATTTGCAGGCCGAGGCCGGTAAGTCGGGCCGTTAGCCGGTCGGCGACATCGGTGACTCTATGGCTCCTCGTGTAGTCGTGATTGCCGAGGATGCCCACCGTCGCCAACCGCGCCGGCGGCAGGTCTTCCAATACGCGACAAACGTGGTCCAATTCCTCGTCGCGCTTGCAGGTCATGAAGTCGCCGGTCACGACGAGAATGTCGGGGGCAAACTGGCTCACGGTCTGGAAGGCGTCGCGGAGATACGAATCGGACACCTCGGGGCCGATGTGTAGGTCGCTGATCTGCACGAGCGTCTTGCCGATCAGCGAGTCCGGCAGAAAGCGGATGGGTAGGTCGCGGCGCACGACTTCGATCCAGTGCGGTTCGACGAGCCAGGCGTATCCGCCGAGGCCGACGGCGCCGCCGAGTAGACCGAGGGCCGTGCGTTTCAGGAAGGCGCGGCGGTTGGGGGCGGGTGGGTTCATGCGTCATCCGGTCGTCGGCGCCAAGGGCATTGGTAAGGGTAGCTTGTTTTCGGAAAGGGCGTCAACCCAGGGTGCGTCTTCGCACCCCGGACTCACGAGTACGTTCGCCCGGGGTGTACAGCCGGGCGCCGTTTGCGGAGCGCCTCCGCTCTGCTACGATAAGGCGCTTTGATTCGCCGTCCCCTAGCCCGATAGTTCGTTTACGCCTTATTGAGGTCTTTATGATCCCTCGTATTGTTTTGGGTTTCTGCGCGGAAATCGCCACGACGGAGTACACCTTCGCCTACGTCCTCGCGGCCGCCCACGAAGGCCGTTTGCTCAAAGCCGACTTCAGCATGTTCCCGCCGCAAGGCTCCATCTACGTGCCGCGGCCGTTGTTTCCCCATCAGTCCGTCCGCTTCCGCGACCTCGGCTTCTGGGACGTGGAGGAAGACCCCAACTTTGGCGACCGTAACCGCGGCGCCAAGTACCGCGCCTTCCGCCTCCGCGCCGACGTGCCGGCCGAGGTCGTCCGCGTCGATTGCCCTTCCTATCGGGCCGATGAGGTCCGCCAACACCTTATCGAACGCGGCATCGAGGCGTTCTACCGCCTCGACGGCCGCGACCTGATGCTAGAGTTCGCCGACGGCGTCACGGCCGGTCCCGTGCGCGTTGAGCCGGCCGACGACGACGGCCGTTTCCGCTGCGACCCCGAACACCTCGGCCAACCCCTTGGCGCCTGGCCGAATCGCGGCGCCCTTCAACCCGTCCTTGTCAACATGGGCCAGACCGCCCGCTGGTTCGTTTGGCCGCTGCCGCGCCCCGAATCCTTCATCGACCTCGCCTCCACCCGTCAGGTTCTCGACAGCCTTCAACACATCGGCATCAGCCAGGAGTTGTACGACGATCTCATCGGCAAACTCGGTTTCATCGACCATGCCTCTCTCGTGCCGCCGCTGCACCGTAAGCGCTTACAGGTGCTGCTCGACGAGGCGCTCACCACGGGCAAGCAACTGGAAGCCTGCGTACCACTGCTACGCGACGATCCGAAGATGTTGGAGGCCGTCGAGCAGTACAAGCATCAGGTCGGCGAGGAATATCGCAGAGATTTGGAGACGCAAAAGTCTCAATTGGGCGACGAGGTGGGCGAGCTGGAAGCGCGTAAGAAGGGCGTCGAGGATCAGATTGAAGAGGTGCGCAAGCGACTGATTGAGGAGGAGTCGCTAAAGGAAAAGACGGCCGAGTCGGTGGCCGAGGCCGTGTTCGCCCGCGCCCGTCAGGCGCAAAAAGAGGTCCACGGCATGTTGGCCGAGGTGGCGGTGTTACGGCCGTTCCTCAGCAATGGCGCCGCGCCGACGCCTGCCCTTCCGGCCGCGCGGGCGCTGGCCGTCGAGACGCATCGGCATGAGGCCGTTCCACTGGCGGGCACCGACGCCGCCTATTCCCATCTGAAAAGTCAGCTAGAGAACATCGGATTACAGCCGCGCTCCGCCTCGGCGGCCGCCCGCGAAACGCTGACGGCCCTGTCCTTGGGCCAGGCGGTTTTCCTCCAAGGGTCGATGGCCGCCGTGCTGGCGCGCACGATCACCTCTGCTTTATCCGGGGCGCGCTGGGTCGAGCTGGACGTGCCGGCCGACATGAAAGACGGCGCCCTGGTCAAACCGGTCGTGGAGGCCGCGGCGGCGGAGGAAGGGCCGACGATGTTGGTCCTCAACGGCGCCAACCGCTCCTGCATCGACGCCTACGGTTCCGACCTCATTCGCATCCTCGCCGAGCGCGCCGCCGGCGTGCCGTCGGCGCCTGGTTTGATGCTTATAGGAGTGCTGTCCGAAGGACTCAGCGCCGTGCCGCCCGATCCGGTGCTGACGGCTCTGGGGCCGATCCTGCACACCGACTACCTCGCGTGGAAACGCGGCTGGAAGGCGCGGCCGACGCACCCAGGTCAGCTTACGGCCGGACCTTGGCCGCACCCCGATGGGCCGGATGAGGCGGCCCTCGATTACTTACTCGACGAGTTGCAGCCGACGCCAAACGAACTATGGCGCCACAACGTGCTGGCGGCGGATCGACGGCTGGCGGGCTGGCCGGGCGAGCCGGGCGCCCCGGACGCGCTCGATTCGGTGCTATTCGGTTGGGTGCTGCCGCGCTGCACAGCGGCCGGCGTCGATCTGTCGGAACACGCCGACGCCTTCCGGCAGTTATTCCCTGAGCCGGATGAAATGGATCCGCGATTGAGGCTATTGCTGAAGGCGCACGGGGCGGCGGAAGTGTTTTGAAAACGAGCCGTCGCCTCAATCGAGGCGACGGCCCCAAAATGAAACCGAACTATTTAGAAACGACGCGATGGAACGTCGTGGAGTTCTTCTTCATCGGACGAGTGGGTCTCGAAAACCGTGCCTTCAACCGGCTTACCACCTAGCTTGGTCGTAAGGCCGTCCATGATTTCCCGCACGTGCGGAACCAGCGTTTCCGGAGCGGCCTTCACCGCCATGTCCCGGACTACGCCGAGCAGCGTGCCGATCGCCAGTTCTTTCACCTTGTTAATTTCAGGGCCAAACGTACTTTCCAGCGCGCCCATCCAGCCTCCGGCCGTGACCGCCGCCCCTCCTACAGAAGCCGCGGTCGATCCCACGGCCGATGCAGCCGCGCCGAGGTTTGAAGCTGCTGACCGGGCGAAACGGCTGACGGTCGGCCCGAACGACTCGGCCGCACGACCCATCGCCCGCGCCGCCGGCGCGACATTCAACATCCGGCCGGCAACGAAGCCCACGACCACGGCGCCTCCCACCATCAGGTAAGGATGATTACCCACCTGCCGATGGAGATCGAACGTTTGTCTGACGCCCTCCACGGTGTCGGCCATCGTCTCTTTGACGCTGTCCACCGTGCCCTGAACCGAGTCCTTCACACTGTCCACCGTGCCCTGAACCGAATCTTTCACGTTGTCAACCACGTCCCGCACACTCTGTATGGTGTCGGTGACGGTGGAAGTGGCGTTTTGCACCGAGTCGGCGACTGCGGAGGTAGCGCCCTGGACAGTGTCCATCACCTGTTTCTCCAGCTTTTCGAGTTTGTCGGAGAGGTCGGTGCGCGCGTCTTCCATCCTCTCACGGATTACTTCGGTTTCGTTGTCCATTCCAGATTCTCCTTCGTCGCTTCGGCGGCCTGTCGGCTCATGCCCAACGACTTGAGGGTTTTTGAAGCGAAGTAGAGCAGGGCGCAGCCCACAACGCCGAAGACGACCGTGACAATGGCGTAACAGCCCCACAAGGGCAAGTGTTCCGGCGCCAACCAATTCAGGAGGTTTGCCAGCGTCAGGCCGAGAAGGATTAACGCCGTCATCGTAATGGCCGCGCCCGCGCCCAAAGTAGGCAGCGCCTCTTTGGTCCGATTGACGTCGTCCTTCAACTCGTGCTTGAACAGCAGCAGCTGCTGTTTGATCAATTCCTGGGCGTCAGTGACGATGCCGCTGAGCAGCGACGTCACCGACGGCTCGGAATTGGTTTGAATGCGATCCGCCATGATCAACTCCTGGACGAAGTAGCCTTGGCCAGCAGGAAGCCGACGGCGACGCCGATCAGCAGGGCCGGAATCGGATTGCGACGGATCAGGCCGGTGAAGTCTTCGGCCACGCCGCTGAGACCCTGGTCTTCGAGGTATTGGCCGGTGCTGTCGAGGGCGCTGGCGACGCGGCCGGCGGCCGAGCCCATCATGCCTTCGCGGGGCGCGTTCTGACGAACCTGACCTGCTAAGGACTTGAGGCCGCTGCCGGCCGAGGACGTGGCGTCTTCGGCCCGGTGGCCGACGTAGGAGGCCGCTTCGCTGGCCTTCTGGCCGGCCGTGGAAGCGACGTCCCTGGCCTTATCCGCCAAGTTCGATGCCATGTCTTTGGCCTGGCCGTATGCGGCGGCGCCGAGATCCTGCGCTTTGTTCTTCACGTCCGTCGCGGCGCGGCTGGCGGTGGAAGCCAAGTCCTTGGCCTTGTCAGAAGTGGGGTTATTTGCCATTGATCTACTCCCTTTTATGCGGTTAATGGTTGATTTCCCGGCGAGGGCGGCGTTCCAACAGTTGGACCGCCAACCCCTAGGCGTCCGAGAAGCATTCCGGAACCGCGTCCGGTAGCGGTCAACCTTCACGCAACAACCATGCCAACTTTTCTATATCGTAGAACCCCTTGGCGAGCGGCGGGGTTTGTCCCCGCCGTCCGAACCCGCCGGGATAAACCCGGCGGCTCGCCAGGGTGTGGGCGGCGCAGAAATGAGCAGATTGCTGCCCACGCAGGGGCGGGTCAAATGGAGTAGGAAGGCGGGCGGCTCGCGGGGAGTGCTTGCGTTCCGCCAGATCACCGGCGACAATGACCGGGGAGGCCGGGAGTCGCCATGATCGCATACGAAACGCAACTCAATCAGGATCTTCGATGGGCGCTCCAGGAGGGAAGCATGCACTTCGAGGAGGCGAGCGCGGTCCACCGCACCCTACGACGAGTCGTGAAGCGGCTGGATGAACTGGGCGTGTCCTACGCGGTGGCGGGCGGCATGGCATTGTTCCTCCACGGTTTCCGCCGCTTCACCGAGGACGTGGACATTTTGGTCACGAAGGACGGCCTTCGCCTCATCCACGAGCAGCTGGAGGGGTTAGGATACGTCGCGCCGTTCCAGGGAAGCAAGAACCTGCGGGACGCGGACACCGGCGTGCGCATCGAGTTCCTCGTGACCGGCGAGTACCCGGGCGACGGCAAACCCAAGCCGGTGGCGTTTCCGGACCCGGCGGCCGTCGGCGTTGAGCGGGACGGCGTCCGTGACGGGGACCGGGGCGAAGAAGTCCCCGCGCTCGCGCAGCCCTTGCCGCAACAGCCAGCGCCGAATGCGGCGATACTTCAAGGAGTCGAATGGGTGGAACCGCTCCAGGCCGAGGGCCGTGATATTGTACCCGGAGCTGTAAACAATCGGGACCATCGCCCTTCACGGTTCGCGCCTCACGACCTGCCGCCGTCGGCCGCCCCTACGGACATAACGGACAGGGCCGGCGTCCCGCCACGGCGACCTCGCCGCGTCGGTAGACGACGGCCTGTATCGGCGCGTCCCTTCCGCTCAGAGCCGTCAGGCCGGGTCGCACTGGTGCTTGAAATCCATGATGAACAGGTCGTCGGGCGACGTGGAATCGTCGATTACAAAGGAGAAGCGGTGCAATAAGGCTCCGTCGGCTACGGGCAGAGAGTATAGGAAAAACCGCTGATCCGCCGGGTGGCGCCATGAGCGGTAAAGGTGGTAACGGTTCTCAAGGTCGTCGCGCAGCCCGACGCGGAAGCGTATCATCGCGTCGCGCGACAGTTGAGGTCGGCACTCGCCCAATCTCCGGCTCATCTCTTTGTCGATGCGAAGGCGGCGCACGGGCTACTCCCGCACCCAGGAGCCGCCCGCTTGGACGCGGGACAACACATCGGTTAGCTCTTCATGGTCGCCCCGCGCGTAAGCCGCCTGCGCCCTGGCGATCCGCTCGGGGTCCAGTATCGGCGCCGGGAGGCCGAGCATCTCCCAGCGCGCCAGGCGCTCCCGTGCCCAAAGGGGAAACTCGGCGGCCCGGGCTTCCAGTTCATCAAGGCGCGCCAGCGGCCGCTCGAACAGGGGGGCCTCCTCCCGGACGTTGCGGAGCGCCTCTAGCAATACCTGCGCGGCGTCATCCAGCACCCACCGCAATACTTCCGCCTCGGTCGCCCGGTCCTTGTCGGGGTTCCTGAGAGCCGTCTCCCACATCGCCTCCCAAATGCGGGCCGCCTGATCCGCTAGGGCGAGTACAGCGGCGATGTGGCTTTCGGTTGCAATCTTGAATTCCTCGGCCAAGATTCTTATCTGTTCCAGCAGGTCGATCCGGGGCTTCGCCTCGGCGCCTCTCAGCCTGCGCGTTTCTTCCCGGAAGCGTTGTAGTGTGTCGGTTGGCATAGCCTTGCTCCTCCTCCACGTATTGTCGCAGAAAAGCTTAAGTAAATACAGGCCGGGCCGCTCGAATCGCATCCAGCATGTCAAAAACTAAAACGCCACCACCACAACCTGAATGACCTTCACCAGCAACACATCCGATACCAGCACCAGAAACAAGGCCGCCACCACGCCGGCGGTGGCCGCCCGGCCGACGCCTTCGGCGCCGCCGCGCGCGTTCATGCCGAAGTAACAGCCCGACGCCCCGATAAGCCAACCGAACACCACGGTCTTGAGCGTGGCCGGGATGGCGTCTCGCAACGTGAGGACGCGCAAACATTCGTTAAAGAATTGCCGGCCGGTGAGCGTACCGCCGAGCGTCTCGGCCAACCAGCCGGCGACGAGCGCCGTGACGGCGATAAAAATGGTGAGCAGCGGCAGCGCCAACATACACGCCAACACGCGGGGCGCCGTCAGCTCGCGCATCGGCGAGAGACCCTGCGCTTCGAGGGCGTCGATTTGTTCGGTAAGGACCATTGCACCGAGGCCGGCGCCGAGGCTGGCCCCGGTACGGCCCGCGACGATCAGCCCCGCCGCCAGGGGCGCGAACTCCAAAACCACAGCCAGAGCCAGAGCTTGCGGTAAGTAGACCACCGCGCCTGGCCCGGCGACGGCCGTCAGGGTGCCGCGCAGGTGCAGCCAGACGACCACGCCGATGGCCGTGCCGGCCGTCAACGCGAGGGGCAACGCTCCCATCAGCACGTCGGACAGCTGAGCGGCCAACTCGCGCGGCCGAACCAAGGCGTGCGGTAACGCCGCCAAGGAGCGCAGGGCGAAGTGGGTGAGACGGCCCAGGGTTTCGAGCGCGGCGAACATCATCTTAGACGGTTGCCAAGACCGGTTCACGTTTCGCGCCCCTGGCGCGCCGCGTCTGGGTTTCCTTACGGAACAGACTGAGTAGCTCCATCCGCAGGTCAACGTCGTCGGCGCCGCGGCTATCCCATTCGCGCAACACGCGCGACGTGGCAGGGTTAAGACCGGCGACGCGGTGCAGCCAGGAGATGCCGGCGTCCTGGTTAAGATGGGCGGTGCGGGGATGGTGCCAGGCCGCGTGAGAGGCAAGGCAGCCCATTGGAGCGGATTTGGTGAAGCAGCCGTGAATGAGAAACGGACTACCTTTTTCCAGCATTTCGATGATCCGGTCGAGGCCGGCGTCGGTGAGGTTCGGCAGCCAGGCGGAGCGCAATTCGACCGCACATTCGGCGGAAAGCATGGCGGACTCCTTTGGAACGGACGGGAGACTTTCAGACATCGTGGAATGCTCCCACGAAAAGGCAAAGCTATTGTACCCGTTGGAGTCAAGGTTGTCACCGTTTTTCCGCGCCAGCTCACCGCGCGCACCGCGCGCTTCTCGGGACCGCGGGCGCCCCATTCAGGCCGCGCTTCAGGATCACGAATGTTGCGCCGACGCCCGTGTCCGGTTGGCGGACGCGCCGGAACCCCTGGTCGAAGAAAAAGTTCAGCCACCGCTCCACCTCCAGGCGGCCGCCCGGCCCCCGCGCCGACCAGCGGATAGTAGACGGTCAACCGCTTCAGCGCCGTTGCCGGGTCGGCGAAGGCGCTTTCCGTCTCGATCTCTTGCAGAGCCTTACGCAATGCCTCCGCCCCCACGCCGATTGCCCGGTACGGCCCTCGCATCCAGACGAACAGTTCCGCTTCGTCCATGAGCTCACCGCCCCTGGGTTGCAAGAGGCGCTGCCTATCGGTTTGCGTCGCGCAGATGATCCCGCAGCAGTACGGCTCCCCGGCTACGTCGGCCGGACGTTGGCCAACGCGCCACAGAAATGGTTTTCCCTGGGGATCCGCCTTCGACGCGCCGTTCACCAACCCCTTGATGAACTCCTGCCCTCCAAAGGCCGCGGGGAGTTGAAGGCGCCGCACCGGCTCGGACCACTCCTGGCCGAACTGCCGGTCGAGATCCTTGACCAGTTCGTCCGGGAAGACGACCCTTTCCGCCGTTACTTGCGTCGGCAGCAGGTTCAGGACGTCTTCGCAGAAGGCGACGAACGGCTTGCTGTACTCGGCCCGCAGGAACGGCCAATAGCGATGGAACACCGGGGCGCTGGTCCAGCGGCGGAAGGTGTTCATCCAGCCCCGGTTCAGGGGGTGGGCGTGGAACTCGTCGAGCCGCGACGCGGCCCAGGCGACTTCCATTACCTGGAGCGTCTGATCGACCTCCAGGAACTCCTGGACTTCCCACGGCCGGCCGCTGTCGGCTGGCGGGAGTTCCGGGTAGACCTCTCGGTTGAATTGGATCAGGGCCGGGTTGGCCGCGAGGTCGCGCTCGAGCCGAAGGGCGACCTCGGCGGCTACGAACCGCTGCGGCTCGGCGATGGGGAGAGTCGGCAGCCACTGTTCGCGCAGAGCCGCGAACACCGCCTGCACCTCGTCGCAGTGCTGGTCGGCGTTCTGGCACTGCCCCGACCACCGGGGCGCCGCCCGGCCGAACACCGCGACGGCGATGTGCTGGCCGAGCGCCCGGTAGCACTCGAACTGGGCCTCGTCGAAGAACTGGTTGAGCGTACTCTGCCGTGGGAAGTCCGGTTTCCGGGTCGCATACTGAAGCAGGTCGGGCGGTTCGTCGCCGGTCAGCGTCGCTTGCAAGTAGATGAGGAGGCCGGGGCGCGCCGCCTCATCGACCTCGTCGTAGCGGACGCGGCCGACGGCGCAGTGCCATTGGCTGTATCCGTCGGCTTTTTGCAGCTGCATCTGGGAGGGGTTCAGCTCAATGGTGACGCCGAAGTCGGTGCGTACCAGCCGCAGCATGGCGGCCATGTTGTCCGACGCCGCCGTGCGGTCGGTGCCGCCGTCCACGACAATGATGAACCGGCAGCGCCGGCGGATCAGTTCGTACACGCCCAGGTTCTCGAAGTGACCGCCATCGGAAAGGTGGACGTATTGACTCCTTTCATTGGTATTTCCCAATAATTCAGACAGCAGCAGTCCGGCGAACCCCGGCTCGCGCGCGCCCCACGGCCACCCCTTCCATCTCAGGGGGCGGTGGTCGGAGCTTGGGTTCTCCATCCACCAACCCAGGCGGGCGTTGAAGAGCGTCATGAGGGCGGTCAGCGGCGGCGACAGGCCGTTCATGTTGGGATCGACCGCGGCGCCTGAAATCGTCATCGCGCGCCCCAAGGTCAGGTTCCGGCCGTCGGCCTTCTCGTCGGCGGGCGTGTCGGCGTAGCCGGTCAGGCGGCCGCCGCACTTCTCCGGGGTGACGAGAAAGGCGTCCTCCCGGCGGTCCTGATAAGCCAGCTCGTCGCCGGCCAGGCAGTTGATCGCGCAGTTGATGAGGGGAAGCGGCCCGGCGTAAGGCGTAGGCCCGGCGACCGTCCGCAGTTCCGCCAGCGGAAAGTCGTCGAGGGGGTCGAAGCCAGTGAATAGATTCGTCGGCCGGCGCGGGGCCGACCTCGGCACGCCGCTCGGAGCGCCGAGAGAGCCGCCTTGCGGCGCGAGGCGCCGAGGTAGCAGCGCGTCAGCCGGTTGGCGTAGAGGAAATGCATGGAAAAGCGGTTGACTTGGATCAACCCGCTGAATAGGAGGCACATTCCCGCGGCCCCCCCGATCAAACACCAGTTCGGTATGGGATTTTGAGTGACCCGTTGGAGGAATGACGGCGTGTGGTCCCCCGCCCAGAAGGCGTCGATCGCCGCCTGTCCCACGCCGGAGACGCCGCCGATCAAGCCGAGAAGGAACACGACGGGCGCGACGGTCGTCAAAGGCCGCACCCACCAGGCGCCGGGCTGCGTCGGGTCCGTCGCCGCGGGCCGGGTGGCCGCCCAAGCGCCGCCGCCAGAGACGGCCGCCCAGAGCGTCGTGAGGACGGTCCGGAGAGTGGCGGGGGTGATTTGCTGGTACGGGATTCTGCGGAAAAGTTCTTCGACCAACCAGGGGAGATATAGCGTCGCGGCGCCGAACACCAACCAAGCCGCGGCTCCCATGAGCAAGCAGGCGCCGAGACGCGCACGCCATTCCCGCTCGTACTCGTTCAGCAAGCGGCCGACCAACCCCATTTCGACGAAACCGGCGACTACCATCGCCGCGAGGATGAGCGGCGGCCCCGCGACGAGCAGATGGCAGAGCAAATCGGGGCTCGCGTCATGGGCCGCGTGGAACGACAGCAGCCAGATAAGGTTCAGCACCCCAAAGAAGGCCGCCCCGAAACAGAAGGCCAGACAAAGGTCCGCTAAGAAGCCTTTCCAGTTCCACTCCGCCGTTAAGAGCGCCGCCCACCAACTCACCGGCTTCGCGCGGTAGAGTCGTCCGGTTCGATGCAGCCATCCCCAGCTGCGCACCCCCAAGGTGAGCGCCAGCGTGGGGAAGATAAACGCGAGGGAAAAACGGAGCGAACTCGGCCAGCCGCCGGTATGCGCGTCGAGCAAGGATTGGCCGGAATACTGTAGGAGATGGGCGTCCTCGTAGGAGACGGAGCGCGCGTGGTTCGGATCGATACTGAACAGCCACGGCCCCGTCACGGCCATAACCAGAAACATGCCGAGGATCAAGAAGTGGGTGGACAGGTAGTTCTCTGAGCGTCGCCTCCGGCGTTCCGGCTCAAGCCCCGCGTCGAACAGGTTTTCCTCTTCATAAAAGAGGAAAAACACCCCCGTAAAGAATGCAATCACGAATACGATTGTCAGAATGACCCACGCCGCGGAAGACTCGTCCCGGCTCGGAGGCGGGTCGCCAATCCAGGCGCCGTCATAGCCGTGGAGGAGCATGCGCCACAGGAACACGGCCAACACGGCGAGGGGAATGATGAACAGGGAGTTAACGAACAAATTGCGGAGGTAGATGACGAGCAACGCCCAGGTGTCGGTCGAGTACGGGCCGACGCGGGGCGAGAGGTAACGGCTGTAGGCGCGCAGGTGGTGGACAGGCTCCGGTTCGGGATCGACGGGCCGATTCCGCGGAAGACCGGTACGCCGCGCCTGGGACTGGGAAACCCGATTCGGGCTGAGCTGCCGCTCGACGTTCTTAAGGCTGCCCTCCCGGAACACCCACGCGGCGAACCAACTGCCGATGTAACCCCCGCCCGACACGGTGGAAAGATAATCGACCATGCCGAGCAACCGCAGCTGCGCCAGACCCTGGAGTACGCCAAGGGCGAAGGTGCCGCTGCGGATGCCGCCGCCGGAAAGTGACAGGCCGACGAGATTCTGTTCGAGGGCCTTTTCCCGGGCTTCGTCCAGCAGGGGGTCTTCGGGGTTGGCCC
>DHJA01000232.1:8494-9867 GCA_002404095.1 Planctomycetaceae bacterium UBA4732 | reverse complement strand
TTCGGGGTTGGCCCCTTTCTCCGCCTCGGATTGTTCACTCTGGACCCGGTGCAACTCCCGCGAAGCACGCTGCTCCTCCCGTTTCGCCGCGTCCGCCGCCCGGCTGCAACTTTCGCTCCGCTCGTTATCGCCTTTGCCCTTCAAGTACGCGGCGGCCGCCTCAAAGAGACGGCGTTCCGCAAGAGCGAGCTGGAACCTTGAACCGTAGACGGCCGTCGTCGCCTTGCGGAGAGCCGTGACTTCACCCCGCTCCCCCTCCGCTTGTTTTAGCGCCTCTTGCGCTTCGAGGAGATGCTTTTCCGCCTTGCGCCGCCGGTCTTCCGCCAAGCGCAGCTTCTGCTTCGCCGCCTCGGCCTCGATTCTTGCTTTTTGGGTCTGGCCTTTCGCCTCTTCCGCCTTTTTGACCTCGGCTTCCGCATTGCGAACGGCCGCCTCCCGGTTCGCGGCTTGGTGGTATGTTTTGAGGTCCTCGCCCGTTCGCTTCTCCCAAGCCAGAACCTGACCGAAGGCATCTTCCGGCGTCGTCGCGATCGCCTTCGTTTCTCCCTTCGCGTCGCCGTCCTGCTCGACGCGGACCTCCTTGGCCGCCAGGGAAAGCGCGTTGGCGGCGGCGGCGAATATCACCTCCGCCTGTTCCCTTAAGGGATTGGTTTGGGTCTCGTCTGTTCCGGCCTCCATGCGCTCGTCTTTTCCGGCCTTCAGGTGGGCGTCGCGATACGCCTTGGCGTCTTGATGCCAAACCTGGGCCGAAGAGAGGTAGAGCTTGGCGGCCGTCTTGACGGGTTGCGTCGACGCGGCTTCGGCCTCTACATTCTTCCGGCGGGCTTCTTCCAACTGCTGCAGGGCGATGTCAGTGTCCTGCTGCTTCTTTTTCAGTTCGTCTAGCGACGGGGCTGCCCCCTTTACCTCATCCGGCGACCGTTCGATCGGCCCCGGCAACGGATGGGGCGGCGTGGGCATGGATCCGAGTATTTGCTCGATCCGATAGCGCCGCCGCCGCGCTTCGACGGCGAGCAGCTCGGGCAAAAAGACGCCGCTGAACTGTTTCGACTCCCAGGCCGACGGCTCCGCCTGCCGGGCGTGCTTCGTCATACCAGACTCCGTGGACAGGAGAGGCAATTATCTTCCCTAAATTACCAGGGAGGTTGCTCATTGCAAGCGAAAAATTCAAAGAAATGAAAGGCGCGAAGCGGCGCGGAAATAGGCGGAATGAAAAACCCCCGCCGTCCGCGAAAGCGAAGCGGCGGGGCCGGAACAGAGAAGAGGCCGAAGATGGGGTAGAGCGTAACCAATCGTTACCCGATTGTCAACCATTTCTTTGGGAATATGTTCCTGAGTTCCTGAACGAAGTCGAACACGGCTGAAACAGCCGT
>DHJA01000232.1:8084-8350 GCA_002404095.1 Planctomycetaceae bacterium UBA4732 | reverse complement strand
CAGCCGTGTTTCGATGACTTGGGGAACAGCAACTCAAGCCGTCTCGACGGCCTCGACGCGACCATGCTGGCGCTGCGTCAGCGGACGCCGTGTTTCGTCGGGGTCGCTCTGGAAGCGCCAGAAGCGCAAAGGCTGCGGATCGAAAAGATCGAAGACGTACCAGGCCAGCTGCTCCTCGTGGACGAACGGCACGAGTGCCTGGCCGTGAACGGGGTCGAGCGCTTGCACGTCGAGAGCCGTAAGCTCGTCGGCGGCGTGTTCGGCGT
>DHJA01000232.1:7459-7970 GCA_002404095.1 Planctomycetaceae bacterium UBA4732 | reverse complement strand
GCTCGTCGGCGGCGTGTTCGGCGTTGGCCTCGGCACGACGGGCTTCGGCGTCGGTTTCCTGTATAGCGATGAGAGCGTCCCGGTCGGGACGGCCGGGGCGTGCGTCGAGGCGGCGCATCCGCTGACGGCACGCCAAGGCTTCCAGAGTATATTCGCGGAGCGAGCGCAGGATGGAAGTCAGGTAGGGGATCGCGGACTTGGACTGGGCGAGGGTCCAGACCTGGATCGTTCGCTCGCGCTTCTTGGCCCCTTTGGAATTGCGCTTCATGGGGTGTTCTCCTACCGAATGGTTAACGCGGGCGAGCCGCCCGCGGCTCATCAATTCAAGTTTCTCATGGGGCCTCTCCCGTTGGCATTGCCCCTACAATCTATTGTAGGCCCGTCTTTCCGCCGACGCGCGTTGGTGAGATAGGGAATTTGAGAAAATCTCTCTCGACGGGAGAAAGAGCCTTTTCCTTTTGCCCAGATTCTCACTCAACCCTGTGGCGCCGCTGCCGACGAGCCGCGACCG
>DHJA01000232.1:5052-7277 GCA_002404095.1 Planctomycetaceae bacterium UBA4732 | reverse complement strand
CGCGACCGTGAGGGAGCGGGAGAAAACCGCTCCCTCACGGTCGCGGCTCGTAACACCCTTTGGGAATAGAGTCCAGAGGAAGACGCGCGGAATAACCGCCTTCTCCCGTGGAGAAGGAATGCGTAACGGTGCGGACGCCGTGTTCCCGGCCTTTTCCGTGCCATTTCCCCATGTGAAGCCGCCGATGGTAACGGTAGAGTCGCCCGCCGCGGCGAGGAACCCAGGAGGGGACCGATGGCAACCGTCTCAAAATATGCGACCGGCTCCGCAATCGACCTGCCGCGTCGCATCGCCGACTCGTTCGCCGAGTTCGGCGACCTGAGCGCCTTCGGCGGCGAAGTGATCGCCCTGACGTTCCGCCCGCCCGCCCGCGGCGCCCTTGTGCCGGCCCTTTACACCATCGGCGTGCGCAGCATTCCCGTCGTGGCCGTGACCGGCTTGTTCATCGGCATGGTGCTGGCCGTGCAGTCTTACGCCCAGTTTCGCGCGCTCGGCGTGGTCACGCAACTCGGCTCGATCATCAACATGTCGGTGGTGCGCGAGCTAGGCCCGGTGTTGGCGGCGACCATGTTGGCCGGCCGCGTCGGCGGGGCGATGGCCGCCGAATTGGCGACCATGCGCATCACCGAACAGATCGACGCGATGGCGTGTCTCGGAACCAATCCGGTCCACCGTCTAGCGGCGCCGCGATTCATCGCCTGCGTACTGCTGATCCCGCTGCTGACGATTGTGGCCAACTTTATGGGCGTGATGGGCGGCGCTTTGGTGTCCACGCAGGTGTACAATATCGACGCCCATTTTTACTGGCAGAACTCCCACGGCTTCGTCACTCTTTGGGACGTGACGGTGGGGTTAATCAAGCCGATGTTTTTCGGCGGCGCGATCGCGATCATCGGCTGTCATCGAGGCTTTCACAGCGGGTCGGGCGCCGAGGGCGTGGGCCGGGCGGCGACGCGGGCCTTCGTGTCGTCGTTTATTGCGATACTGGCGCTCGACTTTTTTCTGGCGCTGTTCCTTAACAACCTGTACGCCGTCCTTTGGCCGGTCGGCTGATAAGAGTCTGTCTGAAAAGGGCGGGGAGACCCCATTGGTATCTACACAAGGAGGGTGCCATGCTTTCGCGGCCTCTGTCAGCACCTTCCCGCCTTCTAAGCCGCCGCGAAAGCATGACTGCCGCGCGAGGCACTCATGCTTTCGCGGGGTGGGGACCGGACGAGGTTTCGGAACTGGCCCGCGAAAGCATGGCACCCTCGTATACAGAGGAAACCCGAAAAGTTTGTGTAGATACCATTGGGGAGACCCCGCCCCTACGGCGACGGTAGGGGCGGGGTTTCCCCGCACTTTGGGACAGACCTATAAGACCTATGGGAATAGGAGACTATAGTTGGAGACCGGAGCCGCTCCACTGATTTCACTCCAGCAGGCGTCGATGCAGTTCGACGGCCAGCAGGTGCTGCACGCCGTCGATCTCGACGTGCATCGCGGACAGACGGTGTGCGTCATCGGTGAAAGCGGATGCGGCAAGACGGTTTTGCTGAAGCTCATCATCGGTCTATTGCGGCCGACAGTCGGCCGGGTGCTGTTCGACGGCAAAGTGCTGACGGACATGCCGGAGCGCGAATTGACGAAACAGCGCCGGCGGTTCGGCTTCCTGTTTCAGGGGGCCGCCCTGTTCGACAGCCTGACGGTTTACGACAACGTGGCCTTCGGACTACACGCCCTGGGCGGCAAGTCGGAGGCGGCGATCCGCGAGATCGTGCAACAACGACTCTTGGAGGTGGGCCTGTCGGCGTCGGTCACGGAGAAGAAGCCGGCCGAGTTGTCCGGCGGAATGAAAAAGCGCGTGGGCCTGGCGCGCGCCCTGGCGCTCGACCCGGAAGCCATGTTGTACGACGAGCCGACCACGGGACTCGACCCGATCATGACGGACGTCATCAATGAGTTGATTCTACAAACGCGCCGCAAACGGCCGGTGACAAGCGTGGTCGTGACGCATGAGATGAAAACGGTCCTGAAAGTAGCTGATCGCGTGGTGATGCTCTATCCGCTGGCCCGTCTCACGCCGGGCGAGAACCAAGTACTTTTCGACGGCACGCCGGACGAGCTTCGGCAGTGCGCCGACGAGCGCGTACGTCAATTCGTCGAGGGCGAGGCGCGGGATCGGTTGCAGGAAATGGCTCAAGCGGCGAGTTAGGCGGCGTGTGAAGCCGTTTAGCCGCGACCCG
>DHJA01000232.1:0-4907 GCA_002404095.1 Planctomycetaceae bacterium UBA4732 | reverse complement strand
CCCCTTCGGGTCGCGGCTAAACCTGTTCGTTTCGGTTGAGAGAATAGTCCCATGAACCAGCGATGGATGCGTATCGGAATCGGCGTATTCGTGGCCCTATCGCTGGTGCTGCTGGCTACGCTGATTGTGCTGTTCAACAGCCTGCCGCGGCTGTTCAAGGCCACGACCGTCTACACCGCGCGCTTCACCGACGACGTGAGCGGCCTCGCCGTCGGCGCTCCGGTGCGGCGTTCCGGCGTGCCGGTCGGGACGGTCGGCGACATCGCACTCGACGATCTGACCAGCGAGGTGCGCGTCCATCTCGTGCTGGACAAGCCGCACCTCATCCGCAACGACGAACAGGTGACGCTGGTGGCCAATCTGCTCGGCAACGACGTGGGCATCGACCTCGTGACGCTGCCGCCGCCGGAAGGCAAGGCGCCCGACCGTTCGCCTGTGCCCACGGACGTGGTCCTCAACGGCGTCCGCGCCGGCAACGTCAACTCCCTTATTAGCCGGGCCTCTGAGGTGGTGCCGACTACGCAGGACACGCTCAACGACATCCGTAAGTCCATCCAGCGCATCGAAAAGATGACGCCCTTGGTGGAAGATACGTTCCGCGAATACCGCGACCTTGGCCGCTCGCTCAACAACTCCGTGCCGGACCTGCGCCGCACCAACGACGACGTGGATAAGCTGGCGAAGTCGATGGACAAGCTGGCGCAATCGGCCAACGACGCCATGCCGTCGCTGCGAAGCGACGCCGACGACCTGGCGGCGACCGCACGAGCCTGGCAAAAAGTCGGCGAACGCACCGACGTGCTGATTCAACAAAATCAGGAGAAAATCACGCAGGCGATTGATCGGTTCAACGAAGCCATGGGCCGCGCCACGGCGCTATTGAGCGAGGAAAACGTGCGCAACGCGACAATCATGCTCCGAAACACAAGCAAGGCCAGCGAGTCGTTCCCAAGCATTTCACGCAATACGGACGAGTTTCTGAAAGAGAGTGGTAACTCGCTGCAGCGCTTCAACGCCACAATGACGCGCGTGGACGACCTGTCGCAGAACCTGCAAAAGATCACCAAGCCATACGCCGACCGCGGCGATACGACGGCCCGCAACCTGGACGAAAGCCTGGCCAAGCTCAACCGCACGCTGACGGACTTGAACCAGCTGGTGCAGGCCGTCGGTCAGAGCGACGGGACATTCAACAAGCTGCTGACCGACCCATCGCTTTACAACAACCTGGACGCGGTGGCCTGTCAGGCGGCCAAGGCGGCGCCGCTGATTAGCCTGATTTTGAAGGACGTGGAAATCTTCACGGACAAATTGGCGCGCCATCCCGAATCGATCGGCCTGGGCGGACTGGTGAGGCCGGGCAGCGGGTTGAAGGATCCGCCGACGCCGTCGCCGGGGCTGATTATCTCGCCGCAACATCCGTAAAATAAAAGACGAATCGCGAAAGCACGAAAGACGAAAACTCGAAACGGAAGCAGAGAAGGAATACAACTCTCTCTGGCCTTTTTTCGTGTTTTCGTCTTTCGTGCTTTCGTGATTCGTCTGTTGGCACTACCATACCACGATGCGGAGTCCTCACCATGTCCTGGCGTCTCGCGCCGCTCCTATGTCTTCTCATCGCCGCCGCCTTCTTGATCGCCGATCCGCCTGGCGATAAGCCTGACGCCTTGGAGCGCATCCAGGCCGTCGCGCCGCCGTTGCCGGCGAAGCGCATGGAACCCAAAAACCATGACGTAATCGAATGGATACTCGGCCCGCAGCGACAGCGCGAACGCAAACCCATCAAGGCCAAATCGCTGTTCGCCATCGGTTCCACGATCTACGTCGAGGAAGCGGACGCCAGCCGTTGGCTCGTCGGCCGGCTGCCCAAACCCGACGGCCGTGATGTGGAATGCGACGCCCAGTTCGCCAACTTGCAAGCGCTCCTTGACGCTTCCAATTTCGCGCCGCTGTCCAAGCCGCCCGACGGCTTCACCCTCCGCGAGGTCGCACGCCTGCCAGCTTTTCCTTCGCGCCTCGCCAGCGACGGCACGGGCCGCGTCCTTTACGTCCTCGGCGTCAACGGCGACGTATGGCGCCTCGAACCGGTAACGGGCGCCCTCAAACAAATCCTCTTCGCCGACAAGTACCTCGATCCAAACATTTCGGATCGCATGTTGGTCGGCATGACGCTGGACAAAAAAGGTCGTCTTTATCTCGTAGCCAATCAGCGCGACGAACGGCCGAAAATTATCACCAATCAAGTGGTCATTTATCGCACTACCGAGACGACGGCCGACGGCGACCCGGCCGCGCCGAAGCCGTGGTTGAAAACATCGTATCCGTGGGGCATCGGCCCGTTCAACCACGGCGTCGGCCACATCGCCTTCGGCCCCGACGGGATGCTCTACGTCAACAGCGGCTCGCGCACCGACGGCGACGAGACGGGCAACGATCCGCGTTACTCCAAGGAGGGCGAGGACCGTCTCACCTCCTGCATCTGGCGGCTCGACCCGGACGCGGACAAGCCGGAGATTGAGATTTACGCCCGCGGTCTGCGCAACGCCTACGGCTTCTGCTGGAACGACAAGGGCGCCATGTACGCCACCGACAACGGCCCCGACGCCGACCCGCCGGAAGAACTGAACCACATCGAAAAGGGCAAGCATTACGGCTTTCCCTACCGCTTCTCCGACTGGGTCAAGCCGCCGTATGTCTACACGCCGACGCCGCCGGCCGGCCTGACGTTCACGCCGCCCATCGCCAACCTCGGCCCCGACGCCGGCGGTTCGCCGCAACGACCGCTTTATACTTTCAACCCGCATTCATCGCCATCAGGCATCGTCTATCTCCGCGACGACTTCCCGGCGGCATACCGCGGCGGTTACTTTGTGGCCCGCTTCGGCAACCTGCTCGACAAGCCGCGCGTCGGCTTCGACGTGCTGCACGTCGTCATCGACAAGGACAAGGACGGCGTGGAGACGGCCCGGATGAAGGCGGTGCTGTTCCCCATCGCCCGGCCGGTCGATTTGCACCTATCCGGCAAGGGTAAGGTGTATATCTGCGAGTATTCACGACAGATCGACAACGGCGGGTTCAACGGGATGCTGCCGGGGCGCGTGCTGGAGCTGGCGGCGAAGTAAGGACGTGGGCGCGAGGACTATTCTGCAATTTCCTATCTCTGTCCCATAATACGGGTCGCTTTCCGGTTTTCTGCTTGACGGGCAAGATTCGTGGGAGTGAAATGGGTCGCAGGACACGGCGCGTCTGAGATCGGTTGCGTCGGGCGTTCGTTGCGTCGGGATTGTGTGCAATCTAATAACAAGTTAGCTGGCAGTAATTTGAATCCGCTTATCTCTCGGACCAGAGGAATCCACATGAACCACATGAATAGCGACCCGGATGCGGCTGAAAACTCTGCCAGCCGTCCTTTGCAAGAGCGGAAGCGGTGGCCGTCGCGGATAGCACTGGGGCTGGGTATCCTCTTAGCCGTCGCTCTGATTGTCGGGTGGTTCTATCGGGCCGAACTATCCGCTTGGCTGTTCTCGCCAGACCCCAGGGGCCGTGCCTCCGGGATCGGTAACCCATCCTGGACTGAATGGACTCCAGGGAATGATCAGATACCCGGCATTGATCAAGCATCAATCACTTGCGGCCTCTGGAGTGACGGCCGAATGGCCTTCGTTGTCTGGACCGATGTGTCCGGCGGCAGCAGCGCCATGCTTCCTCCTGTTACTACGAAGGGGGAAGGATTTGTCTTTGAAGGGCGCCATCAAGGATCTGATGGCCGACACATTGATTGCCGATGCGCGACGAAAGACGGACGCGCAGGAACCGTCACCATAAATGACAAGACGTTCGACCTCGCTCAGGGTGCTCTATTTCTGGTATCCACAATAAGTGGCCAGACTCAGGTTCGCCAATTGGAGCGGAACACCTTAAAACTTAAGGGCGAGGATCTCAAGGAGCTTGCCAAGAATGATCAGGAGATCAGGGACTTTTTTGTGAGTTTCGCCAAAACGAAATAGGCGACAAGGAAAATCGAAAATCAAAGAGGTCGGAGTCAAAACCAGGCCGAACAATGTGGTGCGGCAGGCAGGCCGCCAATCGAAGAAAAGAGGAAACGCCCTATGCAAATTGAGCGAATTACCCATGATCCCGCCGTCATGGGCGGCAAGCCTTGCATCCGTGGCCTCCGAGTTACGGTCGGCGCCGTCCTGGGGTTGCTCGCCTGTGGCAAGTCGCGCGAGCGGATTCTGCAGGCGTACCCTTACCTTGAGCCTGAGGACATTAATGCGGTGTTGGCTTACGCCGCTTGGCGGCTCGAAGAGCGCGAAGAACCGTTGGTTATCGCATGAGTGTACAGCTGGTTGTTGACATGAATTTGTCCGTGGAGTGGGTTACGGAACTCGCTAGGCACGGATGGTCTGCGGTCCACTGGTCCACCGTCGGCGACCCACGCGCCGACGATGCGACGATCATGGCGTGGGCACGGGCCAACGGCCATGTCGTCTTTACCCACGACTTGGATTTCGGCACGATGCTGGCCCTGACCCATGCGACCGGACCGAGCGTACTGCAAGCCAGCGGCCAAAATGTGCTGCCCGAAAACATTGGGCCGGTGGTAATCGCCGCCCTGCGTCAATATGACGCCGTCCTGGCGGCAGGAGCCTTGGTCGTAGTTGAAGTGAAGAAATCTCGCGTCCGGGTGTTGCCACTGTAGGACTGAGTTCGCTCTTTTGGCGCACAATACGGGTCTTGATTGCACGAAAACGCCAGGTGCATCTAGGAGCGGAGAGAGAGTCCGTCTAATGGAACCTACCTGCAAGGCGCCCCGGCTCGTGTTTCCCGAGGGATTCACGGATCGCGACGCATGGGAAATGGAGCGTAAGGGCTTTGTCTACTTCGACTGTAACCCTTTTTACCCA
>DHJA01000287.1:18931-19603 GCA_002404095.1 Planctomycetaceae bacterium UBA4732 | reverse complement strand
GTCTCCACGGCTTCACCGCCGTGGCCGAATTGAAGCAAGCTAAACTCGGATGATAAGCCGACGATCAAAAAGGTCTCCACGGCTTCACCGCCGTGGCCGAATTGAAGCCGGAGGTAACGCGTAGCTTGCCTTGCGGGCCCAAGTGGTCTCCACGGCTTCACCGCCGTGGCCGAATTGAAGCGAGTCAGGCCAGCGCCGGCCAAGGCCGCGAACGTCGCGTCTCCACGGCTTCACCGCCGTGGCCGAATTGAAGCAAGAAGGCTGTTGGTTGTGGGAAGGAACCAAAACCCGTCTCCACGGCTTCACCGCCGTGGCCGAATTGAAGCGGATCGACCCAGCCGTGGCGGCGAGGTACAACGTCAGTCTCCACGGCTTCACCGCCGTGGCCGAATTGAAGCTCAGGTATTGTACAGCCCGCAGACCATGCGAGCGTTGTCTCCACGGCTTCACCGCCGTGGCCGAATTGAAGTTGCTAACGCACGCATCCATTCCAGCAGTCCGCGTTCGTCTCCACGGCTTCACCGCCGTGGCCGAATTGAAGTGGTTTGCCCTTGTCCAGCTCGACGGCAGCTTGTTCGAGTCTCCACGGCTTCACCGCCGTGGCCGAATTGAAGTCCCGATGCAGACGACGGCCGCGCCTCCCAAGGTCGCGTCTCCACGGCTTCACCGCCG
>DHJA01000287.1:3518-18863 GCA_002404095.1 Planctomycetaceae bacterium UBA4732 | reverse complement strand
GTCTCCACGGCTTCACCGCCGTGGCCGAATTGAAGTCTTGCGGCCCTCACTCGCGGCAGCTCGTCTCGTCTAGCACGTTCTCCACGGCATCAACGCCGTGGCCGCCGCCCTCCGCGAATACCTGGACGGGAGAGCGCCGTCGGACGCTCCGGTCTGGGGCGGGACGTGGGCGCGGGACCACCGGGGCGCGGAAATGCTCCGCATCGACCTGGACGCGGCCGGCATCCCCTACGCCGTCGAAGGATCGGACGGGCCGGAATACGCCGACTTCCATTCCCTTCGGCATTCGTACTTGACGCTGGGGGGCCGGTCGGGAATCGACCTGCGAACGCTACAGGAACTCGCCGGCCACTCGAAACCCGAACTCACCGCCCGCTACTCGCACCGCCGGCTGTACGATTTGTCCGAGGCCGTGAACAAGCTGCCGAACCTCGTGCCGACGACCGGGGTGGACGTGGGGGAAATCCCCCTTCGCTCTACCGGCACCGAAGGGGCGAAAGAAGACAGAGCTTGTCCGTCTTATGCTGTAGTGCCGTGCGTAGTGCCGGGCGTAGTGACAGGGGGCGCGGGACGGCATCAATCTGCACTAAAGTACACTTTTAGCACTATCGGCGGGGGAAAAGACGAATTGACGCAACCCCTTGAAACACAAGGGGCCGGCGCTTCTCAGCACCGGCCCGCATCAATTCGCATTAGCGAGGACGACGGGACTCGAACCCGCAACTTCCGGATCGACAGTCCGGTACTCTAACCAGTTGAGCTACGTCCCCAATGCCAGCGCGTCCGCCTGACGGCTCGACTGGCTTTTTTATAGCAAGCCGCTTACCAGCCTTCAAGGGACTTTCTTCGCATTCCGCCCGCGCCGCACCGTCGCGGAAAGTCATCGACCAAATCGTCTGTCCGCAATCGAACCGCGTGCGTAAGATCGAGGCGTCGGTTCTGCCGCGTGGAAGGAGCACGAATGGCCGAGGGACGGGACGTCCATGTCCACCTCACGCCGCAGCTCGCCCCGCCTCATCAGCTGGCGGGAGGCGTCGCAGTGGTCATCGACGTGCTGCGCGCCACCACCACCATACTTCACGCTCTCGCCGCGGGATGCCAAGCGGTACGGCCGTGCGCGGAGGTCGCAGAGGCGCGGGAGTTGGCCGACTCCCTGCGGGCGGGCCGCGTTCTACTCGGCGGCGAACGCGGCGGCAAGCCGCTGCCCGGCTTCGATGTGGGCAATTCGCCCCGAGAATATACGGCGGCGCGTTGTCGTGGCGCCGTGTTGGTGCTTACCACGAGCAACGGCTCCCGCGCCCTATTGCACGCCGCCGTGGCTGACCGCGTCCTTGTCGCCGCGTTCGTCAACTATAGCGCCGTCTGCGAACAACTACGGCGCGAAACTCGTCCCATCCATATCGTGTGCGCCGGCGACGAGGGCGCCGTCGCGCTGGAGGACGCCTTATTGGCGGGGGCGTTGGTGGAATTTCTGAGCGACCTCGGCCCGGCGCGGCTGAACGACGGCGCGCGATTGGCGTGGGACGCCTTTGAGCATCATGGCCGCGTCCTGGAAGGCGCCCTCGCCGTCAGCGCGGGCGGCGTGCGCCTTCGGAAACTCGGCTATCAAGAGGACATCGTCGCGGCGGCGAGTGTGGATCGATTCACGCTCGTCCCGGAGCTGCGCCGCGACCCGATGCGCGTCGAAGTGGCTGCGGTTGGCATCGTGAAAAGTCATTGGCACAAGTGAAGAAAGAGTTCGTTTAGCCGCGACCCGAAGGGGAGCGCGGGGAGAAGTCGCAATGGAAATGGAAAAGCTGGTTTCGCTGTGTAAGCGGCGTGGGTTCATCTTTCAATCGAGCGAAATCTACGGCGGCATCGGTGGTTTCTGGGACTACGGGCCGCTCGGCGTCGAACTGAAGCGCAACGTCAAGGATGCGTGGTGGCAGGACATGGTTCGCAACCCGCCGCCGGGGCCGGATGGGCAAGAGATCCATATGGTCGGCCTCGACTGCTCCATCATCATGAATCCGAAGGTGTGGGAGGCGAGCGGGCACGTCGGGGGGTTCAAAGATCCGATGGTCGAGTGCAAGGAGACCAAGAAGCGCTATCGACCGGATCACCTGGCCGTGATCTATGCCTGGGATGTCGAGGAAGGCGAGGACAACACTCAGGCCGAGATCCATTTTGCCTTTGCTACTGGAGATGAGGATTCGTATCGGAATGCAATCAAGAAGGCGAAGCAGTGTGCGAAGAAAGCACACTTGAATGTTGTCGAAAACCCACCGATCTTGCCGTTCACAAGCGGCGAATTTGAAGGACGGCTCGCGTTCATTGTCGGGCCCGACACCGAGACGCCAGGCACACTGACCGAACCAAGGCAGTTCAATCTGATGTTTGAAAGCCACGCCGGCGCTGTACAGGACGAGGCGTCCAAGGTCTATCTCCGCCCCGAAACCGCCCAGGGCATCTTCGTCAACTTCAAGAACGTCCTCGACAGCAGCCGGCTCAAGTTGCCTTTCGGGATCGCTCAAGTGGGCAAGGCGTTCCGGAACGAGATCAATCCGCGGAACTACACCTTCCGGAGCCGCGAATTCGAGCAAATGGAGATCGAGTTCTTCTGCCATCCGAATGAGTCCATGAAGTGGTACCAGTACTGGCGCGACGTGCGTATTAACTGGTACACGAAACTTGGCATCAAGTCCGAGAAGCTCCGGCCGCGCGAGCAGGGTAAGGACGAACTGGCTCACTATTCCATTGGGACGACCGACATCGAATACCTGTTCCCATTTGCCGAGGAGCCGCAGGAACTGGAAGGGGTAGCCCACCGCGGCGCTTACGACTTGACGCAGCACGCCAAACACAGCGGCAAGGACCTAACCTACTTCGAGGAGGACGCCTGGGGCAAGGCCGATAGGTCGGCCTTCGCAGGGGACAAAAAGCGCGAGCAGGAAGAGAAGGCGAAGTATCGTTTCCTACCGCACGTCATCGAGCCGTCAGCGGGGGCGGATCGGTTCACCTTGGCCGTTCTCTGCGAGGCCTACCACGAAGACGAGGTCGAAGGTGAAGTGCGAACGGTCATGCGCTTCCACCCGCGGCTGGCGCCAATCAAGGCCGCCATTCTTCCGCTGGTGAACAAGGAAGGCATGCCGGAAATCGCACACAACCTGTACCGTGAACTCAAGCGCGACCTCAACGTCTTCTACGACGACAAGGGAGCGGTCGGCCGTCGTTATCGGCGTCAGGACGAGGCTGGCACGCCGTACTGTTTGACCATCGACGGCCAGACGTTGCAGGACCAGACGGTGACGATCCGCGACCGCGACACGCTGCAACAGCGGCGATTGTCGCTGGACGCCGTCGCGGGGGAATTGCGAAACCTGCTGCGGTCGGGGGCGTAACAGCGGCGAAACGAAAGAGAGATTGAGATGCGAATCGCTGTGACAGGCGCGACGGGGTTCCTGGGGCGTTACATCGTCGCCCGCCTGACCGAAGCCGGCCATCGTCTTCGTTGCTGGCATCGTCACGGCAGCGACCGCAGCGGCTTCGGGGCGGCGGCCGACTCCATCGAATGGCTGACGGGCCAACTCGGCGATGCCTTAGCCGCCCACGAACTGGTACAAGGCGTTGACGCGCTCGTTCACGCCGCCCTATTGCGGCCGGACGGGGCCGGCTTCATAGGCAGCGCCAAGACCGATCTGCCGGCCTTCCTCCAGGCCAATCTCATGGGGTCGCTCCAACTCTTCCAAGAGGCGGTCGAAGCCGGCGTGACGCGCTGCGTCTTTATTTCCACCTGCGCCGTCCACGACATAATCCTCAACGACCGCCCGCTCGACGAAACGCATCCGCTCTTGCCAAAAAGCCATTACGGAGCGCACAAAGCGGCATTGGAGGCGTTCGTCCATAGCTACGGCTTGGGCGAAGGTTGGCCGATCTGCGCCCTACGGCCGACCGGCATCTATGGGCTGGCGCATCCGCCGGAAGACAGCAAGTGGTACGACCTCGTTGGTCAGGTGATGAACGGCGAGCCGATCGCCACGGCGCAGGGCGGCAAGGAGGTCCACGCCGCCGATGTGGCCCGCGCCGTCGATCTGCTGCTGAACGCCGACGTGAAGGTCGTCGCCGGTCAGGCGTACAACTGCACCGACGGCTACATTGCCGAACAGGAAGTGGCTGGCATCGCCAAGGAACTGAGCGGCAGCGCCAGCAGCATCACCGACCTCAACCGCGGCCCGAAGAACCAGATCGACACGGGCAAATTGCGGGCGCTGGGCATGACCTTCGGCGGGGCGCCGCTATTGCGCCAAACCGTACAGGAATTAGTCGAAGCCCATCGCTATGCGACGCCGTAGTACTTTCGCAGATCTGGGGCTTTGGGTGTGAGCGCTGTAGAAACGAGTGGCTGTCGCGCTGAGAAGAGGAACCGCGTGTTTGTCCTAAGTACAAGACCCGTATTGGGATCTGTTACGAAAAGGCGACAACCGGCCAAGGGGAAAGGCTCATAGGCTGGGAAATTCTAAGGCGGGCGAACCTCCGTAGCGTTCCCCGCGTCTTATTAGAAGGGCCATTCCGTAAGACCTTCTGGCTTTTGCGTTTTCGTCCGAATCTGCGTTTCAAGCGGTTAAATTAAACTTGACTGCTCTGGGCGCGCCGATAAGATACAAGCGTGAGACCTGGAGCGTTGGCCGTAGGGTTCAGGTTTTTCCTGATCGCCGTTTGAAAGCCAGCCCATCCAGGTTTCGCGCCTTTTATCGCCTTCCCTTTTTCTTCTCTTTTCCCCTTTCTGTCGGTCGCCAGAACCATGCGCTGAGCTTCGGAAAGTGCTTGGTCAAGGAATTTGGGGCGAAACCTCTCCAGAAGGCGGGTTCCAAACCTTTTACACCAAGCGGTTGAAGTGCGGTCGCCAGGTGATTTCGGGTCTCTATTTTGGCCGCTTTGGTTGAGGGGACTAATGCCTGATAGAGACATCCGGTCAGCAGGTCGCATAGCTGGAGACACTGGTTTGCGTCATGTCGTGAGTCGGTGTGATGAAAACTGTCGATGTAGGGTGACTCTCCCCTGTAGTTCTCGGTGAACCGAAGACGGAGGTAGTCTAAAATGTCGTAACCGTACATAATAAGCAGGCGATCAAGATAGAGTTTGGCGTGGTAAATTTCTCTTCCTCCGAACGGTTCTTTCAGTTCCGGGTGGAGAAGCATTTCGGCCCACTTTTTGTAAGCTCTTCGCTTCTTCAGCGCCTCGGCCTCAAACGCATCACCGAAGTATTTTCCATCCCAAATAGACCAGTCAACGACAATGCAGCGGTAATAGCAGTTGTGCTGGATGAAGAGGTCGATCCAGTCTTTGCCGACCGCCACGTCGCGGGGGGAACGGAACTGCTGAAGGTGGGTTTCTTTGTACCGTGCGGAGTGCTTAGGGGACTCGTTGAAGTAAGCACGCCGCTCCTTCACGTCGCAGAGTGCGGCGTGAAGGGGGCCGTGGTTTGGCACGAATAGCATCCCGATCACCAGCCATTCGGCGCTATGTGTGCCGGCCTCGTCGACATAGATGCGAAAGTGCATTTTTCCGCCTTATAGGTCAAAAAGGTATATCATCTTCTTCTCGGCGCTTAGTAGCTTCGGCAAGGTCTTCTTCGGTGAACAGTCGCCACAACTTCGCTTTGCCAGGCGCTCCACCCGTGGCTAGGAATGATTTCGGGTGCGTCCGATAAAGCACTGCGGAAATAGAAGACCGCGGAATCCCTGTCTCCTCTTCAAGGTCCGCGATGGTGCGATAATCATTGCCGGACTCGGTAAAGAAGCGAAGGATCCGCTGAAAGTGGGTTTGTTGCTCTTCAGTGCCCGTGACTGCGTTTGCCAGATCTTCCTCGCCGCCCTCTAATAGCGCCTGTAGGTCGGGCGGAAAATCGTCTACAATCGATGCCAAGCTTTTCAACTTTTCTAGCTTATCCTCTACTTCCCGCCTGCGAGCTTCCAGTTCGTCCAATTCCAGCTGGAAGCCCACCATGGCTTGATCCAGACGCCTTCTTAAGCTGCCTTCGGGCATAAAACAAACCTCCGTCTACCCACGTTGACCCTGGCCGGTCTAGCTGCTACACTTATATTCCCGTGGTGGGGCGCAGTTCGGCCCCTTACGACGCGGAAACGCATCCTGGACCGGCTCCTAAACGGAGAGGTGGGACGGGATTTGAACCCGCGACGTACGGAGGTATTAGCGTCTGTCCCATAAGTCTCTTCCCTGCCTTGAAGGTGGGAGTCGCCGCCATACTAACCCGAAGCGCAAGCGAGGATGCGGTCGAAAACCTCGCTTGCGCTTCGGGTTAGTATCAACTTCACTCCCAGTCGGATGGCGGGGGGGGGGGCTTATGGGACAGTCACTTAGCTCCGTGGACTCGAACACGAATCGGGTGCAATCGACCGCTCTGTCACCCACCTCGGGAATAACAGACGGCCTGCGATATCTGCACGAGTGGGACGCCGCTCGCGGAAATCGCGGCCGACCTCAGAGGCTCCGACTGCATGCTTCCCCAAGCCCAGTCGGGGCTTCTTCTTTAGAAAGAGTCTATCAGAGAGAAATGAGTGCGCCAAGGGTGAAAAGCGAACTTCGCATGCGAACACCTCTGAAATGTACTTTTGTATATGAAATGGCCTGATTGAACCTCATTCTGGAGTTATCGCCTTTGAAGAATTAGGATTTGAAATAATAATGTCTGGGCGAAAGTCGTCTGACCGTGGTAACATGGCTCATTAACCGGCGTCCGTTTTTTGTTTTAGGATGTTCCGATTTAAAATGATCCTTGCGAGCATCACCGCCCCTCACCACTGCCCCATGCAACACCCCACGCCGCCGCCCGTCGTCAGCGGCAGCGCCCGCCGGGCGAACGGCAATTTCAAATACTCCTCGCGGTCCCATACCACGCGCCCGTCCTGGATCGTGTAGATCACATGCGACGTATGCTCGAACGGGTCGCCGTCGTATAGCACCAGGTCGGCAGCCTTGCCCGGTTCGATGCTGCCTACGCGGTCGTCCACGCCGAGGATGCGCGCCGCGTCCAGCGTCACCGCCGCCAACGCCCGCTCGCGGCCGAGACCGTTGACCATCGCCATCGCCGCCTCGTAACGCAGCACCCGCGTCTTGGGGACGTACCCCTCGAAGCCGGTGCCGATCGCTAACGGGATTTTGTGGTCCGCCAGCACGGCCGCGTTGCAGAGCTGGCTGTTCAATGTCTCCATGCTCGACCCGGCCCGCTGCATCGTCGGATGTACCACAACAGAGACCTTTGATTCTGCAATAGCGTCTGCCATGAGATAACCTTCCGTGGCCAGGTCCAGCCGCGCCCGTAGGTCGAACTCCTTCGCCAACCGCAGGGCCGTCTGCAAGTCGTCGGCACGGTGGGCCGCGAAGATCACCGGAATCTTGTGGTCCAGCGCCAGGCCCAGCGCATCCAGCTTGGCGTCGGCCGGCGTCGGCTTATCGTCGGCATGAGCGGCGTTGCGCTTCACGGCGCGGTTCTTCGCCTGCGTGAACGCCGTGCGCAGCAGCGCGGCCGTGCCCATGCGCGTGGTCGGCTGCTTGTGCGGGTAGGTTTGTTTGGGGACTTCGCCGAGGTTGACGAGGAGGCCGGCCGGGAAACGCAGCGTCATGGCCTCGGCGGTCAGGCCGGAGGTGTGGAACACGCCCGTCTGGCCGGCGATTACGTTGACGCGGCCGGGGGAGGCGTGGATGGTGGTGACGCCGTTCTGGCGCAGGACTTCCAGGAGCGGTTCGTTCGGATTGAAGCCGTCGAGTACGCGCAAATCCGCCTGATTGGGATCGCTTTGCTCGTCTTGGTCCTGATCGGCCGGCAGATTGAAGGCGCCGGACAGGCCGACGGTCGAGTCGGCGTCCACGAGGCCGGGCGTGACCTCCGATGCGATTAGTATGGGAATGTCGGCCGGCACGTCGATCTTGTCGCTCGGCCCGACCGCCGTAATCTTGCCGTTCTCAACAATTATTACCCCATCCAAAATGTCGCCTTTGCCGACCGTGCGAATGCGGCTGGCGCGGACGGCGTAGCGCGTTGGGCCGCCCGTGAAAGGCGGGGTTTTGAAATTGCTTGCCGGCCCCACAATCACCGGCGGCGGCTTCACCAAGTCCGGCGTCGCCGGCAGGCGGTCGCGGTCGGCCAGCGCGAAACCGCCGGCTTGATAGACCCAATTGTCTCGTTTCGAGCGGTCAAATAGACATTTTCCATCAATAAAGGTCTGTAATACCACCGAATAGACGCTGAACGGCGATCCCGAAAGCACGACGAAATCGGCGTCCTTGCCCTTGGTCAGCGAACCGACGCGGTCGTCGAGGTGCAGCATCTCGGCGCCGCGCAACGTGAGAGCTTTGAGAGCGGAATCCTCCGACATGCCGCCGCGCACGGCGATGGCCCCGGTGCGCAGGAGAAAGCGCGATTCGGTGATGTAATCGTCGGTGTTGATGGCCACTTTGACGCCGGCCTTGTTGAGAATGGCGGCGTTTTCTTCCAACAGGCCGGCCGTCTCCGCCTTGCCGCCGGGGCTGTCGATCAGCGTCAGCGACACGGGGATTTTGCGGCGAGCCAGCTCGTCGGCGATGCGGTAGCCTTCGGTGGCGTGCTGCAACACCAGCTCGAAATGGAACTCCTCTGCCAGCCGCACGGCCGACATGAGATCGTCGGCCCGATGGCTGTGAAAGTGGACGGTGCGCTTGCGTTCCAGCACTTCGACGAGCGGCTCCAGGGCGGGATCAACGTCGGGCGCGAGTACGTCCTTGCCGGCGTTGCGGGCGGCGCGATAGTCGGTCCATTTCTGCTGATATTCGCGCGCCTTGACGAACTGCTCGCGTTGCATGGCGGCGATCTTCATGCGCGTGCCGGGCGGCGCCTTGCGCTGCTCGAAGTTGAAGCGCTTCGGATTTTCCCCATTAGCCATCTTCAATCCGCCTAACACCGTGGCGGATTGAATCTGCATTTCCTCAACGGTGCGGCCGCGGAGCTTGACGTAGACGGTCTGGCCGCCGATGACGTTGGCGGAGCCGGGCATGATGTTGGCGGTGGTGACGCCGCCGGCGACGGCCATGCGAATGCCGGGGTCGTCGGGGTAAACCGAGTCGAGGGCGCGAACGCCGGACTGGACAGCTCCGCTGCCTTCGTTGCCGTCGCCGTTGGCGGCCACGCCCGGCCGCGAGAAAACGCCGATATGTGAGTGCGTATCGACCAAACCGGGGATGATCGTCTTGCCGCTCATATTCACCTGCTCGGCAAAGGTGGGCAAGGGCGTACGGTCCATAGGGCCGACATTGATGATCTTGCCTTGCTGGACGATGAGGACGCCGTGGTCGATGGGCGGCCCGTCGGCGGTCAGGATGCGGGCGTCCAAATAGGCGACGAGGTGGTCGGCGTCGGCCGGCGTCTCATTGCCGGCGGTCAGTGCGAGGGGGATTATCGGAATGAGAGCGACGAGGAGGAAGGCGGCGCGGCGCATGGGGGAATCTCCGTAGCAACGGGGCGTGGGATCAGGATAATGGATTGACGCTAAAAATGCGAGAAGTCGTCAGCGTTCTGGTAAATTTTCGCCATTTCCGGTATCCTTACCTCAGACGGTGGTGGTATACTTCACATTCCCGCAATTTCGCAAAAGAAGAGGAAGGGAGATAGATGCCGGCTACCCTCGATTTATTGGCCGTGCGTCGCTTCACCGACGATTTGAACGAGCGACTTCGCCAGTGCGACAACGGCGAAGGGATGTTCTGCAGCAATTTGAGTGCGACTATTGACCACTACGTGCAGCTTTGCGGCGAGTTGCGGGCCTACGTCAACCACTGGGCGAGGGCGATCTTCACAGGGCAAACGGCATTCGATCAAGCAGTGGAAGACCTTTTGAAAGAAGAAGCCCGGCGTCTGTTACATCGTTCCAAGCGGTTGGCGGCGCAGGGCCGGGCAATGGACGGCATGTGTTATGTGCTGCCAGGGCTGAATCCACTCCATTGTCACCTCGCGGACTTGGGCTACCTGCTTGAGAATTGGGTGAGTCCTCGACTGTCCGTGAGTCCGGCGCCGCGGGTGAGGCTGTCGCACGCGGCGGAACAGCAAGTCATGGAACGCATCGGAAAACTGTCAGCGTTGCCCGCCGATTGGCGCCCGAACGATCCGGAGCAGCGCGCTCTTTTCCCACGACAGCGGGAGAAGTGATTGGATCGGGTTGAGGAGGGCCGAGACCCTCGCCTATCCTTTTTCGAGAGCAACCCCGGCGCCCGTCCCGCGCGCTCGCGCATAATGGGGAAGGCCGAGACGCTTCCCTTTCCTGTTTCGAGAGCCGCATGGTTGCTCCACAGTCGATTCCCGTCAACGCGGTGCGAACTGACCCCAGCCAGCCTGAATACCAGGCTCTTCTGGCATGGCCATTCGCCGCACTGCCCTTCTACGAGGGGCAGGTCTTACGCCTCCTCCAGAACGACATTCCGCATCGCGTTAAATACAGTTCTGGTCTGGTTTGGATTTACCGTAACCTGGCAGGCGACACTGTTGGGTTCGCCGCGCTGGACGTTTGCCAGGAATACGAACAATTCACAGGCGGGAAGTATCACTTCTACATTCCACTATTAGCCGTGCATCCGGCGTTCCAGAAGCGCGGGCACGGCCGCGGCATCGTTGAACATCTAATTGCGGAAGCCGCGTTATTGGCCCAAATTCCGGTTGACTTCTCTAACCTCCTCTTCCTCGACGTTTACACGGCCAATAAGGGGGCTATTTCGCTGTATAACAAGTGCGGATTCGTCACTCTAAATCCAGACGCTCCAATCCCGGACCCTCAAGAGAACAACGAAGAATATGTGCTAATGGCAAAGAGCGTGGCTGTCGCCCCGGAGTAAAAGCGATCCCATTACGACTGAAGCAGTTGCAGTCGCACGCGGTTTAACGCCAGCTTTGCCGTTCGCCGCTGCACCTCGGTTCGTGCCCCGGACCAGCTGTGGCCGCTGGACGCCGACCCGCCTTCCCAGGCTAGACCGATGAAGACCGTCCCGGCCGGCTTGTCCGGCCCCAGGTCGCCCGGCCCCGCCACGCCGACCGTGCTTACCGCCAAGTCGGTGCGCAATCGTGTGCGACAACCGACCGCCATTGCCTCCGCCACTTCGGCGCTGACAGCGCCGTTCGCGTCGATGAGGTGCTGCGACACGCCGAGCAAGTCCACCTTTACGCGATTGTCATAAGCGATAATACCGCCGCGCAGCCAGGCGCTCGCGCCCGGCACGGCCGCCAAACGCGAGGCAACCAGCCCGGCCGTCACACTCTCGGCCGTGGCCAGCGTCAGGCGCCGGGCGCGCAACAGGGCGGCGACTGCGTCGTGTAAATCCTCGTCCTCCACGCCGAATACCCATTCGCCGAGGCGTGCGCGGATGGTCAGTTCCACAGGTTCAATCTGGGCCTGCGCTTCCGCAAGGGTCGCGGCGTGGGCCAAGATGCGTAGTGAAATCGTGGCGTCGCTGACGGTGATGCCGACTTCGGGGACATGGCCGCGCCGCGTCAGGTCGAGCAGCTTTTCTTCGACGGCGGACTCGCCGGCGCCGAAGACGTTGATTTTGCGCTGCACCAACACGCCGGCGCCCATCCCAAGAACGAGCAGCCGCGGCCGCACCTGCTTTTCGTACATCACATACATTTCAGAGGGCACACCGGGCATAGCGCCGATAGTGGCGGCGCCGAGACGCATCCAGACGCCGGAGGCGGTGCCGCATTCGTTGGGCAGGGCGGCGGCGCCGGCCGGCAGCATGGCCTGGACGCGATTCCGCTCCGGCATAGTCCGACTACGGCGGCTGAACATGCCTTCGATCTGGTCATATAACTCTTGATGAAACATCAATTCGACGCCGGCCGCTTTTGCCAGAGCTTCGCGCGTCAAATCGTCCTGCGTAGGGCCAAGGCCGCCGGTGATCAGAACAAGCGCGGCACGGCCGGCTGCGATGCGAAAGGTGTCGATATTGGCGTCGAGGTCGTCGGCGACGGTGGTGTGCCAGCCGACGGGGACGCCGATCTCGGCGAGGCGGCGACTGAGCCATTGGCTATTGGTGTCGAGGTTCTGGCCGCTGGTGATCTCGCTGCCGATGGAGATGATTTCGCTTTTCATAAGTTTCTACTAGCCCCGAGCGCAAGCGAGTGGGTTCCGCTTCACCCCGCATTATAGTAAGGCGTCAGAGGAGAACGTCGTCGCCTTCCAGGAGGTCCGCGCGTGGAAACGATCAAGATCATAGTGCTGGCGGTCGCCGCGGCGATTGTTTACGGCATCTTGCACGACCAGATCACCGCCCGCGTCTGTGTCGAATACTTCACCATCGGCCATCGGCCCGTTTTCCATACCGAAGACCCGACGCTATTGGGATTGGGTTGGGGCGTGATCGCGACGTGGTGGGTGGGGTTGTCTCTCGGGCTGCTGTTGGCCGCGGCGGCTCGGGTGGGGTCGCTGCCTAAAATGGACGCTCGCGATCTGCTAAGGCCGGTCGGCGTGATGATGGCGTGTTGCGGCGTTGTAGCCTTGACGGCGGGCGTTGTCGGCTACGTCCTGGCGAACGGCGGCGTCGTTACTCTTGACGGCTGGTTGGCGGCGCGCATTCCGCCTGCGAAACATGCGCTATTCCTCGCGGACGGCTTCGCCCATCTGGCCTCCTACACCGGCGGTTTCGTGGGTGGCTTTGTCGTATGTGTATGTGTGGTCATGCGGCGTTATCGGCGGCGAATCCAAGCAATGGCCGCGCCGCCGACATTTTCGTAAGTTCTCGCAAGCCATATGCGACGCCGCGTGGGCGCCGGAATGTGTGCCTTTCCCCCCGACCTCTCCCCGGAGGGACTTTCTTGAATCGTCGTATCGTGATCGCTTGCGCCCTTGCGGCGCTCGTTTTGACCGTCCCGCTGGCCCACGCGGCGGACGTCTCTGCCGCCTCGCCCCAACCGTCAACGCCGACCGCCGTGGACCACGGCGACACCGCCTGGATGCTTGTCTCGACCGGCCTTGTCCTGCTCATGGTCCCTGGGCTGGCTCTCTTTTACGGCGGCATGGTCCGTCGCAGGAACGTCCTGGGCACTATGATGCACAGCATGATCGCGCTGGGCCTGATCGGTGTGCAATGGGTGCTGTTCGGCTATTCCCTCGCCTTCGGCGCCACGCACGGCGGCCTCATCGGTTGGAACTCCGACTACCTCGGCCTTCACGGCGTTTCACCGGATGCTTGCTTCCCCGGCACCAACATCCCGATTTTCGTCCACTGTATGTATCAGGGCATGTTCGCCATCATCACGCCCGCCCTCATCAGTGGCGCCCTGGCCGAGCGCGTCCGCTTTGGCCCATACTGTCTCTTTATTCTCCTTTGGGCGGTGCTAGTGTACGACCCGCTTGCTCATTGGGTCTGGGCGGTCGCGCCGCGGTTGGCAACCGTGGACAACCCGGCGACTAATGAGCCTGTTGGTTGGCTCGGGCGCATGGGCGCCCTCGACTTCGCCGGCGGCACGGTGGTCCACGTCTCGGCCGGCTTCGCGGGCCTGGCGGCCATCCTGGTGTTGCGCAAGCGGCGCGGCTATCCAGGACACGCCATCCAGCCCAATAGCATGGTGCTGACGCTGACCGGAGCGGGGCTGCTCTGGTTCGGCTGGTTTGGTTTTAACGGCGGCAGCGCCCTGGGCAGCGGTCCCCTGGCGGGCGTGGCGCTGGCGGCGTCGCAAGTGGCGGCGGCCGCGGCGGCGCTAAGCTGGTTGGCGGCCGAATGGCTGCACCGGGGTAAGCCGACCGCCTTGGGCTTGGCGTCAGGATTGGTGGCTGGGCTTGTGGCAGTGACACCGGCGGCTGGCTTCGTGTCTCCGCTCGGCGCCCTGTGCATTGGCCTGATCGCCGGCGTCGTCTGCTATGGCGCGGTCTGCCTCAAGCCGTTGCTCAAGTACGACGATTCGCTCGACGCCTTCGGCGTCCACGGCGTCGGCGGTTTCCTGGGCGCGCTGCTGACGGGGGTCTTCGTCTCGGCGTGGATCTTCAACCGCGGCAACGGCTTTCCAGACGGTACGCCACTCGGCCAACTGGCGTATGGTCGGGGCGCGCAAATTGCCATACAAGCTCTGACGGCCCTGTGCGCCGCCGGCTATTCCTTCCTGGTGACGTTGGTACTCGTGAAGGCAATTGACGTACTCTGGGGCTTCACTCTCAGCGCCAAAGCGGAGAACGAAGGATTGGATCAGAACCAACACGGGGAAGCAGGCTTCGATCTGGGGCCGGCCGTGGACCTGGTTCCTGAGACGGGCGCGCACCATGAGCCGCGGCCGGCTGCGCACCCGCCCAACGGTCAGCAGCGATTCACCGTCGTCGTCGAGTCGGCGGCGCCGGATAAATTGATGCAAGCTTGGTCGGAGATGTGTCAGGCTGGCTCGAACCCGCCGCCGGAGTTCCGGGCCGTCTATCCGTTCCTGACGACCATCCGCGACGGCCGCTTCCGCTTTCGCGGCGGTGACCCGGCGGTCATGCGTGAGAACCTGGAACGGCTCTTCCGCGACCGTCTCGACGGCGCCGTGGTGCGAGCCGTCGTCGAGAAATAAAAACCAACTCCGGGCGCTTACGGCACCCGGCTCGCCTTTAACCTTGTGACATTCCTATGAAATTAATCGTCGCCATCATTCGGCCGGAAAAATTGGAAGCGGTGCAGGCCGCCCTGAACGAACACGACATTTACCTGATGACCGTAACGGACGTGCGCGGCTGCGGCCGACAACGCGGCTTTACCGAGTTATATCGCGGTTCCGAGTTTGACGTGCGCTTGCTGCCGAAGCTGAAAGTGGAGATCGCGGTCAACGAGGCGTTCGTGGAGGCGGCGGTCGAATCCATCGTCCACGCCGCACGGACGCCGGAGACGGGCCAAATCGGCGACGGCAAAATCTTCGTCATGCCGTTGGATGACTGCATCCGCATCCGCACGGGCGAGCGCGGTAGCGCGGCAATTGGGCCTTAAATCCCATTCGGCGAGCGTAAGCTCCCTGTCATACTTGGCGATGGTCGTCGCCTTCGCCCGAGTAATCCCACAAGGGAGCAACCACAAGACCAGCATCTTGTGGCGGACGTGGGACTGCGGCTGAGGCTCCCGCTCGGCGATCACCACCTCCTTGGTCAGCAGCCGTCCGTTGTACGCGACACCATGCCATCCTGGCGCTCCCTGGCAAACCGGTTGGATCGTTACCTCGATCCGGTTATTATAGGCTTGCCAGCTGCTTGGGAAACATCTCAGTCCAGGCCAGGGTGTGCCTCCCGATTTAGGCATGCGCGCCGATCTGCTCCCTCCCCCCCTTCCGCGGGGGGGGGGGGGGGGGAGCCGAAGCTGGTGACGCACGGT
>DHJA01000287.1:0-3423 GCA_002404095.1 Planctomycetaceae bacterium UBA4732 | reverse complement strand
CCCCAACCCTCCCCCGCAAGGGGGGAGGGGGCTAGAACGCCTGCCTACTTCGAGAGGCACACCCTCCGGGCCATGCGGAGTATAATCCGCCCAGAGGTACTTCAGGTGCCCTAAGTGTTCGCCCTTGCGAGTATGATGCCACGATAATAAGCCTTTGTCCATAGGCTCATGGCAAGGATCTAACCCGTCCATCGCCCTGCCTTTCGCCAAGCGCTCTTGCCTTTTTCCGGTGAACTGGTGTACCCTATCCTTGCTTCGCCGCCCAGGTCGCCGGGGTTGTTTCCATGAGCGCCGTCTTTCCGCCGCCCGCCGTCAAGGTCTTCTCCGTCGGCGAACTGACGCGCGCAATCAAGAACGTTTTAGAAGAAGGTTTCACGCCCGTCTGGGTCGAGGGCGAAGTGTCGAACCTTGCCAAGCCCAACTCCGGCCACCTTTATCTCACCTTAAAGGATGAAGATGCTCCGCTTAAAGCCGTAGTCTACCGCGGCGTCGCCCTACGCATGCGCTTCGACCTGGCCGACGGGATGCGCGTGATCGTGCGCGGCCGGCTCACCGTTTACGCGCCGCGCGGCGAATATCAATTGCAGATCGAGGAAGTGCAGCCCAAGGGCATCGGCCCGCTTGAACTCGCCTACCGTCAGCTGAAGGAAAAGCTCTCGGCCCAGGGCTTTTTCGACCCCGCTCGCAAGAAGAAGCTGCCGCGCATCCCGCGGCGCATCGTCCTTGTCACCAGCCCCACTGGCTCGGCCGTGCGCGACATGCTGGAAATCCTGTCACGGCGTTGGCCGGTCGCCGACGTTTGGGTCTGTCCCGTTCGCGTCCAGGGCGAGGGGGCGGCGCAGGAGATCGCCGACGCCGTGCGCCTGCTCAATCGTCTCCACAGTGAAGGCGCCGCCATCGACGTGCTGATCGTCGGCCGCGGCGGCGGCAGCCTTGAAGATTTGTGGGCGTTCAATGAGGAGGTGGTCGCCCGCGCCATCTTCGCCTCGCGCATTCCCATCGTCAGCGCGGTCGGCCATGAGGACGATTATACCATCTCCGACCTCGTGGCCGACGTGCGCGGCCTGACGCCGAGCGAAGGAGCCGAAAAGGTCACGCCGGATCGCGCGGCCGTCATGGATTGGCTGGAGAAGCTGGAAACCCGGCTGCGCGGCCTGCTGATGATGCAATTGGAAGCCGCTCGCGACCGGCTCTATTCCTTGGCCAGCCGGCGTTGCTTCACGGTGCCGTTGGAGCGTATCCGCGAAGAGGAACGCCGGCTCGACGATTGGGGCGAGCGGCTGAATCGGGTGATGCGCCAGCGCTTGGAAACGGCCCGGCGAAAGCTGGAGGCCGAGGCGGCGCGGCTGGAAAATCTTAGTCCCTTGAAGGTGCTGAGTCGGGGTTATAGCCTCACCCTCAAGGAGGCGAATCGCGCGGTGGTGCGCTCCACAACGCAAGTCCGACCCGGCGACCGTTTGGTCACCCGGGTCGGCGACGGGCTCATCGTGAGCCGCGTGGAAGAAACAACGGAAAGCAACGAAACCGCAACCCTTTAATGGCGACGACCCATGACAGAATCCCTTCCGGACGGCCTCGCGTTCGAGGACGCCCTCGTCGAACTGGAACGCACGGTGCGCGACCTGGAGGACGGCCGGCTCGGGCTGGACGACGCGCTGAGTCGCTACGAACGCGGCGTCGGCCTCATCAAGGACTGCCACGGCCGGCTGCGTCAGGCGGAACAGCGCATCCTTCTCCTGACAGGCGTGGACGACAACGGCAAGCCATTGCTTCAGGCGTTCCAGCACGAAGCGACGGGGGCCGTCAAAGAACCCATCCGTCGGGCGCGCCGGAAGCCGGATGAGACGGTGTGAGGCCGCAAGAGTATAATCGCGAATATGGATTCAGCACCGAATGGCAGGGACTTACTGATCGCTGCGCAAAGAAGTAAACTTTCATGAGCCATTTTCCTGGGAAAACCAGGCGTTTCTTGTTCAACGAGTTTACTTCTTTGCGCAGCTGTCTGTAAGCCCTAACCCCTAACCCCTTTGCTATTCAAGAAAAACGACCTCGCTTGCTATGCTGAGGGTGCATTACTACTCTCACACAGGCAAGGAGGCCGTTGGTGGTTCATCCTACGATTCCGCCGCGACTCTCGCCAGCCGAGTCCTTGTTGCGCCGCTTCGCCCAAGCCGGCGGGTTGCCTTTCTCCGACGTTCTTTCCGCTGCCGGTCTGCAGCGGGTTCTGGACGACTGCCAGGTGCAATTCCGCGACCGCATCTTTTCGCCCCTGATTACCGTGGCTGCCTTCCTGGCGCAGGTGCTCGATCCCGATCACTCCATGCGGCAAGCGGTCGCACGGCTCATCGCCCATCGCGCTTCCCTGGGCTTGCCCCCTTGTTCGGCCGACACCCGCGCCTACAGCAAGGCCCGGCAGCGTCTACCCGAAAATGTCTGGGCCGATTTGACCCGCCGCACCGGCCGCGACTTGTTGGATAACGCCCCACCCCACTGGAGTTGGCGCGGCCGGGACGTCAAGATCGTGGATGGCACTACCCTGTCCATGCCCGACACTCCAGCCAACCAGACGTTCTACCCACAACCGGGCAGCCAGAAGCCCGGCTTGGGTTTTCATCAGGTTCGCATGGTCGCCCTGTTTTCCCTGGCGGTCGGCGCCGTGCTGGACGTCGCCCTGGGGCCGCACAAGGGTAAGCACACCGGCGAGACGGCCCTGTTTCGCCAACTGCACCACCACCTCCACGACGGCGACGTGCTGCTTGCCGACCGCTATTTCTGCGGGTATTTCCACCTGGCCCTGGTCCGGCAACGCGGTGCCGACATGGTCATGCGTTTGCACCACCTGCGGCACACCGACTTCCGCCGCGGCCGCCGCCTGGGCCGCGGCGATCCTGTTGTGACCTGGCACAAGCCCAAGCAACGCCCCGACTGGCTCGACGAGGACGCCTTCGCGCAGACGCCCCCTACCATGACGCTTCGCGAGTTGCGCATCCGGGCGCCGGGCAAAAACTGCCGCAGCCGTGAAATCCTGGTGGTCACGACGCTGCTGGATGCGCGGGCTTACCCCAAGGAAAGCATCGCCGAACTCTACCGCCAACGCTGGCATGCCGAACTCGACCTGCGGTCGCTGAAGACCTTCATGCAGTTGGACGTGTTGCGCTGTCAAAGTCCGGCCATGGTGCGCAAGGAAATCTGGGCGCATCTGCTGGCCTACAACCTGATCCGCAAAGTGATGGCTCAGGCGGCTCAGGAACACCAGGTATTGCCACGCCAGTTGAGTTTCAAAGGCGCGTTACAAACCCTGAACGCCTTTGCCGACAGTTTACGCGCCTGCACGGCGGGCCTGGAAACTCTGTGTCGCGTTCTGCTGGCCGCCATTGCCCAGCACCGGGTCGGCGACCGCCCCGGCCGGCTGGAACCGCGCCG
>DHJA01000155.1 GCA_002404095.1 Planctomycetaceae bacterium UBA4732 | reverse complement strand
CCTTCGGGTCGCGGCTAAACGGCGAACGAAGCGCCGCGTTCAAAACTGGTCCAGCCAGAAATGGAAACCGCGATAGTAGCGCTGTGGCGTGAGGTATTCATAGCGCCAGTTCGGCTCGTTGAACGGCGGGTAAGCCTGATAAGCCGGCGGTCGTTGGTACGGGGCCCCCGGCGGTTCCGGCCACTGCGGCCCCTGGCTGGGCGCGTAATTGGCGGGGAAGTAGTAGTAGGGGTAGTAAAAGAAGCGATTGAGCGCCGGGTCCACCTGTTGCGCGTGGGCCGGCGATGCGGCGCCAAGGAACAGGCCCGTACCCAACAACCCGGTCAGCAGCATCCACCTCATGCGTGTCATTGTCGTTGTCCTCCTGACTTGTTGGGCCATGCGCCCTGGTCCATCCTGCTTCGACTCTACCCGGTAAATCTTAACCGTGCGGCGACGGAACGCCGCGCCGCCCATAAAAAAACGACTCCGACGCGCGACGGTGCGCCTTGGGTAAACACTGCCCGACGCGCGGGTCGTGCGTCCGCCCGCTTCTCTCCTTGCAGGAAATGACATGGATTCGCATCAGGTCTACGACAATCCTCTCGTCACCCGCTACGCCAGCCGGGAGATGGCCGAACTGTGGGGGCCGCAACGCAAGTTCTCCACCTGGCGCCGGCTGTGGCTCGCGCTGGCCGAGGCGCAGTGTGAACTCGGTCTCACCGCTGACGACGGCGTTACGCAGCGTATCACGCAGGCCCAACTCCAAGAGATGCGCGCCCATCTCGACGACGTGGACTTCACACGTGCCGATTTCCACGAGCGACGGCTCCGCCATGACGTGATGGCTCACATCCACGCCTTCGGCGAAGTCTGTCCCGGCGCCCGCGACGTGGTCCATCTCGGCGCCACCAGTTGCTACGTCACCGACAATACCGATCTGATATTGATGCGCGAGGGGTTGACGTTGCTGCGCGACCGCCTTGTCGGCGTCATCGACGCGCTGGCAGGATTCGCGGAGCGCTGGCGCGATCTGGCGACGCTCGGCTTTACGCATTTCCAGCCCGCGCAGCTAACCACCGTCGGCAAACGCGCCTGCCTATGGTGCTACGATTTCCTCCTCGACCTTCACGAGATTACACACCGTCTGGAGACGCTGCGTTTCCGCGGCGCCAAGGGCACGACCGGCACCCAGGCCAGTTTCCTCGCCCTTTTTCACGGCGATCATGCCAAAGTGCGGCAACTCGACGCCCTCGTCGCCCGCAAGATGGGCTTCGAGGCCGTTTATCCCGTTACCGGACAGACTTACTCCCGTAAAGTGGATTCGCAAATCCTCGACGCCCTTTCCGGCCTTGGCCAGACCGCCCATAAATATGGAACCGATCTACGTCTGTTGGCCCACCGGCAGGAGATCGACGAGCCGTTTGAGGCGGAGCAGGCCGGGTCGTCGGCCATGCCGTACAAGCGAAACCCGATGCGCTGCGAACGCATGTGTGGGTTGGCGCGGTTCCTTGGCGGCTTGGCGGTGAGCGCCGCGCAGACGGCGGCGGTGCAGTGGTTGGAGCGGACGCTGGACGACAGCGTCAACCGCCGGCTCACCTTGCCGCAAGCGTTCCTGACGGCCGACGGCGTACTGCGATTGGCCCTCAACATTAGCGGCGGATTAGTGGTGAATGCGGAGGTGATTCGTCGCAATGTGGGCCTGACGTTGCCGTACATGGCGACGGAAAACGTGATGATGGCGGCGGTGGCGGCCGGCGGCGACCGGCAAGACCTACACCGCGTCATCCGCGATCACAGCCAGGCGGTGACGGCCCAGCTGAAGGCGGGGGCGGCGCGTAACGACTTACTCGACCGGCTCCGCGCGGAGCCGTTATTAGCGAAGGTGGACTTCGACGCCGTGCTGGCGGAAGGACAATTCGTGGGCCGCGCTCCCGAACAGGTGGACGAGTTCATCGCCGAACAGGTACAACCGATGCGGGAGCGTTACCGCGCCGCGCTGGGGCAGGGGGGGGAGGTGGATGTATAAGAGGCACTACCAATGGGATAAGCCCGGCGGGGATAAACCCCGCCGCCCGCTACATGATGCCTCACCCGGTGTGACAGTGCGAGGCGCCGCGTTTCTCCAAATAGCGTTGGTGATAATCCTCGGCACGGTAGAACAGCGCGGCCGGCGTGATCTCCGTCACGATGGGACGATGGAATCGTCCGCCGCTCTGCTGTTTGTCGCGCGAGGCCGTCGCCGTCGCCTGCTGTTCCGGCGTGTGGTAGAAGATAGCGGATCGGTACTGTCGGCCGTGATCCGGCCCTTGACTATTGAGAGTTGTCGGATTGTGGTTGGACCAGAATACGTCCAAAAGCTGCTCATAAGAGACCTTGGAAGGATCATATTCCACCTGCACCACTTCGGCATGGCCGGTGCGGTCGGTGCAGACGTCTTTATAAGTGGGATTCTCCAGCGCACCGCCCGTATAACCGACGGCGGTGGATAAGACGCCCGGAATCTTGCGGAACGTCTCTTCGACGCCCCAGAAACAGCCGGCGCCGAATGTGGCTTTCTCGGTCATGGTATTCTCCTCTATTGCTTTTGAAGCTAACACAATGGCGAGCCGGGGGCGTAAGCCCAATGC
>DHJA01000231.1:57811-59476 GCA_002404095.1 Planctomycetaceae bacterium UBA4732 | reverse complement strand
CCCGGGCGAACGTACTCGTGAGTCCGGGGTGCGAGGGCTTCCAGTGGCACACCATCACGCCCGGCAATTTCCGTCTTGCGGCCGGCGTCGCCGTTGCTATACTGCCGCCGCGTTCCAGGTACGCCCGGCGGCGTGGCGACCGTTCCTCGTCTCTTTTGCGAAGTCGGATAACCATGACAGCGTCCTTGTGCCTGCTTGGCTGTCTTCTCGCCCCCGCCCAGACTCCCGAACGACCGACCGCGCCGGCAGCGCGCGCCAGCGAGTGGGTGATCGTCCCGCGCCTGAGCAAGGCGCAGGAACTCGTCTACCGCGGCACGTTCACCGAAGAAGCCGTCGGCGGCAACGTCCAGTTTAATCGAACTTTTCGCCTCGAATCCCGCGTTTTCGTACTCGATACGCCAAGTAAGGGAGCCGAAGTCGCCTTCCTCACCGTCCTCAAGGGCCGCGACCCTCGCACCAACGCTGCCGCGACCGGCGCCGACGCCGCGGCCGAGTCGGTGCGCCTCGACATGGCTCACGTCGATTTACAAGGCGTCGTCACGGCCGAGCCGGGGACTTCGCTTACCGTGCCCCTGGATGGGCCGCCTACGCTGGAATGCGGCGCCTTCGCGGCCGTGCCGGAAGGCAAGTTCGCCGCCGATTCGACCTGGGAAACGGCGGAAGAAGGGCGGCCCACGCGCTTCTGGCGGGCGCTCGGTACCGACATGGTAAACGGCGTCCGTTGTCTGAAACTGGAAGGTGTGCAAAAGTCCGACGACTGGGACAAGCCGCGCGCCGACCGCGCCGCCTGGCGCCGTACCGACTTGGTCTGGTTGGCGCCGCGCCTCGGCGTGGCCAGCCGCGTGGAACGCCTGATCGAGCGCCGCGAGTCGGGCCGCCGCGATCCGACCTATAAGAGCGTTTTGCGCTATGACCAGGAAGAGCCGATGCAGTATCCCGGCCGACTCTACGACGAGCGCCAGCGCGAGATCGTGCAGGCGCACGCCTTTAGCGAAGCCGCGACCCCGTTGCTGGCCACGCCCGCCAAGCACGGCCCGCAACTCTCCGCTTTGCTCAACCGGATCGCTTATCACTTGGATCGTCAGCCGCAAACACCTTATCGCGAAGCCATTTTCCAGGTCAAGCGCCGCGTCGAAGCCGCCCAGCGCGGCGAGACGCCGCCCGTCGTGGCGTCCGAAGAGAAACAAGAGACGCCTGCCGTGGCGGTCGTCGGCGCGGCGGCCCCCGATTTTCTAGCCCCCAACATTGTCACTTCCGGCACGTTCCGCTTGCGTCAGGAACGCGGCAAGCCGGTTTTGCTCGTCTTCTACAACCCGGCTTCGCCGACTACCGCCGGCGTATTGGCTTACGGCCAAAAGATGAGCGATACGTACTCCAAGGATTTGACCGTGTTGGCTTTATCGGTGTCCGGCGACATTGACGCGGTGAAGAAGCAGCGCGCCGACCTTAAACTGACCATCCCCGTCCTCGACGGCAGCGGCCTGCACACCAGCTACAGTGTCGATGGCACGCCCAAGTTGATGTTGCTCGACGGCAACGGCGTACTTCGCGGCGATTACGTGGGCTGGGGCAGCGAGACTCCGGGAGCGGTGATGAACGAACTGCGGCGCTGGGGGCCGAAACGTTGACCGCTTGTAGGGGCGGGGTTTCCCCGCCCTATAACGC
>DHJA01000231.1:48078-57721 GCA_002404095.1 Planctomycetaceae bacterium UBA4732 | reverse complement strand
CGCAAAGGGCGGGGAAACCCCGCCCCTACAATCGAGAAGGACCCCCTTTTTTCCTTCCCATCTGGTGCGAACCGATCCTTCGCGGTATTAATTCGATCCGCCCCACCGCCCCGCCGCTTGCCGGGCGAGACGCCGCGACGATAAGATGGGATGACGCTGGATTCCCGCCCGTGGATGAGACGTTCCATGACGGAATATCAGATCCAGCCGAACACGCGCCGTTGCGTCGTCAGCGGCCGCGACTTGAAACCCGGCGAACGCTATTACAGCGTCCTGCTCGACGAAGCCGGTAAGTTCGTCCGCAAGGATTATGCCGCGGAAGCCTGGCAGGGTCCGCCGGCCGACGCCTTTAGCTTCTGGGCGGGCCGCGTTCCCGCCGTCGGCGGTCGTCGCCGCCCGCCCATCGACGACGACATGCTGCTCGAATGCTTTACGCGCCTCGAAGGGCGGACGGAGCCGGCGAGCGTAAACTTCCGCTACGTGCTGGCGCTGCTGCTGATGCGCCGCAAGCGGTTCAAGTTCGAGGAAACCCGGACGGAGGACGGCCGCGAAATCCTCTGTCTGCGCTATGGGCGAACCGGAACGCGGCACGAGGTCGCCAACCCTTCGCTCACGGATGAGGAAATGGCGGCCGTTCAGGAAGATGTGTTCCAAGCTCTCGGCTGGGAGTAACTCATGCGACGATACGCGATCCTCGTGGGCCTGGGAGCGTTCAGCGTTCTCACTCTGGCGGGCGGCTGCCGGCGCGAGATGATTCCCGACCCGCCCGCCGCCGTGAGCAAAACCGGCAAACCGACCGTCCCCGATCTGGTCGCCTATCTCAACCACAACGCCCAGCTCGTTCAGTCGATCAAGTCCACGGAGCTGGAAATCCAGGCCAAGCAAGGCAACGAATCCATCGGACTTCAAGGTACTCTGTTCTGTGAGAAGCCGCGCAACTTCCGGCTGCGCGGCAAGGTCGCCGGCGTTGACGCCGTGGACATCGGCTCCAATAACGAGGAGTTTTGGTTCTGGATCAGCCAGGGCAAAGACGAAGACGGCGTGGCCCGCGTCCATTACTGTTCTTATGCGGACATGGCGGCCGGCAAGGCGCGGATGCCGTTCCCTTTCCAGCCGGATATGATCGTGGCGGCGCTGGGTATGGGAGATTACGACCCGCAAAAGGAGTATACGATCAGGGAAGACGCCAAGACGGTGAGCCTGGTCGAGAAAGCCGTGTCCGCCCAGGGGCTGGCGGTGCAGAAAGTCACGCAGTTTAACAAGATAACGGTCGGGCCGAACAAGCCGCAGGTGATCGCCTACTATCTGCTGGACGACAAGGGCAACGAGATTTGCCGAGCTTCGGTGCTGGAAGTGCAAACGATCGGCTCCGCTGTTGTGCCGAAGCACGTGAAGCTGGTCTGGAGGACGCAACAAATTGAAATGTCGATGCGCTTGTTTGAGACGGAAGTGAACAAGATCGACGCGCCCTCGGCCGCGAAGCTGTTCAGCCGGGCCGGTCTGAGCATCCCGGCGGCCAACCTCGCCAAGGGGCCGGATACGCCAAGCGGCGTGTCGCAGGAAATGTCCATTCAACGCACTCGGCTGAACGCGCCGGTGAAGTGACGCCGCGGCCAAATACGTTGATGGCCGCGTTTTGGTATACTCCCCATGCCCATTGTGTGGAGGCCGTCATGGCGTCGGAATCGACTTTCTCGCCAAGTGAAGTCGCGGTCCTCGGCCGCCTGATCGGGCCGGAACGCGAAAGCCTTCCCGTTCTCACCGCCCGCGCCATTCTCCAACTCGACTTCGAGCCGCGCGATCATGCGCGGATGCATGAGCTGTCCTTGAAGGCACGGGAAGGTACGCTCAGCGCCGAAGAGCGGGCCGAGATTGACGCTTACGGGCGCATCGGATCCTTACTCGACCAGATGCACTCCTTGGCGAGGCGGTCTTTGAAACGCCGGAGTGCTGGCGCCAAATCGCATGGATGAGGCGTTAATTGGCCTGGTATGGCGGCGCGCGGCTTCCTGCTGCGAATATTGTCGAATGCCGCGCGCCTTCACCCGACTCCGCTTTGAAATCGATCACATTGTCGCGCGCAAGCATCGGGGCGCTGAGGTCGCCGCCAACCTCGCGCTGGCATGTTTTCTCTGTAACAGCTACAAGGGGCCGAATATCGCCGGAATCGACTCCGCGTCCCTTTCCATCGTCCCCTTGTTCCACCCCAGACGGCATAAATGGGCGCGGCACTTTCGGTGGGAAGGCCCGATACTGGTCGGCCGGACGCCCACAGGTCGGGCCACGGTGGCCGTGTTGGAAATCAACCAACCCTATCGCGTCGCCGCGCGTCAGGAACTGATCGAGGAGGGCGTATTTCCGCCGGAATAGGGCGACGATGAACGGCTGCGGCGGCTCTTGAGGCGTTTCGTATGATGGGCCGGAAGAAACTTGGAGAGATCAAGGCGGAGGTGGCGGCACTCCTGGCCGGACTACCCGGTCAGTCACCGCGTACGTGGCTCGACAGGGAAATCGTGTCCGCCAAGAGTGAAGGCAACCGCGACGTGGAAACCCTGGAAATGCTCTGCGCCGCGCTGGAGCGCGGGGCTCGAAAACCCAAGACCTCGCACCGGCCCACGAAGCGCTGAAATCCACCCCAGACCTGCCGCGTCTCACACCCGCCCGCGCAGCCGGTCGATCCGATCCGCCACCCGCCGGGCCGTGAACCCCTTCCAGTCCACCGCCGCCACAGCCCGCTGCGCGGCGCATTCGATCTCCGCCAACGGCGTGAACGCCATATCCCGGCCAACATTCGGCACGGCAGCGCGTGCGAAGACGCCGGCGTCCACGCCGAGGGCGCGCAATAGCTCCGCCGGCAGATCGAAGGCGCCTTTGGACACCGCTTCGACAAGACTATCCTGATTGGCCGGTAGGAAGACGCAGGCGTATTCGAGCAGCAGCCATTCGTCGATGACCAGTCCGACGCGGTCGCCCCAACCGCGTTGGCCGGCCTCTTTCGTGTCGGGAATGTGGACGCGCGTGGGCAAAAAGCCGATGCTCTTGCCCTGGAGCAGGCCGGCCTGGACCAGGGCCAGCACCTTATCGGGCGGCCATTCGTCGCCGGCCGGCCACGCCTCCGGCCGCGGCGGGTATTGCGTCTTGGCCTTGATGCCGGCGAGGTCGCCGTCCTTGACGCGCTTGCGCCACAGGGATTTTCCCACCGGCGGCATCCAGTACGCATGGCCGAGGGTGACGAGCGGGTTCTGCTGGAACTGCGCGTCGTTCATGCCCTTGGCGACGACGACTTCGCCCATACGGTCCACGCTCTCGGTCGAAATCCAGGATACGTCGCTGCGTTCGCCGGGGTTCAGTTCGGTCGGCGGCCGGCTTATGAGAGTTTTACGGTATTCATAGTCCTTGGTTTTGGGCAACGACTTCAGCAGGGCGTCCACGGCGCGGGCGGACTTATCCGGCATCGGGAAGCCTAACGGGCCTTCGGTAAGCGTCATAATTTCACCTTTCGTTTTGTCAAAAGAAGATCTCACGCAAAGGCGCAAAGGCGCAAAGAGACAAAGCAGGTCTACAACGCTTCTTCTTCACTTTGCGTCTTTGCGCCTTTGCGTGAGGGATTTTTGTCTCGATTGGCGTCATCCGTCTGCGCCCATAGCCGCGGCATCCACGGCGCGTCGCCCCACGGCACCGGCTGTAGCCCCTGTTCGCCGCGCACCTCGTTGATCGACACCACGCCGTACTTCAGATTCAAATCCTGCTCCTTGGTCGTCAGCTCGCGGTTGACCGGCACCGGGTCTTCGCTCGCCAAAAACAACCGGCCCGTCGGGTCGTATAGCGGGATCAGCTGCTCGTTGAGCTTCTCGTCGCGCCGCATCAGCCGCGGCGCCACCGCCTTGGACATGTGCTGGTGTTCCGCTGCCTGCAGGTTGGCCAGGTTCGTCTGGCCGGTCAGGAAGCTGATCGGCACGTGAAAGGCGTTGGCCACGTCCTCCTTGGTCGCCTTCATGTCGGCCAGGACCGCGAGGTCGCCCATCGAGTGGGCCAACAGCTGCACCTTGAGGGCGCTTTCGGCCACGATCACCTTGCCGCTGCCGCCTTTCCGAAATCGGCTGTTCCACTGGGCCTCAAGCCGATCGCGCTCCTCCTCGCCGATCACCTCGTCCGGCGACACAACGGCGTCGGGGATGGCATGGTTCTCGAACTTCGCCCTTTTGAACGCGGCGTACTCGCTGATTAACGTCGCTTGTTCGTAACAGGCGCGCAGCGGCGCCAGGCCGCCCATGTACGGGTCGCGCGGGTCGGGGTAGCGGAAGTGGATGACGCGCTCCGGCGGGAAACGCTGCTCTTCGGTCCCGGTGCGGTAGAGGTAGTAATCGACGAGGTTCCGTGAGCGCGGCTCGCGCACCGGCGTGATGTTCTGGCTGGGCAGAGGCCAAATCTGTCGCGGCGTACCAAGCGGGCCGATGTCGAGCAGCCAGTAGGCGGCGCCGTGAACTTCCTGATAGAGAGTTGTAAGCTCCCAAAGGTCGAAAGCATTATGAACGGGGTTGACTTTCACCAGCAGGTCGAGCAGTGGATGCTCGGCGACTTCTTCGAGACGCACGGCCGACCTGGTGTGAACAGATAGGTGCAGCGTCGAGCGCAGACGTTTTTCCGTCGCGGCCGGCAGGGATTTGGTGAGGCACTTCGGCCGCGCCTGGTTGGTTTGCGTCGTGACGTAGAGGCGCGGCGGATGGCTGGCGCATACGGAAGCGTTGAGGCTGGCGCAGGCCCAGGCGGTGTTCTTCAGCTCAGCGAGGATCTCGTTGGGCGTCGGCGTGCGATTGCGGCGGTAGGAGTCGATGTACGACCCACCGCCCCACTGGCCGCCGGTCAGCACGGCCGGCATGGACTTGGGACGAAACCAGTCGGACAGGTGAGACAGGGCGTTGGCGAGATAGTTGCGCATGGTATAGGTTCCTTCAGGACAGAGCTAAGTCGTCCGCGTTCATGGTGGGCGACTCGCTCCGCGAGTCGCTTGGACCTCATCCGCTAGAGTTTCCGGCCCATGCGACTCGCGGAGCGAGTCGCCCACCATGAATCAACGCAACTCCGTCCACAATTCCGGGTTGTCGATCGGGTCCACGGGTCTCATCGGTTCGTCCAACGGCGCCTTGGGGTCCGGCCGTTTGCGCAGCTTGGCGATGAAACGGGCGTCCAGCGCCGCAATGAGATATCGCAGAGCGCCAAGGGCGTGATTGTGTTCGTCCACCGGGTTTTCGTTGACGGTAGCGCGTTCGGTGGCCGTCGGATAACGGTACAACCGGGCTTCGTCCAGTAGATGCGGACACGCCGAACCATGCACCTTCAACCGGCCGGTGCGCAGCCGCGCCGCCACGGCCGCGATCCCCAAACGGATGTCGTTGTCAGCCCGACGCACCTTCAGGCCCGACGCCAGCAGTTCCGCGATCTCCGTGGCGCCCGCCGGGTCGGCGTACCAAATGACGTTCTTATGTTCCCGCAACGCCGCCGCGTGTTCATGTAATGGCGTCTGACGGAGATAGCGCTCCCAGTCGATCCAAAGCACGTCGTCGCGGTCCAGTACGCCGGCCAACGCCGCGAAGGGGTTGCGCCAGCCGAAGTCGATGCCGCCCACGCCGCGCCCTTCCGTCGCGGCCCATTCGCGCACGACGGCGTCCGCGAAATCGGGATAAACCAAGCCTTCCCGCGATGTGAACGACGTTTCATATTCTTGCGCCACCCACGCGCGGCCCATCGACCGCGTTTCCTCCGCGATAAAGTCGGCCGTGATGCGCGGGCAGTCGCGCCACGTCACTTGCACACGCTTCCAGGGGCCGTCGCTGCGCCACTCGTCGTAAAACCAGCCGCGCTGGCCGAAGGGCGTACTCAGCGCCACGAGCCTGCCGCGAGACACCGCCAACATCGGCCGCACACTGCGATAAAGGGCATCCGGTATGCGCGCCGCTTCATCCAGCACCAACAGCGTCACGCCGCCGAACGAGCGGATCGTCTCCTCGCGGCCGGGCAAACACAGCACACGGGCGCCGTTGGCCAGCTCCAGCCGCAGTTGGCTTTCATAGGTCGCCGGGATCGGTCGCTTCAGGGCGATGTAGGCGTCGTGGACCTTGCGAAAAATCTCCGCGCTCTGCCGCTGCGACGGCGACAACAGCAGCACCAGGCCGTTCGGCGTGAATAGGGCGGCGTGCAGCGCCAGAGCGCTGACTACCGTTGATTTGCCGCTCTGCCGGCTGCAATTGAGCAGCACCTGGCGATCGCGCGCGAACAGGAAGTCGCGCTGCCAGGGGTCCGGCGTCAAGCCGCAGCTGCCCAGGATGCGCGAAGGGTCGAGAGCCAGTAGTGTGCATTCGTACAGGTTCACGCGGCTAATCTTAACCGACGCGATTGGCCTTTAGGTAGCTCAATTTCACAAAAAATAGCTGAATAATGGACTAATTGAGGCCGGACGATGACTATCCATGACAGGACAATAAAGAGTCTCCGTTTGTCCCATGAGTCCCATGAGTCCCATAAGTCCTATAGGACTCATGAGACTTATAGGACTTATGGGACTCATGGGGCAAACGGAACGGCGCGTTTGCTCCGCTCCCTTTTGCGAGCTAGGTTTGCCTGGACTCCCCCGCTCCATCCGTCCGATGCACGCTGCTGGAACACCCATCCTCCGTACCCCCGCGGAGGGATCGGCGCTTTCGATGCGCCGACCTTCACCGCATTGAGGTTGTCGCGCAAGTGAAAATTGATCAGGCCGAATGGGCCGGGAGCCAAAGCGGCGCGTTGCCATACGATTCTTGGTGTGCATCACGCTCCAATGACCTACTCGTCCGTCCGACGAACGGGTCCGACGGCTGCGACCCGAAGTTGCTGCGTCGGCTCACCGATGACTTGCCTCTGCTGCCGGAGGTGGGCGAGGCGTTCGCCGGCTTTCAGCTGATCGGCGACCTCGGCCGCGGCGCTTTCGGCCGCGTCTATCTGGCGCGTCAGGGCGACCTCGCCGACCGGCCCGTGGCCTTGAAAATATCCACCGGATGCTTCGCCGAGTCGCAAAAGCTCGCCCGGCTGCAACACACGCACATCGTCCCCGTTTACTCTTTCCACCGCGCCGGCTCGCTCCAGGCCGTCTGCATGCCCTACTTGGGTTCGACCACGCTCGCCGATATTCTCGACGACCTCGGCCAGCGCCAGACGCTTCCCGCTTCCGGCAAGGGATTGGTCAGTACGCTCAACAGCCATCGCGGCAAGAGCGGCCCCTTCCCAATGGGCAGGCCGGCCGCACCCGTCGCGCCGTCGCGGCTTCCGGCCCTGCCGACCTCGCCGCCCGCCGGCCCCGCCACGCTCACGACGCTGCGCATGTTGGAAGGCATGACTTACGTTGAGGTGGTGCTGTGGATCGGAGCGCGCCTGGCCGAGGGACTGGCGCACGCCCACGAGCGCGGCGTACTACACCGCGACCTCAAGCCGGCCAACGTGCTGCTTACCGAAGAGGGCCAGCCGATGCTGCTGGACTTCAACCTCGCCCAGGATGTACGAGAAACGGGGGCGACCGGCGCCCGCGTCGGCGGCACCCTGCCGTACATGGCGCCGGAACACCTCGCTGCCTATCAGGGCCGGCCGGCGGACGTGGACGCACGCGGCGACCTTTACGCCCTGGGCGTTATCCTCTACGAACTCCTGACGCGGCGCCAGCCATTCGACAAACCGTCCGGTCCTTTACATGATGTGCTACCGCAAATGGTCGCGGATCGGCTGGGGCCGTATCCGTCGGCGCGGACGTTGAACGCCGACGTTTCGCCGGCCGTCGATTCGATCCTGCGTCACTGCCTGGAGCCGAGTTCCGCCCGCCGGTATCAGACCGCCCGCCAACTTCAGGAAGACCTCGACCGCCAACGCCTGCATCAGCCGTTGCGTTACGCCGCCGATCCTTCGCCGCGCGAGCGCGCGGCCAAGTGGCTGCGACGCCATCCGCGGGCCGTGACCGGCACGCGCATCGGTGTAGCCGCCGGTATTCTGCTGCTCCTGATGGTGGTGTGGCTTTGTTGTCGCGGCGTGGAGCTGGCGCGTTACGAGGCGGCGGCTCGGTTGAAAGACTTCCGCGACGATTTGAACGTCGCCCGCCTGATGCTCGGCGCCCGCATCGATGACGTGGATCAAATCCAAGAAGGCCGGGACGCGGCGCGACGCGCCCTCGATCGCTATCGGGCGGACGCCGATCCCGGCTGGCGCGATCAGCCAGCGGCGGCGCGATTGCCGCAAGAGGAAAAGGACCATTTACAGGCGGAAATGGGCGAATTGCTGGTGTTGACGGCTTCCGCCGATGTGGAATGGGAGGCGCCGCGACCGGAAACCCTGGAAGAAGCAATGCGGATGAACCGGATCGCGGAAGCGTGTTACCCGGAGGGGACCGCCCCACGCTCGCTGTGGGCGCAGCGCGCCCAATTGGAAACGCTCCTCGGACACGCCGAAGCCGGGCGAAAACTGCGCGAGCAGGCCGAACGGACGCATGTGCGCGACGCCGGAGACGTCTATCTGCTGGCGCGGGAGCTGAGGGCGCGGGGCCAACTGTCGGAGGCGGCGGAAACGCTGCGCCCCACGGCGGACCGGGAGCCGGGCAACTTCGCCGTCCAATTCCTGATGGGCAACCTCAGTTTGGACGGCTATTACGAAAACGTGGGGAAGCAAACCGATGCCATCGGCTGCTACAGCGCCTGCATCGCTCTGCGTCCTGATTTCCATTTCGCCTACGCCAACCGCGGGCTGGCTTACCTGCGCAGCGACCTATTTGAACAAGCCGACGCCGACTGCACTCGCGCCATCGCGCTGCGTCCCAGCCTGCCCGAATTCTACCTCTTGAGGGCGCGGGCGCGGGACGGGCTGCGACGCTACAAAGCGGAGTTGGAAGACCTCAATCATGCGAAAGGCCTCGGCTCGACGTCCGTTTTGCTCTATTACCTGCGGGCGCGAGTTCACAAGAAACTGTGGAACGACGAGGAAGCCCGCCGCGATATGGGCCGCGCTCTGCGGCAGACGCCGGGCGACGAGGAGGGTCTTGTGGCGCGCGGCCTGGCGCACGAGGAAGGCGGCGACGTCGAGGGCGCCCTGGCCGATTTCACGCAGGTGGTGCGGCGGTATCCGCGTTCGGCGGCCGGTTTGAGAAATCAGGCGGCGATGTTATCGGAAAGGTTGGGGCGCGACCGCGAGGCGTTGGCGCCGTTGAACCGGCTGATCGAGTTGTACCCCGCTTACGCTCGTGCGTGGGGCGCGCGGAGCGTGGTGCGGGCGCGGTTGGGTTTGCGAGACGACGCGCTGGCCGACGTGCATAAGGCGTTGGAACTCGATCCGGTCAGCGGCCGGAGCCAGGACCAAGCCGCGTGTGCGTACGCCCAGACGGGGGGCGACCGTCCAGCGGATCGCGACGAGGCTTTCCGGTTCTTGTATCAGGCGCTGCGAAAGGGCTACAGCTGGGACCGTTTGCAAGAGTCCGGCAACCTGGCGCCTTTGCGGACGGACCCACGTTTCGCCGAGTTGGCGCGGACGTCCGAGCTGTTGCAAACGGGCGAACACTAACAGACGGTGCGAAAGGGCGGGGAGACCCCGCCCCTACCTACGAAAAAGACTGTAGGGGCGGGGTCTCCCCGCC
>DHJA01000231.1:38148-48039 GCA_002404095.1 Planctomycetaceae bacterium UBA4732 | reverse complement strand
GCGAGCCGGGTCGCGTAAGCGCCCGGAGTTCGATGTGACGGAAGAGGAGACGAAGCATGTCAAAAGCGTTGACAAGCGGCGAAGGCTGGCCGCCAGCAGCTGAGGCCGCGCTGGATGTGTTGGAGCGATTCGGCCTGGAATTGCAGCAGGCCGAACAGGCGACGCAACAAATCCGGCTTATCCTTTCGAGCGTGAAGGAAGCCCTCGGCGCCGACGCCGTCCTCTGGCATCCAGGGACAACCGGCGACGCCCCGGAAGGCGTTGGCGCCGGCGATCTGCCGCCGTCGTGGCGCCAGGATTTTATGAGCCGCATCATCGCCGACGCCGCCGGGTCCGGCCAGGTGCTGCGTTCCTTCCTCGACCCGGGCGCCAAGCCGTCCTCGCCGTGGCCGTACAGTGCCGCCTTGGTGCGCGTCAGCAAATCACGCGGCAACTGGTTGACGGCCCTAAGCTTTCATCCGCGACGGCTGTTCACGTCGGTGGACCTCAAGTTGATGCTGTTGGCCCGACGGCAGCTGCTCAACCACCGCCAGCAGACCCAGGTTTATGAAAAGCTGAAAGAATCGCTGTTCGGACTGGTGCGCTGCCTGACGGCCGCTATCGACGCCAAAGACCCGTACACCTGGGGCCACAGCGAACGCGTTGCGCGTATGGCGGTTCGCCTGGCCCGGCAGATGGACCTGGCGCCGGCCGTGCAAAGCGACCTGTACCTGGCCGGCCTGTTGCACGACGTCGGCAAGATCGGCGTCCGCGACGAGGTATTGCGTAAGCCAGGCCCGCTGACGCCGGAGGAACAGCGCCACATCCAGGAACACCCGATCATCGGCGACCGGCTGGTATGCCACATTAAACCCCTGCAACATCTGCGATGGGGCGTGCGCAACCACCACGAGCGCTGGGACGGCCGCGGCTACCCGGACGGCTTGGCCGGCGACGACATTCCGTTGCAAGCGCGCATCCTGGCAGTGGCGGATTCATGCGACGCGATGATGCACACGCGGCCGTACCGCGCCTCTCTGCCGACCGGCCGCGTCGAGGAAACGCTGCGGGACGGAGCGGGAAGTCAGTGGGATCCGCATGTGGTGGCGGCGTTTCAGGTATGCCGACAGGACTTGTATTCGATATGCCAGCGCGGCCTGGGCGATTCGGTGTTCGTGGCGGTGGAGCGAGTCCTAAAGACTGGGGCCGCTGAGGAAGCATCTTCGCAGCTTCATTCGGCGCCAGGGGCGTGAGCGCGACTTGGCCGACCGCGTTTTTGCGTCCACTATGCTATAAATCACATCTTATTTAGTCTATAATTCCCGCCGCGCATGGGCTTGGCTCATAGGCGTCTACACAAACACCCTCTTGGATCGGGGGCGCCATGCTTTCGCGGGCCAGTCCCGAGGCGATCATAGCCGTCTTTCGTTGCCCAGCCCAAATCACGGCCCAAGCCGCGATCCAGACAGCGTCGTTTCAACGCACGCCGCATGCTCCGCCGCACGCGGTCGCGCGCCTTGGCCGCCGACCAACCCAACGGGTCGCCGCCTCGCGCCAAGATCTTTTCCGCCGTCATCAGGCCCAAAAGCCACAGGCCCAACAGCGACCAAGTCCCGCCCCGCCGTCAACGGCGGGTCTACAAGCAGAAGCCCCGTGAACGGGGCTGAGAGCGGTTTTAGCCCGGTTTACCGGGCTTCTGCTTGTAGACCCGCCGTTGACGGCGGGGCGGTCGTGCCGGACGCGCCCAAAATCGGGAGGCACACCCGCGGCGGGGGGGGTGCCTCTGGAATTAGGCGGCTGGGTTCTGGCGCCAGGGTGGGGCGCTCGCCGCCATGATGCCCACCTCAGATACGGCCTCAAACCCAATTCCGCAATAGTCTTTCCAGCACCACCGCCCAGGCGTCGAACGCATCGTCCGCCCCGACAACGAATTGTTCCGCATCGGCGCCGGCGAGGACGGGGCGCGGCCCGTCAATCCGTAAAGATGCGACCTCCACGGCGCGCGCCTCCCATTCTGGCGGATCGACCGCGATCACGAGACAGCAGCACTGACTATGCCGCGCCAGGTTGGCGCAGTGTTCGGCGACTTGGGCGGTCGCCAAATGTTCTAAACTTACTGCCCGGTTGGTGATTGGCTCGCGCAATAAGGTTTTCAACAGGGCCAACTCTGGCCCCAACGGCCTTTCTTCGCCGTCGCCCACGAACAGCACCTCGAAAGCCAGGGCGTCCGCGCTCAGCCATTCCGTGAGCTTGCCCATCGCCGTTGTCATTAGGGCCAACAAGAGCACTCCGCGTTGATACGGCAATTCGGCGTCCTTAAACCTTGTCGCCGTCAGGTCCGGCTGTAGCACGAAAACGAAAGTGCGCCGCCGCCGAAAGAATTGGTTTTCGTCGCGCGAATAGTACAGCAGCTCGTCGCGTAGGAACTTCATATCGAACAGGTCGGGCCGTTCGTCCGTCTCCATGTACGCCAATTGCGAGTGTAAAAGACTTTCAATGCTGCCGCGCGTGGAAATGGAGGAGAAGCCGCCGACGGGGTAGGCGTCCTCATCGAGGAGGCGCGTGGGCGTCTCGTGCGGGCCGCTCCGGGGACGCGGTCCATAACGCGGCAAGGCGGCCTCGAGCGCGGCCGCGGCTTGGCGCACCTGCCGGCGGGCGACCTGTTCTCCTTCGTCCGCCAGCGCGTCGCCGGCTTCCACCGCGGCCACGTCGTCCGGCCCTAACACCTCGGCGGTGCGCCGCGCCGCCGCGATCAACGACTGCATCAAGCGCTCGTTCAACTGGTGAACGCCGTCTTGGCGCAGCGACTCCCATCCTTGTCGCAACAAGTCTTCGGGCGCCGCCTCCAACAACCCTTTCAGGACGCCGGGACTGAAATGTACGCCGTCGAAACCGGAGCGCTCCTTAAAGCGGCTCAGTAGGAACGCCAGTCCGCGCGCCCGATCACGGCCTTCGTAGCGGCGCAGCGCCTCGGCGGCGCGGGTGAACGACCAGTCGGCGTACAACTTGCCAAGGACGTGATCCTCGTAGGTACGCATTAGGTTGATGGGCAGTGCGGCGACGGCGACGCCGGCACTAGGCCGTGCGACGCCGTCCAGCCCGAAAGCCACCTCGCCGAGGTCGGCGATGAAGCCGAGCGGCGGCAGCGCCAGGCCGGCCGACGCCGCCTGCAACGCCCACTCCAACGCCGGCCGCACCGTCGCGGCCGTCGGCGCCGCCGCACGTTGCCACCATAGTCCTTGCAGCAGGAATCGGCGGGCCTCCTCCAAATTGCGCAATTCGTAAGTAATCATGGCCGATCCGCCCTCCCGTCTCTTAACTATTTTGCCTGCTTATCATCTTTCGGCGCGTTCGTTAGGCCGCTACAACCGCTTCAGCCCATATTCCAGTTAATTCCGGCAGCTCTTTCGTCCGAAGAATAACAGGGATACTTTGGCGCGCTCGAACGCGCCGGCGCCTAGAGAGGCGGGATCAGGGAAAGGCGAGGGCGGCATGAACATGAAGCGCGTCAGCCTGGGTAGCCTAGTCGTGACCTTGCTGTGCTGGGGTGGGGTCCGGGCCGACGATACGTCCGCCCCGCCCATCAGCATGAGCGGCCCGTCATTGTCCACGCCTGGGGGCGACCTGGCGCCGTCCGTGGATGGGACGCTTCCGGGCGGCGGGGTACGAACGTCGAACTGGATGGCTTACCCGCGCTGCGCGGGGTGCTGCGGCCCGGTGGGGGCAAACGGGCCGATCGGCTACGAAGTCTACATACGCAACGGCTTCAACTTCCCGCTCGGCGGCAACCCGTTCGGCGCCCGCTTGAATACCGGCTGGGACGTGGACGTCGGCGCCCGGACGCTGTTTTTCAACCCGGAGTTGGACGCGGCCTGGACCGTGGACCTGAGCATCAGCAACGTCCACAATAGCAGTAATGATCGCACGCCGAGATACCGCTTGCTTAACGTGCGGGACGGAGCGAACGGCGGCGGGGCGGTTGTCCCGTTCGTAGACGTCGGCGTCCGCGACCTCAACCGTACCTATGTCAACGTGGCCGGCGGCCGCGAGTGGTACCTGTGGGGCTGCGCCGACTGCGGCAAACCGGACGTAAACTGGCGCGTCGGCTTCGACCTGGGCGGTCGTTACGGCACGGAAAAGCTTGAGGTGACGAACTTCCGCCACCGGACCGACGTGATCGCGGGCTCGTTCGGGTCGATCCACACCGACCTGGAAATTCCGTGGCGATGCTGCATCTTCCAGGCGGGCATCCGCGGCGAATATGGCTACACCTGGGGCGACGTTCTCCAACGGCAGCACGACGGCGACGTGCAAGACATTAACCTGCTGTTCACGCTCGGCACACGGTTCTAACCAGGCCGTCCGCGATCACGGATTGTCGCCAAAAGCGATAGATCATGAATACAACTCTCCGGGGGCGTACGCTCCCGGTTCGCGTTTTGAAGGCAAATCCTCGGCGTCAGACTTCGCTGTCCGAAAGCGCCCTCTTTTGCTACCATTCCAGGCATGACCGCCGTAAACCCATTGAAGAACCGCGCCCGCCGCATTGTCCGTGATCTGGCCGGCCTCTACCCCGAGGCGGCGTGCGCGCTCCTCTTCGACGGCCCGCTGCAACTGCTCGTCGCCACCATCCTCTCGGCACAATGCACCGACGTCCGCGTCAACCTTGTCACGCCGGCCTTGTTCGCCCGCTATCCCGACGCCGCCGCCTTCGCCAACGCAGACCGGGCCGAACTGGAACGCCTGATCCAATCGACCGGCTTCTTTCGTAACAAAGCGCGTAACATCCAACTCTGTTGTCAGCAAATCGTCGCAGGGCACGGCGGACAAGTGCCATCCACGATGGAGGAATTAACGCCGTTGGCCGGCGTCGGCCGTAAGACCGCGAACGTCGTCCTCGGCAACGCCTTCGCCACGCCCGGCATTCCTGTCGATACGCACGTCGGCCGTCTCAGTCGGCGCATGGGGTTGACGGTCCACGTCGATCCGGTGAAGGTCGAGCGCGACCTGATGGGGCTGATTCCGAAAAAGGAATGGACGATGTTCGGCCACCGTATGATCTATCATGGCCGGCGCGTTTGCCACGCGCGGCGTCCGCTGTGCGAAGAATGTAGTCTGGCGAAATTCTGTCCGAAGGTCGGCGTCATCCAAAACGCCTAAACCGGATCGTTTGAAGGAATTATGATGGACACCCTGCTTGACCGCTTCTGCCGATACGTCCGCATTCACACCCAGGCCGACGAGGCGGCAACGACCTATCCGAGTACGCCCGGCCAACTTGAACTCGGCCGGCTTTTGACGCAAGAACTCAGGGATATGGGCTTGAACGACGCCGAACAGGACGAACACGGCATCGTCCTGGCCACCATCCCCGCCACCATGAAGCACGCGGTCCCAACCATCGCTTGGATCGCCCACGTCGATACGTCGCCCGAAACCAGCGGCCTCAACGTCAAGCCGGTCGTCCACGCTCCCTACGACGGCCGTGACATTGTTTTGCCCGGCGATCCTTCGCGGATTATCCGTATCGCCGATAATCCGGAGCTGAATACTCTCCAAGGCAAGACGCTCATCACCAGCGACGGCACGACGCTGCTAGGCGCCGACGACAAGGCCGGCGTGGCCGTCATCATGGAGGCCGCGGCGCAATTGCTGACTCGGCCGGATGTGCCGCACGGCCCGATCCGCGTCTGCTTCACCTGCGACGAGGAAGTCGGCCGCGGCGTTGATCACCTCGATCTGAAAAAACTTGGCGCCCACCTTGGCTATACCCTCGACGGCGGCGGCGAGGGCGAGATCGACGGCGAAACCTTTTCCGCCGACCTGGCCGTCGTGACGGTGCGCGGCGTCAACATCCATCCGTCCATTGGCAAGGGCCGCATGGTCAACGCGGTACGTCTGGCCGGCCTGTTCCTCGACCGGCTGCCGCGCCAGTGTCTGTCGCCGGAGACGACGGCCGAGCGCGAGGGCTTTGTCCACCCTTACCGCATTGAGGGCGGCGTCGCCGAGACGACAATTCGCATCTTATTACGTGATTTTGACACCGAACGGCTGACCGACCGCGCTGAGGTGTTGCGCACCGCCGCCCGCACGGTGACGACGGAATACCCGCAAGCATCCATCGACGTGCAAATCATCAAGCAGTACCGCAACATGGCGGACGGTCTGAAGAAGGAACCGCGCGCCGTGGCCTTCGCGGAAAAGGCGATGCGCCGCGCCGGCCTGGAACCGAAGTTGACCATCGTTCGCGGCGGGACGGACGGCTCGCGCTTGACCGAACTGGGACTGCCGACGCCGAACCTGTCATGCGGCGAACACAATTTGCACTCGCCATTGGAGTGGACGTGCCTGGAAGAGATGGCGACGGCGGTGCGCGTGCTTGTCGAGCTGGCCCAGGTGTGGGGCGAAAGCGTAACGTCCTGATTAGGCGAGCGGGGGGCGTGAAGCCCTCCCTGATTACTCCACTTCTTCAGGCGCGAAGGCGGCGATGGCGCCAAACAGTTCGCGCTTCTGAATCGGCTTGGAAACATAGCCGTCCATGCCGGCCGCCAGGCAACGCTCGCGGTCGCCTTTCATGGCGTGCGCGGTCATGGCGATAATGGGAAGGCGCCGGCCTCGCCCTTGTTCGAGCGCACGGATGCGGCCGGTCGCCTCAATGCCGTCCATCTCGGGCATCTGCACGTCCATCAATACCACGTCGAACGGCGCGGCCGAAGAATCCACCCGCCACTCGCCGCTTGCCTCCAGGGCGGCCAGCGCCTCCTTGCCGTTGCCGGCAATAACCACTTCATACCCCTGTTTCCGCAGCAAGGCGGAGGCCAATAGTTGGTTGATAGGACTGTCCTCCGCCAGCAGGATGCGCAGCCGCCTCGGCGGACGACCGCCGGTCGCCGCATCCGGAACTGGAACGGCGGCCGCCGGCTTGTCTCGAATCGCCGGCGGGGCGCCCAGGGCCGTCGTGATGGCCTCAAGCAATTCGGATTTTTTAAGGGGTTTTATCAGATAAGCGCCGATCCCCAACTCACGGCAGCGGGCGGCGTCCTTTTGGCGGTCGGCGGAAGACAGCATCAATAGCGTGGCACGAGTCACGTCGGGGCGGCGCCGAATGTGTTCGGCCAGGGTGAAGCCGTCCATCCCCGGCATCTGGGCGTCGGATAGCACCAGCGCGAACGGCTCCCCGGCGGCGGCCGCCCGATCCATTTCCGCAAGCGCCGCGGGGCCGTCCGCCGCGGCCGTCGGCTTCATGCGCCAACGAGTCAGCATCTCCACCAGGATTTCGCGGTTGGTGGCGTTGTCGTCAACGACCAGAACGGGTAGGCCGTGCAGACCGGCCGGCTCGATTGCCGTCGGCATCACCTCGGCGTCTCGCGGGGCGCCGAAGCGCGCGGTGAAGTGAAAGGTGCTGCCCTTGCCCACTTCGCTCTCGACCCAGATTCGGCCGCCCATCATTCCGACCAGTCGGCTGGAGATCGTCAGGCCCAGGCCGCTGCCGCCAAAGCGGCGCGTCATGGAGTTGTCGGCCTGCTCGAAGGGAGTAAAGATCGCGCCCAGCTTTTCGGCCGGGATGCCGATGCCCGAATCGCGGACGGCAAAGTGCAAACAAACGTCCTCGTCGGTTCGCTCCGTAACTTCGACGCGCGCCACCACCTCGCCGCGTTCCGTGAACTTGATGGCGTTGCCGACCAGATTCGTGACGACTTGACCCAGCCGGCCGGGATCGCCCATCAGGACGTCCGGGACGGCAGACGCGACCTGACAGGCCAGCTCCAACCCTTTATGATGCGCCCGTAAGGCCAGCGCTTTCGCCACGTCGCCGAGCCGATCGGGCAACGAAAACGGAATCGTTTCCAGGTCGAGCTTGCCGGCCTCGATCTTGGAGAAATCCAGGATGTCGTTGATGACCGCGAGCAGCGAGTCGGCCGAGCTTTTGACCATTTCCAGGTACCGTCGCTGCTCGGGCGCCAGCTCGGTGTCGAGGGCCAGCTCGGTCATGCCGAGGATGGCGTTCATGGGCGTACGGATCTCATGGCTCATGTTGGCGAGGAACTCGCTCTTGGCCCGGTTCGCCGACTCCGCCGCGGTCTTGGACGCGACCATCGCCTGTTCCGCCATCGTCCGCGCGGTCACGTCCCAGAACATTCCTTGCGTCCCAACCACCTGGCCTTTGAAGTCGAATACGGGCGTCTTGAGGATTTGCACATAGGCCGTTTCTCCGTTGGGTTTTTGATGCCGCTCCACGTCCTCGAAGACGCCTCGGGTTAGCATGATCCCCTCGTCGTCCTTCCGATACTTCTCAGCGAGTTCCTTGGGGAAGAAGTCGAAGTCGGTCTTGCCGATGATGTCGCCGGGGGCTTTGCGGAGCGTCTCGCAAAACAGCTTGTTCGCAAACGTGAAACGGCCCGGCAGGTCTTTGCGGAATATGTTTATCGGCAAACTCTCCACGAGGGAATGATAAAGCGCCTCGGAGTTTCGCAGCGCCAACTCTGCCGCCCGGCGTCCTTCAACCTCTCGCCGCAGGTCGGCCGTTTCAATCCGATTGAGTTGGTCTTCCACCAGTCCGGCGAGGACGCGAAGCAACTGCAACTCTTCCTTGTTGAGGTCGCGCGGCCGGTAGTCGCTGACGCACAAGACGCCGACCAAACTGCCGTCGGAAGTCTTTAGAGATTGACCGGCATAAAAGCGCACGCCGGGTTCTCCTATCACCAGCGGGTTGTCGGCGAAGCGATGGTCCAGCAGGGTGTCGGGAACCACAAGAGGGTCCGGACTGAAGACGGCATGTCCGCAGAAGGAAATATCTCGGTCGATTTCACGGACGTTGAGGCCGTGACAGGATTTGGACCATTGGCGATCCGCATCGATTAGATTTACCAGCGCGATTGGCACGTCAAACAGCCGGCAGGCGATGCGGGTGATGCGGTCGAAGCGTTCCTCGGGCGGCGTATCGAGGAGATTGAGCGCTCGCAAGGACGCCAGTCTTTGTTCTTCGTCGGCCGGAATTGGCGGCTTTATCATACCTGGCTCCCTGGCGTTGATTTGTCGGTGACATTATGGGCTTGAAACGGGTCTGACGCAAGGGCGCGAAATACGTTTAGCCGCGACCCGAAGGGGAGCGCGGCGCCTAAACGGCGTCGAATTGTAAGAGGGACAAAGTGCGGTAGACTCCCTCGGGACGCGCCGACAGTTCTTCATGCGTCCCTTCCTCCACGACGGCGCCGTCTTTGAGGACGAAAATTCGGTCGGCTGAGCGCACCGTCGAAAGGCGGTGCGCGATGACCAGTGACGTACGCCCGCGCATCAGTCCGTCCAGAGCCTGCAAAACCAGGCTTTCGCTCTCTGAATCCAGCGAGCTAGTGGCTTCGTCCAGAATCAAGATGGCCGGATCCCGCAGGATGGCGCGGGCGATGGCCACGCGCTGCCGTTGGCCGCCGGACAGCTGTACGCCGCGTTCGCCGACGCGCGTCTGATAGCCCTCTGGAAAAGTACTGATAAAGTCGTGGGCGTTGGCCTTGCGGGCCGCTTCCATGATCTCGGCTTCCGACGCGCCCGGCCGACCGTAGGCGATGTTGTCCAGGATCGAGCCGCCGAACAGCAACACATCTTGCGGCACTACCGCCATTTGGGAGCGCAGTTCGCGTAAACCATATTCGCGCGCGTCGCGGCCGTCTATGAGGATGCGTCCGCGCTCCGGCTCGTAGAAGCGCAGCAGCAGCGACACCAACGTCGATTTGCCGGCCCCGCTCGGACCCACCACGGCGACGCGCTGCCCCGCCCGCGCCGCCAGGTTGACGCCGTGCAACACCTCCACCTCCGGCCGCGACGGGTAGCGGAACACGACGTTCTCGAACGCCATATCGCCTTGTATGCGCTTTTGCGGGGAAAAGGGCGGGGAGACCCCGCCCCTACCAACGAAAA
>DHJA01000231.1:33830-38043 GCA_002404095.1 Planctomycetaceae bacterium UBA4732 | reverse complement strand
GGGCGGGGTCTCCCCGCCCTTTTTGGACAGAGGCTGTTTCTTCCTCCGTCTTCTCTTCCAACAATTCGCGCACGCGATGGGTAGCTCCGAGGGCGCGCTGCATCTGGCTATACAACTCGGCGAACGACCCCATCGCGCCTGCCGCGTATAGAGTGTACAGCATAAAGCTCGCCAACGCCCCCAAGCTCATCTCGTTGGCCTGCACCAGCCGGAAGCCGTACCACAGCACTAGCACCAGAGCGCCAAATAGTCCGAATATAATAAAGGAGAAAAGCGCTCCGCGATACTTGGCCCCGCGCAATACTTCCGTCAAAAAGCGGTCGAGGGCGCGCCGGTATCGGTCCTGCTCGTACTCTTCATTGGCGAACGCCTTGACGCTGGCGATGCCGTGCAGCGTCTCTTCGACGATCACGTTGCCGTCGGCGAGGCGATCCTGGGCCTCCCTGGAATTGCGGCGGATAAGGCGGCCGAAGACGACCGCGATGCCAATTATCGCGGGGAAAACCGACAACATCACCAGCGTCAAGCGCCCCGACGTGACGGCGATAAGAACGATGCTGCCGACGAGCATGGCCGTTTGCCGTAAGAACTGCGGCAGGGCGGCGACGACTGTATCCTCGATCTGCGAGACGTCGGCGGCGATGCGGTTCGATAGCTCACCGACGCGGCGTTGGACGTGAAACGTCATGGACAGGTTAATGAGGCGGGCGTAGGCGTCGCGGCGCAAGTCGGCGAGAGCGCGTTCGCCGACTTCGGTGAACAGGATCGACTGCGTGAAGGAAGTGGCCGCTTGGCAGGCGAGGACGCCCATCAGGGCCAGCGCGATGGTGTTGACGCCCCAGGCCGCGAGGAGCAAGGCGTCAGCCGGACGGCCGGGCAGGGCGGCGTTCACCAGCTGGCCGGCGACGAAGGGAAAGGCCAAGCCAAGGACGCTGGATAGACTCAAGGCGATGAGAGCGGCGACGAACTTGAGCCAATAGGGCCGGAGATACGACGCCAAGCGGTACGCTTCGCGTAGGCTTTGGCGGGTGATCTTCTGGGGCGGCAAGTCGTCGTCTTGATCGCGCGAGGCGCGCCGGAAGCGGGCCATTCGGGGTTGTCCTCTTGCTGAGTACCCAGTGCGGACGTTGTTTTATTGTAGGGCGAAGGTTCCGCGCGATTTTGCGCCAACACTTCGGCCGCCTTGTTCGTCTAACGAATGAAAGAAACATTCCCGGTGTGGAGCGGACGTGACGGAGCAAGACCACCGAAACCTGATCCACGACCACTATCAAGCGATTTATCGCTTCTTGCTGCATCTGACGCGCTCCGACGCCGAGGCCGAAGACTTAACCCAGGATACGTTCACGGCCGCTTGGGAGAAGATCAACGCCTTCGAGGGCCGGTCCACTCTGCGAACGTGGCTGCACCGCATCGCCTACGGCAAGTTCGTGGACGGCCGCCGCGCGGGCCGGCGGTCGGCGAAGCTGGTGGAAAGGCTGAAAACGCGCGATGCGCCGACACCGCTAAGCCCAGTGGAAACAGTAGCGAGCGATGACGAGGCGCAGCAACTGTATGCCGCTTTGGATCAGATTAACTCGGACGACCGTGTGCTGCTCGTGTTGCACTATTTACAAGGTCTCAGTTATCGCGAAATGGCGGAGGTAACCGGCGAGCCGGTCGGTACCGTGAAATGGCGCACGAGCCTGGCGTTAAGTCGAATGCGAACCCTGTTGACGGCGGAGAAACCACATGTTCCCTCACCGGCCGGAGAACGACGAGACGCTTGAGGCGCTGGCGCGTCGCCTGCGTCGCCTTCCGCCGCCGCCCGTGCCGGCGGGGTTGGAGGGACGGCTGCTCGCGGCCATACCGCCGCGCCGGCGTGTACGTCGCGCTCGTTCCTGGCTGGCGGCGGCCGTGCTGTTGGCGCCGGCGGCGTGTCTGCTGCTCGTGCTGCGCCTGCCGCTCGCCATTGTGGTCGAGCCAGACTCGGTGACAAGGGATGTTACTGTTCGAGTGGTCGCCAGCCGCGCGCCGACTTTGTGGACTTACGAACAGGCATTGCGCCAGCCGGATGCGGACGCATCCGTCATTCTCGACCGGGCTGGGCCGGCTTTCAGTTGGCCGGTCGCGGGGCCGACGACGGCTTTCCTCTCGGAACGGAACGTCGGATCGCTGGATTAGTCGTGTTTCCTGGCGAGCCGGGAGCGTAAGCGACCGGAGTATGCTGTCAGCGATTTCGCGGAACTCCGGTCGCTTACGCTCCCGGCTCGTCTTTCTTATCATTTGGAGGTCTCACAAGTGGGTAAAATCGTATGTATCGCGCTGGGATTGGGACTGCTGTTCACGGCGTCAGCCTCGGCCGGCGACAAGCCCGACGCCGACCTGGCCGCCAACGCCGCCCTGAAGTATTGGCAGGCGTTTTCCACCATGCCCAAACTGGACGATAAGTTCTGGTCCACAGACGTCGGGGCGATGCCGCTCGACGCCAAGACGAAAGAGCTAGTCGCGTCCGCCGCGTACTCTTTGGAGCAGCTGCACTACGGCGCCGCCCTGCCGCGCTGCGCCTGGGCAATCAGTCTGGACGAAGATGGAATCCGCACCCTGTTGCCGGAGTGTCAGGCGGCTCGCAACCTGACCGCGCTGGCCCGCCTTCGGATGCGCCTTCGCTTCGAGGAAGGCAAGACGGCCGAGGCCGTGGACGACGCCGTCGATGCGTTGACGTTGGGCCGGCACGCTTCCCGCGACGGCACACTCATCGCCGTCCTCGTCGGCGTCGCCATCGAACAGGGAGTTACCGATACTCTAGCGGCCGATCTGCCGAGGCTCGACGCGGCCGCGCTGAAGAAATTGGCCGCGCGGCTTGAGGCGTTGCCGCCGGACTACACCGCGGCCGATGCCATACGAATCGGAGAAGAGCGCGCCGGCCTTGATTGGTTCATCCGTCAGGTCAAAGCCACGACGGACAAGGAAAAGTTACTAAATGTTTTGGATGAGATGACCTTTTCCGAAGGCGTCGGGTCGAAGGCCAAGGCCAAGGCTTTCCTGGAGGAGTGCGGCGGCACGGCCGAGGGCGTTGTCAAGTACGCCGAGCAGACGCGGCCGCTCTATTTGGCCGCCGCCCAGGCGCTGGCCTTGCCGCCGGGCGAGTTCGAGAAGGCGTGGGACGCGCTCAACAAGAAAGCGGCCGGCAATCCGGTGTCCCATTTGCTATTTCCCGCCGTGAACCATGTCCGGCAAGCGGAAGATCGGCTACTCACCCGGCGAGCGCTGCGGAAGGCCGCTTTGGCAATCCTCATCGACGGCCCCGACGCGGCCAAGACGCAACGCGATCCCTTCGGCGACGGGCCGTTCGAGTACATCCCCTTTGACGGCGGCTTTGAGTTGCGGTCGAAGTTCAAGGCCCAGGACAAGCAAGTGTCGCTCACGGTCGGACGGCGCAAGGAAAAGTAAAGACCGGCATGGCGAAGTTCCCCTATAATGATGATAATGGCGACCCGTGCCCACGGGTCGCCCCAGTACCAACCCTCGGGAGTTTGCCATGAGCTACGACGTCAGTTACGGTATCGCGGCGGCGGCGGAGCCTTCCGAACGCGCTACGTTTATCCGACGCACCTATTCCCATCTCGCCGGCGCCATCCTGGCCTTCATCGGCCTGGAAACCGTACTCGTCAACACTGTTCCGTTCGATGTCATTGAGGGCTTGCTGGGCGGATCGCGCTTCAGTTGGCTGTTTGTCCTGGGAGCCTTTATGGGGGCTTCCTGGCTTGCCCAGTATTGGGCGCGGTCGCAAACCTCGCGCGCCCTGCAATACTGCGGCCTCGCCCTCTACGTCGTCGCCGAAGCCGTCATCTTCCTGCCGCTGCTCATCATTGCAACGCAGTTCGGCGATAGCGTAATCCCCACGGCCGGCATCCTCACCTTGGCCACGTTTGGCGGTCTGACGATCACGGTCTTCGTGACGCGCAAGGACTTTTCCTTCCTGGCGCCAATCTTGTCCATCGGCGGCCTGATCGCCTTTGGTCTGATTGTAGTCTCGATCTTCGTCGGTTTTGACCTCGGCGTCCTTTTCGCCGCCGCCATGGTCGTGCTGATGTCGGGCTACATCCTGTACTACACCTCCAACGTGATGCACCATTACCGCACGGATCAGTACGTCGCCGCGGCTCTGGCGCTGTTCGCGGCCATTGCCACTCTGTTCTGGTACATCCTGCAGATTGTCATGATGAGCCGC
>DHJA01000231.1:31828-33628 GCA_002404095.1 Planctomycetaceae bacterium UBA4732 | reverse complement strand
GCCGCTCGCCGGTTTTTTTGAACGGCTCGCCGCGCGGCAGCGTATCATGTTAAATGCGGGGAGCGCCCTTATCCCCCCCCCGCGCGTCCGGGAGACGAGGCTGTCTCATTGAGGCGCCCGCCCTATCTCCATCGTCCCGGACCCGTTGCCGAGGGAGCAGCGCCATGCCGTCGCACCCCTTCCTACCAGCCTCCCGCGTCGGCAAATACGAGGTGCTGTGCCACGTCGCCACCGGCGGCATGGGCGCTGTCTATAAGGCGATCGACGCCGATCTCAACCGCATCGTCGCGCTGAAAGTGCTTGCCTCTCGCTTGGTAGACAATCCCGCCGCCCTCGAACGCTTTCGCCGTGAGGCGCGCAACGCCGCCCGGCTCAATCATCCCAACATCGTCACGTTGTACGAATGGGGCAAGGCCGACGACTCCCACTACCTCGCAATGGAATTTGTCGATGGGCCGGACCTCGGCGAGTACATCCTAAACAAGGGACGGCTCGACGTGGAGGAAACCCACGCCATTCTCGTCCAGGCCGTACAGGCGCTCGACCATTCCCACCGGCAAGGCGTCGTCCACCGCGACGTCAAGCCGTCCAACTTCATTCTGGCGCGACAAGGCGGCGATTTGGTCGTCAAGATGACGGACCTGGGCCTATCGCGGGCGGTTAGCGATGAAGACTTCCGCGTCACCCGCGACGGCTCAACCGTGGGCACCGTCGATTACCTTTCGCCTGAGCAGTCGCGCGACAGCAGCGGCGCCGACATCCGTAGCGACATTTACTCTCTTGGTTGTACGGTTTATCACATGCTGGCGGGACATCCGCCATTCAACGAGGGCGGCCTCGGAGAGCGCGTTTACCAGCATATGCACACCGATCCGCCGGACCTGCGACGGCTCAACCCGGAAGTGCCGCCGGCCCTTTGGGGCGTGGTGAAGCGTATGTTGGCCAAGGCGCCCGGCGGCCGCTATCAGACGCCGGCGGCCCTTCTGCACGACCTGCAGCATCTACCGGGCCTAACGGCTAGCCCGGACGAGACGCTGCCTGCTTCCATGCGCCGGCTGCCGGAAGCGCCAGAAGTTGCTACGACTAAGAGCGACTCGGGAGGTCTCTCGTTCGACGGCGCCGACGAAGAATCGGCGTTTGACGCCTCCACGCCTGACGAGCGCGCCGCGGCTGCCCGACAGTTCGAGCGCGCCAGTGAAGTGCTGGCGGTCGGCGACGGTCCATACGCCCGCCACCTCTTGCTCACCTGCTGCACGCTCGACCCAGCCAATCTGCGTTATCGGCAGACGCTGCGTCAGGTCAAGCCGACGCCCGGAGGACTGCTCGGCCGTTTCATGGCCCCGCTGACGAATCTTTTCGGCAAGGCGCGCTTCAAAATGGCGGATCGAAAAGGCGACCTCCTCAAAGTGCTGGAGTACGGGGAAGAGGTGATCGCACACGCGCCGGAGGACGTGAAAGCGCAGTTGAAAATGGCTCAGGCCGCCGAGTCTCTCGGCCTGTTGCGGCTGGCCTTCTGGCTGGCGGAACAAGCGCGGGCGCAAGGGTCGCACAACCCCGCGCCCCTGCGCGCCCTGGCGCGGCTCCACGAACGGCAGAAACAGTTCAGCCGCGCGTTGCGCCTGTGGGAATTGGTCCACCAGGAAGCGCCGAACGACGGCGAGGCTAAGCGGAAGATGAACGACTTGGCCGCTCAGGAGACAATCGAGCGCGGCAATTACAAGGGCCGCGTGGACGGTTCCGCCAAGCGCCGCGGCCAACCGCCGACGGACTTTTAGCGATTGTTTAGCCGCGACCCGAAGG
>DHJA01000231.1:22111-31717 GCA_002404095.1 Planctomycetaceae bacterium UBA4732 | reverse complement strand
CTTCGGGTCGCGGCTAAACGGCCCTTCTAAATGTATAGCGCCGACGACGGCGTGATAACCAACTCCGGCACCGTGGCGTTGGCAGGCAGCGCTGCGATGAACAGGATCGCGGCCGCCACGTCTTCCGGTCGCAGCATCGAGCGCCGGTGTTCTTCCGTAACCTGATTCGGCCGCTGTTCGAGGATGGGCGTGTCCACTTCACCGGGGTAGATGCTGCTGACGCGAATACCGTTAGGCTTTTCTTCGGCGGCCACGCCCATCGCCAGACCGCGCAATGCAAACTTGGCCGCGATGTAACCGGAGCCGCCGAGCGGATTGGCGCGCTTGCCGGAAATCGAGTTCACGTTTATGATTAGCCCGTCGCGGCGCTCGCGCATAAACGGCAGCACAGCCTGCATACAGTGAAACGCCCCTTCGAGATTGCCGGCCAGGAGGCGCCGCCACCGTTCCGGCGTCAGCTCGCGCAAGGTGCGCTCCTTGATGTTAAGGCCGGCGTTGTTGACGAGAACGTCGATCCGGCCGAAGCGGCGGTTCACGTCCTCCACCAATTGTCGCACCTGCTCCGTATCTGTTACATCGGTGGGGCGTTGGATCAGACGGTCGCCGCCGTTGAGAGAATCGGCGGCCCGGCGGAGTTTGTCCGCATCGCGGCCGGCGATGGCCACACGGGCGCCCTCAGCGAGGAACAATCGCGCCGCGGCCAGGCCGATGCCGCTGCCGCCGCCGGTGATCAGGACGGATTGACCGGAAAGTGTGTTCATGCGGGGTGTTATAGGCGAGGCGGCGGGGAGTGGACAAGGGGTGCAAAGTCTATGTCGTTCACCGCGCAACACCTGTATTTCGACGACGTGGAAGTCGGGCAGGAGTGGGAATCGTTCGGCCGCACCGTAACCGAAACCGATATCGTGCAGTTCGCCGGCGTGAGCGGCGACTTCAACCCCATCCACATGGACCATGAGTACGCGCGCACCACGGCGTTTCGCCGGCCCATCGCCCACGGATTGCTAATCTTTTCCATAGGCAGCGGCTTGGGCGTGGCCTGCCCGGCAATGCGCACATTGGCCCTCCTAGAATTCCGTGAATGGTACTTCCGCGAGCCGGTTTTCCCTGGCGACACGATCCGCGTCCGGAGTCGGGTGTTGCAAAAGGAGGTGCGCGGCCGCGGCCGGCGCGGCGAGATCACCTGGCAGCGGCGCATCGTCAACCAGGAAGGCAAGATCGTACAGGAAGGGATCGTCGTCATTCTGGTCGAAGGCCGCGGCGCCAAGAAGCACACGGCGGACGCCGACGCCGCGCCTCGCTAACATATCTCCTCTCCGTCGTCCGCGCCTCAACCGTTTAGCCGCGACCCGACAGGGGAGCGCGAGGATGCCATGAAAGATTTTCAGCTCTACGGTCTCGGCAACGCCCTCGTCGATATTTTCGTCGAGGCGTCCGACGCCGAATTCGCATCGCTCGGCTTCGAGCGCGGCTCGTCGCGGCTGGTCGAGCGGGCCGAACAACAGAGCCTTCTGGAGCGGTTCAAAGGTCACGACCTACGCCTGGTTAGCGGCGGTTCGGTCGCCAATTCCGTTATCGCCTTCTCACAGCTCGGCGGTGACGCCGCTTTCCTCGGCTGCGTCGGCGACGACCGTTATGGCCTGTTTTACCAGACCGAGTTTGAGGAGTTGGGCATCGACGCCGGCAACATGGTCCTCGTCGGCGAGACCACGGGCACCTGCGCTTGCGTCATCACGCCGGACGCCGAGCGCACTATGCGCGTCTGCTTGGCCTGCGCCGGCCGGCTGGCGCCGCGGCATGTGGACGAAGACCGTCTCAAAAGGTCGGAATGGCTTTTCATTGAGGGCTACGGCTTCGCCAACCCGGAGACTATGCAGGAGGCGATCCGCGAGGCGTTGCGCCTCGCCCGCCAAAACGGGATCAAGGTGGCCGTCACCTGTTCGGAGGCGTTCATCGTCAACGTCTTCCACGACGCCTTTTTCGAGGTGCTCAAGCAAACCGACTTGCTGTTCTGCAACGCGGACGAGGCCGGCGCCGTGACAGGGACGACGGGCGCCAAAGAGGCGTTCGCCAAGCTCAAGGATATGGTCCCGTCCGCGGTGGTCACGGACGGGCCGCACGGCGCCTACGTCCGTCATGCGGGCGTCGATGCGCATGTGGCGGCGTTTCCGTGTACGCCGGTGGACCTGACCGGGGCCGGCGACATGATGGCAGGGGCGTTCCTGTACGGCGTCACGCAAGGCCTCGCGCCTGACAAGGCGGCGCGGGCGGCGTGCTATCTGGCCATGAAGGTCATAACGCAAATCGGCGCCCGCCTGCACCACGGCACGCGACAATTCTGGGACGAGTGTCTAACCAATTTGTAACTTTGTATATCCGAAAAGGCCCCTATTATGGCCCACCGTCTGCGCACTTTCGTCGCCGTCGATCTTGGCAAGCCGCTGCGCGCCCGCCTGGTATCCTTGCAGGAGAACCTGGCCCGCGGCGGCGCCGAGGTGAAATGGGTCGAGGTGGAAAACCTGCACGTTACGCTATTGTTCCTCGGCGAAGTGGACGAGCGCGAACTGTTGCCGGTCTGCCGGGCGGTGAGCGCGGTGTGCGGCCGGCACGACCGCTTTACGCTCAGCGTCGATACGGTCGGCTGCTTCCCGAACCCACGCCGGCCGCGCGTCGTCTGGGCCGGCGTCGGCATTGGCGGGCCGGAACTAGCTGCGCTGCACGACTCACTGGAATTGCCCTTGCAAGAGATGGGCGGCTACCGCCGGGAAGATCGTCACTACACGCCGCATATCACCCTGGGTCGCGTCCAAAGCGACGGCTCCGCCGAGGCGCTGGCGGCGGCGCTGACGAAGAAGGCGAACTGGCACGGCGGCATTGAGATCGAGGTGGAAGAGGTGCTGGTGATGAGCAGCCAGCTGACCTCGCGGGGTCCGCAATACACCGTTCTGAGCCGCGGCAAATTGCGGAAACCGTCGGCGAAACGCAAGGCGGCGGAGGAAGAAGAGTAATGCCTTGGATGTTGCCGTCCATGACACACCCCCGTGGACTGGCTGTCAAACGGAGGATAGTATAACCTCTGTCGATTCAGCTGGGGTAGACCACTAGCCCCGAGCGCAAGGGAGGGATATCGCTTAACCTCTCGCTTAGGCTCGGGGCTTGGTGCGCTTCAGGTTGGATTCGCATTTCGCGGGAAAACAGCGTGACCCCTGAACTCGTCATCCTGTTCGAGGACAACCATTGCCTCGCCGTTGTGAAGCCGGCGCCGCTGCTGACGCAAGCCGCGCCCGGTGTGCCAAGCCTGGAAGCGCTGGTCAAATCCTACATTAAAGATCGCTATAACAAGCCAGGCAACGTCTACCTCGGCATCCCGCATCGCCTCGACCGGCCGGTGTCCGGCGTGGTGGTGTTCGCGCGCAACACCAAGGCGGCGCGGCGACTGGCCGAGCAGTTTCAGCAGCGTCAAGTACGCAAGGTCTATTGGGCGGTCGTGGAAAGGAACGCGCAAGGCGAGCCGCCGCCGGAAGAGGGCGTTTGGGAAGACTGGCTGCTCAAAATCCAAGACGAAGCGCGCACGGAGCGCGTCACGGCGGACACGCCGAAGGCGCGGCGCGCGCTGCTGCGTTACCGGCGGTTGTCGATCACGCCAGACGGCGCCTTGCTGGAAATTGAGCCGGAGACGGGGCGGATGCACCAAATCCGCGTCCAGGCGGCGACGCGCGGCTGGCCGGTGCGCGGCGACGCGCTCTATGGGGCGAAACTGCCGTTCGGGACGGCGGCGGAGTTGCCGCGCGAACGCATCATCGCTCTGCACGCCCGCAGTCTGACGTTCTTGCACCCGATCCGCTATGAGCCGATGACAGTGACGGCCGCCGCGCCGGAGGCGTGGCGAGCGTGGACGGACGAGTTTCAAGCATGACAGGGGTTAGCGACTCCATAAGTCCTATAAGTCCTATAGGACTCATAGGACTTATGGAGTCGCTTTCTGACAAGGGGGTCATTGGCAATTTCCGGCGCTCACACCAGGGTCGCGTCGATCACCGCCAGCGCGCTTTTCGTCTCGACATAGTTCACCGCGGTCAGCCCAAGTAGGCTGCGCAGCTTGTCGGCGGGCGTGTCCTTAATCGGTCCAGGCGACGCCGCTATGCCCGGCGCCGGTTGCGGGAACGCCGTCGAACAGGCCGTATGGAACGTCACGTTGCCCTCGACTTTTTGCAGCACCTGATGGATGTGGCCGTTCAGCACCGTCACTGAGCCGAAACGCTTCAGCAGGGCCAACGCCTGCGCCGCGTCCGACGTGCCCCAGCCCCATTTCTCGTAGACCATCCAAAGCGGCACGTGCGCGTACACCACTATCGGTGTACTGCCGCCGAGTCCGCTTACGTCCTTTTTCAGCCAGTCCAGCTGATCCTGACCCAGGACGCCGAGGCCGCCGGCTTTGAGGTTCATCACGTTGACCAGGCCGACGAAATGGACGCCCTTGTAGTCGAAGCTGTGCCAACCGCCGCCCTGCGCGTCTTTGCCGTAACGCTCCAGGTAGCGCTTGCCGTCGTCGGTGAAAACATCGTGTTCGCCGGGCACGAAGTAGCGGGCGCCGACTTTCGCCCCTTTGAGGATCTCCGATACGGTGTCAAACTCCTCCGGTTTCGACAGGTGCGTCAGGTCGCCGGTGTGCAGGAGGAAAGCCGGCGCGTCCGGCAAGGCGTTGATCTTGTCCACGGCGATTTTGAATGTGCCGACCACATCCTTGTTCGGCTCCTTGTTGAAGCCGATGTGGCTGTCACTGATCTGGACGAAGGTGAAGTCGCCCTTGTCGGCGCCGGCGGCCTCGCGGCCGAGCAGGCGCGACGTTAACACGCCGCCGGTCAGGGTCCAGGCCACGCCGGCGCCGACCCAGGCCATGCACTTGAGCATACCCCGACGGTCGATGCCGTCGCCGTGAGGGTCGTGGGTGATGTGTTGGTCCATTGCGATTCTCCGTAAAAAAGGGTTCACTTGACGATGACGACGCACCTGGTTCCCACGCTCTGCGTGGGAACGCAGCCCGGACGCTCTGCGTCCCGAACACGCGGGACGCCGCTTCCCGGGGCCGGACGCGACGCAGAGCGTCGCACCCGTGGGTTCCCACGCGGAGCGTGGGAACCAGGATTTACTTGACAATGACGCGACCGGTCATTTTCGGATGTACGGCACAAAAATACTCGTATTGCCCCGCGGCCGTGAAGACGTGGGAATACTTCTGATCGGTGTCGAGGGCGCCGGAGTCAAAGGCTTTCGGCTTGGCCGTGCTGGTGGCGGTGTGCGGCACATCGTCGTGGTTGACCCAGGTCACTTCGGCGCCGACGGGCACGGTCGCCTCAGGGGGATCGAAGCTGAAATTGTCGATAAGGACTCTCCTACAAGGAAATCGCCGCGGTCACGGAGGCGCCGCTCGGCACCGTCATGTCGCGCCTCGCGCGCGGACGGGGAATGCTCCGCGACCGCCTGGCGCGGCGCCTGAATGAGGAGAGTTAACGTGAATTGCCCCGAATCAAACGATTTGCATCCCTACTTCGATGACGAACTGGACGCGCCGCGCCGGGCGGCGTTCGCGGAGCACCTGGCCGGCTGCCCCGAATGTGCCAGTGAGTTAGAGACGCAAAAGGCGTTGCGAGCGGGCCTCCAGGAAGTGGCTTTCCGTTACACCGCTCCGGCCGGCCTTCGCGATCGCGTTCAGTCCGGTCTCCAGGCGCATACCCGACCCGGCTCGTCCAAAAATCGGGTGCGATCCTGGCTGTCGGCGGCGGCGGTTTTGCTAGTCGGCGTCGGGTTTGGCGCGGCCGGGACGTTCCTTGGGACGGCCCGAAAGCCTCAACCGGGGGCCGATTTGCCGCGCGACCTTGTGGCCGCTCATGTGCGGTCGCTGATGGCCGATCACCTTCAGGATGTGAAGTCCACCGACCGGCACACAGTCAAACCGTGGTTTACAGGCCAAGTGGACTTCTCGCCGCCGGTCAAGGACTTTACGGAGCAAGGATACCCGCTGTTGGGCGGCCGGCTCGATTACCTCGACGACCGGCCGACGGCCGCGCTGGTCTATGGGCGGGCCAAGCACGTCATCAACCTATTCGTCTGGCCGACCGAAGGCGACGCCGATTCGCCGGCGCGGTCGCTGTCGCGGCGCGGCTACAACCTCGTGCATTGGCGGCAGGGCGGCCTGGACTTCTGGGCCGTGTCCGACCTGAACGCGGAGGAGTTGGGCGAGTTCGCCCGGCTCAACCAGGAATCTCCCTGAGTCGCCCCCTTCCCTCCCCCGGACTCAGCAGTACCTTCGCCCAGGGTGCGAGGATCTTAAATTCCGCTCCGCCCTCCTTGACAGCGTCCCCCTACCACAGACAGAATACAACCATTCGTTTTAATGTTATCGTGAACTCGTTCGCCCGCTGTCGCGTATGGAGAGTGAACAGGACGTGCCAAAACTTGACACCCTCACGGGCCGTTCCGACGAGGAACTCATGGCCCGCTTTCAGGCCGGCGAATCGCAGGCCTTCGGCGTCCTGGTCCGCCGCTACGAGCGCGAGCTGTACGGCTATCTCCGCCGCTATCTCGGCGACGGCAGTTTGGCCGAGGATGTGTTTCAAAACACCTTCCTTCAGCTGCACCTCAAGAGCGCCCAGTACGAAGTCGGCCGGCGCGTGCGGCCATGGTTGTACACCATCGCCACGCATCAAGCCGTGGACGCCCTGCGCCGCAACGGCCGGCATCAGGCCGTGAGCCTGGAGCAGACCCGTGACGCCGGCCCCGACGGCGAGGCCGACAGCCTCGCCTCCAACTTGGAGGGCCGAAGTCTCGACCCGTTCGAGACGGCCTCCGGCAACGAACAGGCCGAGCGTGTGCGGGCCGCCGTGGAGCTTCTGCCGGCTTTCCTCAAGCAAGTGTTGATCCTGGCCTACTACCAGGGGATGAAATACCGCGAAGTCGCCGACGTCATGGGCATCCCTGTCGGCACGGTCAAGTCGCGGCTGCACGCCGCGTTAATGAAACTGCAAGAGTCGATGTCCCCGGCGCCCGCCGTTCATGAAGCCTGATACGATGGACGAAAATCTGCTCGGTTATCTCCTGGGCGCTCTCGACCGCGACGCCCAGCGGGCTGTTGAGGCGCACTTGCGCCTTCATCCAGAGGGGCGGGCGCGGCTCGAGGAGCTTCGGCAACTGCTGGCGCCGTTGGCTGATGACGCCGACGCGCCGGAACCTCCGCCCGGCCTCGTGAATCATACCCTCGCGCATGTCGCCGAATATCAGAGCCGTCGGTTGCGGGTCGCGCCGCAGCCGTCGCGCCGTCAGATTGGCGCGCCCCTCCGCCGGGGAATGCGCCGCGCCGACCTCGCCGTGGCGACCCTTATACTCGTTTTGAGTGCGGGAATGGGCATGACCTGGCTGGCGCGACAGTGGCGCGACTACCGAATCCTGGCCTGCCAAAACAATCTACATGGAATCTGGACGGCGTTGCAGGTGTACGCCGACGACCACCCCGAAGGCGGCGGCGCTTTCCCGCGCGTCGAAGTCGAACCGCCGCGAAACTTCGCCGGCGTCTACGCGCCCCTTCTCGCCGACTCCGGCGCGATGAGCGCCGATGTGAACACCGTCTGCCCGGCCCAAACTCCCCGGACGCCGCCGACCTGTTCCCTCACCGAACTGGACGAGCTGGCGCGGCGACGGCCCGACGAGTTCCACGCCCTGACGCGCGATCTCGGCGGCGATTACGCCTATTCCCTCGGCTACCGTGAGGGCGACGAATTGATGGGGTTGCGCCGCGATTCCGGCAACCTCTTGCCGATTCTCGCCGACCGCCCGCAGACCGACGGCCGCGGCAACAGCCCCAATCACGGCGGGGCCGGCCAGAACGTCCTCTACATTGGCGGTCAGGTGCGTTGGTGCGTCGAACCGACGGTCGGCGTGGATCGAGATGATATATATCGGAATTTGAAGAACCGGGTGTTGGCGGGGGAACACCAGTTCGACACGGTGCTGGGGCCGAGCGAGGCGACGCCGTGTTTGGGGCCGTGAGGTTTCTATACGACTTATAAGTCCTATAGGACTTATAAGTTCTATAGGATCTATCGCTTTAGCTTCCCATTACGCGGGGCTGGCCGCTACTTCCACATCGCCGCGTTGCGTTACCGGCTGGCCGCGCGGCAGCTTCACCACCAACACCGAGCATGAGGCGTCGCGCAGCACCCGCTCCGCCACGCTGCCCATGAGCAGCCGTTCCACTCCGGTGCGGCCGTGCGTACCCATGACGATCAGATCCATGCCGGCGTCGCGGCCGAATCGGACGATCTCCGTGGCCGGATCGCCAACGAGGAAGACGTGGCGCACCGTAATGGCGGCGTCCATGGGACGGATTTGTTCGAGCTGGTTCTGCCAGTAGCGATGGTCGGCGTCTTCGTCGCCTTCGGAGCCGGGCGTGATCATGTCGGGCGTGTAGACGAACAGCACGGTGAGGCTGGCGCCGTGGCTCTCGGCCTGGGCGATGGCGTGGAAATACGCCTGGTTGGAGTAGGACGAGAAATCAGTCGGGTACAAAATCTTTTCGATGCGGATCACGAACACACCTCCTGGCGTCAATGTCGCCCAACGTGAAGAAGTGGGAGAGTACCGTTACTATCCTACCAATACCGACGGCCCGCGCCAAATAGTTCCTTTGGCGGCGCTCCTTATAAAATACACGCAAGGGCCGCCCGCGGCGCCTGTCTGCTTCTTGATCTCACAAACGACGAAAGTGAGCTGCGATGCCTTCGACGACCGTGACGTGCCCCTCGTGCAACGCGACGCTGAGGCCCAAAACGCCGCTTTCCGCCGGGGCGCGGATCAAATGTCCGAAATGCGCTACGGTGTTCGCCGTGCCGGCCGAAGAAGAGGACGCGCCGGCGCCCAAGCCGGCCGCGCCGCGGCCGCCCGCTCCAAGACCGAAGCCGGCGCCGAGACGAGAGGAGCCGGAGGACGCGTCGGACGCCGGGGAAATCCTCGACGACGAGCCGGTGGACGACGAGCCGGAGGACGACGAGCCGGAAGACGTCCGGCCGGCTAGGAGGAGGAAGAAAAAGCGGAAGAAGAAAGGCGTACCGTTGTGGGTCTGGTTGACAAGCATTGGCGGTGGTCTGTTGCTGCTGTGCTGCGCCGGCTGTGGCATCGGCGGGTATTTTTTCTACAACAGCGTGGCCGATATGGTCAACGCCGGCAGCGGCTCCGTTAATCTCATCAACTACACCAAGATTCAGAAAGGTATGTCGGAAGCCCAGGTCAAGGGCATCTTGGGTGAGCCTCTCCATACGCTCGATCAGGGCACAACAAAAACCGCAACCTGGATGAGCGGCACATCCCTCATCACCGTTGACTTCACGAACGACCAGGCCATCAATCGTTTATGTGTTCTCAGCACCAAGTCCGGGCAGAAATTCAACCACTCCGGCTTTACGGGTCCATAGCACCGATTCATTAACCCTACGGTCGCATCCGGCTTAACAACGGCAACAGCACCGTGCCGTCGCTGAGCGGCGTAAACAGCCGGTCGGCGCCGAATCCCACTGGACTGGCGGCCGGCAGCGTGCTGCCGGGCAGCCGTAGCGG
>DHJA01000231.1:16958-22035 GCA_002404095.1 Planctomycetaceae bacterium UBA4732 | reverse complement strand
GCGTGCGGCCGGCCAGCCGTAGCGGTTTGCCCACGACCGTTCCCTTTTCCGGGTCCAGGCCGACGATAAGGCCGGAATCGTCCGCGACCACCACCATGCCGCCGACCAGCCGCGGCCGGCCCACCAACTTCGGGCGTGAGGCGCCGCGATGCGTCCATAGGATCGTTTCTTTTTCCGGGTCAAGCCAAATGAGATGGTGATTGTCGATAATACAGGCGATGCGCGTCGCGCCGCCCAACGTCTCAATGAACGGCCCGGCCGTGATCGGGTCGCCGACGTTCCAGCGCGTTTCCGGCTTGAGATGGCCGTCGTCCGTCACAGTGATGAGCATGATGACGCCCGTCACGTCGGCGATGCAAACTTGACGCGGCTTGTCTTTCACTTCCGGCAGCAACACGGGATCGGCAGTGAGACTGCTTTTCAATTCCAGAGTCGGCTTGTCCGGATTCTTGTCCTTGGGCAGCGCGATATAGTTGGCCGGCGCGGTCCACTGCCAGTAGGTCAGGCCGTGCCCGCCGTCGCTCGCCAGGAACGTATACGACCCAATCGCTGTCAGTCGGCCAATCGCATCGGGCGGCGCCTTGTTGGAACGCCAGTTCGGTCCCCGCGCGAGCTTCGGCTCCGGCTCCAGCGGCAGAGGCAGGCGAGCCAAGACGCCGTTAGCCAACGGAAGCACCATCATCGAATCGGTGACGATCGGCGTTCCTCCCAAGGGCGAGGGGATCGGCACGGAGCGTTCCGCATCCGCCTTGAGGGGACCGCCCGCCGGGTTGACCTCCACGCGACGAATCGTGAGCTTCTTGCCGTCGCCGGGACAGGCGATCTCGTAGGCCGATTGGCCGTCGGGTCCGGGCAACAGCACTGGCGGCGCGCCGGGGCCGTCGTCCAGCGCCGGGTAAAGGCTTTTGTCGATCTCGTGCCATTCGCCAGCGTCGAGCTTGGTGTGACGCGCCGGGTCGAACGCGAACAAGCCGCCGCCCTGGTCCAGCGCCAGCAACACCGGCGGCCCCTTGGCCCCGGCCGGCCGCAACATAAGCGGTTCGCCCCGGCAGACGAAACCGAGCTGTCGTTGCCATAGAATGTTGCCGTTCTTGTCGTCCACCGCGGTCGCCAGGCACGTCTGCCGCGCCGCTGGCTGCGTCACCAAGACCAGCGACGTATCACCGGGCAGAGAGCCTTTCTCCACTTGCGTGGCTTGCAACGGCGACCCCAGAACGGGCGAGTCCCAGCCGGTCATCGGCTTCATGCGCGGGCCTTCGTGCGCCGTCATCTCCAGAAAAAGCCGTTTCAATTCGCCGCCCGCCAACAACCAGTAGTCCCGATCGCGCACCGCGACGACTTCGGCGCGGCTGTGCGCGTCGGAGGCCGCGGCCGCCGCCGGGCCGACGTTGAAGTACTCCGGTAACATCGGGAACAACAGCGGGTCTCTCGGATTGCGCACTTGACGGATGCCGAATATACCCAAAAAGCCGGCGTCGCCGAGCATCGCCACCTTCTCGCCGTCGTGATAAGGCGGGAACCACGTCCAACCCGGAATGGGTTTAAGATCGAGCTTCTCGGCAGGCTCTTCGCGATCCGCGATCGGCAGGTGATAGACGTGCAGCCGCGTGGCGTGCAGCCCTTCGGCCCGGTTGAGGACAAGCCAATCGGAGTCAGTCCCCTGGGCGTCGGGGGCGGACAAGATTAACGGCTCGCTGCGAAGCGACCCCGCGGGATGATTGGTGTACAGCACGGCGACGCACTTCTTTGGCTGGGCGGAAACGTCGAGAACATAGACGCAGAAGTCGTCGGCCGGGAAGTAGAGAAGGTTCGTGTTCGCCTGGCGGACGCCGCCCACCGTGAGCGGCTGGCCGAGGTCGAACACGCCCAACAGCCTGCCGCGCGCCAACTCGATCTCGTGGACCTTGCCATCGTAGGTCGCCAGGTACGCCAGCTGATCGACGATGAGCGGCAGGCCCAGGCAGTCGGCCCCCATGTGATATTGCCATACCTGAACGCCGTCGGCGTCGAAGGCCGTCACCGTCTTGGCGTCGGCCGACAGCACCAGAATGCGCTCCGGGATGCCGACTGCCGCCGGCACGCGCACCGGCAAATCGGTCGTATCGACGCCGACGCGCACGGCCCATTTCGTCTGGCCGTTGGTGCGATTGAGCGCGTAGAGGACGCCGCGCACCACGGCCAATACGACCGAATCGTCGGCCGGCGCCGCGCCCAGACCGCCTCGCAACAGCGGATCGACGAGTAAACTGGGGATGCGGGTTTCGTCAGCGACGTGGTCGGCCGCGGGCAGGTTGACATCTTCGGCCTTGTACGAAACGCCATCAATGTGCCGGGCGTAGACCTGTTCGCGGAGTTCGTTTTTCTCCGGCTGCTGGGCGATTTCCGGCAACGCGGCCACTTCTTCCTTGAGCAGCTTAAGGAACAATCGCACCGCCAGCGAAGCCGGCTGCATGTTCGCCGCCGTCTTGAGTCGCGCGATGGCCGCATCAAGCCGTCGGTTCAAGTCCCTAGCCTGACGGACCCCGCCGAGGCTTTTGGCAATGCTGCCGCGCACCGCCGCCGATGGAACCGCCGGGTCCAGGTCCGTGACCTTGGCCAACGACGCTTCGAGCTGATTCGCATCACCCAACGGAACGTCGTCTTTAGGACTGGGGTTGTGTTCGGCTAAGGATTTCGCCAGGCCGTCGAGGGTTTGGCCCAGGTCCGGTGCGCGGTCCTTTAGTAAGGCAGGGTCTTTCTCCTTGTGATCGTCGATGAAGGTATCGAAGTCTTTCAGGACCGCGCCAACGTCGGGATCGGGAGCGCTGGCATGATCGCGCAGCTCGCACAATTGCTGCATCAATTGGTAATAGGGGCGCTTTTTGCTGTTCGTGAACTGGTCGGCAAGCCGCTTGTAGGAACCGCCGGCCTGGGAGTATTTTGCGGCGGCGTATTCTGCATCGGCGGCCTTGGCCATGCTGCTTTCGTTGTACAGCACTTGGGTCCAGACGAAATAGCCTCCGACGCTCAGAAGGATCGCGACGCCAAGGGCGAACGCGGCCACGATCCAGACCATGCGTTTGCCGCGAGCGGGAGGCGCGTCGTATTCGTGGGGGAGGGGCTCAGGCGGCGTTTCGACCGGCGTTGCGGCAGCCTTCGCCTCCGGGCCGCGCCGCACGGGCGGCGGTTCCCACGCCCCGGCCGGCATCTCGCGCGGCTCGTTCTTCGCCGCACGCGCCGGCGCGGGTTCGGGAGCGGGCGGCGGCGCCGCGACCGGAGAATTCGTCGGCCGGCGGATGGGCGGCGGCGATTGCCAGGACGGCGCGGCGGCTTCCGCTTCGACGGATACCAGAGGAACAACATCGCCGACCAAGCCGCTCCGCCGGCCGTTGCCGGCTGACGGTTGCGGCGCATTACCTTTGCCCGCTGGCGGCTGCGGCGCATCCGGCTCGGCGGCGGGAACGGTGAAAACGGCGCGGCATTGCGGGTTGGGGCAGCGCATCTGCTGGCCGCGCAATGACGGCTCAACTTTATAGCTATTTTCACAAGACGGACAAACGGCGGTGATATGCACGGATAACGTCCCCGGACGACGGGTGTTTACGCGAAGTTCATTTTACGCGACCGAAGCGCAAAACGGAACCCTGGTTCCCACGCTCTGCGTGGGAACCCACGGGTGCGACGCTCTGCGTCGCGTCCGGCGCCGGGCAGCGGCGTAGCGTGGGTTCGGGACGCAGAGCGTCCGGTGCTCTCGTTCCCACGCAGAGCGTGGGAACCAGGAGGATTTTACGCGACCGAAGCGCGAAACGGAATGGTGTTTAACGCCGCCTTCACGCCTTGACGGTTAGCTTGACTGCTTCGATCGCGCTGTGCCCCGACTTGTGGAACGGCCGCGGCATCGGCTGCGCTATGCCATTGGCGTCGAGAGTCCGGCAGCGGAGCAGATATTCGCCGGCCGGAAGTCCCGGCAACAGCGCCGCCCAGTGGACCTTGCCCAACCGCATCGGCCAGTCGCGCGGCTTGCCGGTCGTCGCGTCAAAGCCCATCGTATCCTTGAGGATCGCCTCGTCCTTCAGGCCGGCGCCCCAACGCCGCGGCGGTGGTAGGACTTCCGCGTCGATCCAAGGCCCCTTGGTAAAATAGCGGTCCTCAATGGGCCATTCCTGGCCGGCAGGGTGAATCCACACCTGAACTTTTGACAGGCCCGACACGCCGACCTGGGCATAGCCCGTGACCGGAATCGCCTCCTCTTTCTTAACTTCGCCTGGCGTCGATAGGGTGGCGGCGAAGGTCTTGAGAGGACTGTCGATGTCGTTGTTTCCCTCGGCGTAGGTGTCGTTGGCGTGGTACAGATTGGTCAGGACGACGTGGGTGAGCCACTTGACCGATTTGAACCCGTAAGCCTCGGGCACGACAATTCGCACGGGGCCGCCACGCTTGGCGGTAAGCCAATTGCCGTTCAGCTTATAGCAGAGGATGACGGGCGGCAGGTCGTACAGATCCTCAAAAACACGGCCAACCGGCAGGGAACTGCGGAACATCTGGGCCGGGTCGTCGTTGTGATAGCCGTAGTAGAAGACTCGGCGAAGGTTCTCTTGCGGCCGCGTAAGCCAGATCGCTTCGCGCAGCGGCACGCCTTCCCAGACGCCCATGCCCAAGGGACAGCCGATGTTCAAACAAGTCATCACCTTGGCAAAGCGAACGGCGTGCTTCTCGGCAAGCCGCATCAGCCCCGCGAAGTCGAGGGCGGTCCCGTCGGCTCGCGTCAACTGCTTGCCAAGGGTCGCCGGGTTGTCCGGGTCGGAAACGACTTCGAGTTTCCAGGTGTCGCGTGTGAGGCCGACTTCGCGCTTCTTCTCCTCAGGCAAAGAGTGCGGCACGGGCTTGCCGCGAGAAACGTCCTGGAAATCTTCTTGGGACGTGAAGAACGGTTCGAGTTTGTCCAAGGTTTTCGCCAACTCCGGGGCGGGCGGCGCGGCCGCGGCGACGAGTGACAAGCCGCCTGTTCCAGCGACGCATGCCGCGCCGGCGCGTAAGAAAAAGCGGCGCGTCAGTTTTTCATGCTCGGAAAGGAACAAATCGCGTTCGCTCATGTGGC
>DHJA01000231.1:12466-16889 GCA_002404095.1 Planctomycetaceae bacterium UBA4732 | reverse complement strand
TTGTGTTTTTCCCTTCCCCCCGCCGTTAGCCGCGTAGACCGGCCTGCCGCATTAACCGATCCGTCGCCTGATACGCCTCGCGCACCCATTCTACAATCTGATCGGGCTGTGGCGCATACTCCAACTCGACGCTGACTGTTCCGTTGATGCCGAGAGCTTTGATCTCGCGCAAATACGGGCCGAAATCGACGACGCCGCGACCCGGCGGCAGGTCGCCGTGGACCTCGCCGTCGCAGTCGCTGATGTGAACGTGGATGGCCCGGCCCGCGAGGCGGCGCAGTTCCTCCGCCGGCGTATGCGACAATTGCAGATGCGAAATGTCGATGTTGGCGCGCACGGCCGGATGGTTTACGTCGTCAAGGAATCTCGCCATCGTATCCACATTGTTGATAAGAGATAGCTTAAATGGTTCCAATTCCAACGCGATCTCCAGGCCGAAGTCGGCGGCGGCCTTGCCCAGCTCGCGGACGTTGCGGACGCCGGTTTGCCACTGTTCGGCCGGCGGGATTACCTGCCGCTCCCAGATATATTCTCCCAGCACCAGCAGCAGGTTCTTCGCCGCAAACTCGTGACACATATCGAGGTAACGGCGGCAGCGTTCGACGTGCCAGCGCTGCACGCTGGGGTTGAAGTCGATGAGCCCGACGGCCACGCAGGCGACGCTGACGATGGGAAGGCCGGCCTTCTCGCATTCACGGCGAATCAGGCGGCGTTCGCGGGCGTCGATGTCGAGCGGGTCGGCGAAGATATCAATTGTGTCAAAGCCGATCTCTTTTGTCATGTGGACGCCGAAAGCGGTGTCGCGGCCCGCCTGCGCCCACGCCGAGTTAATGAGGCCGAGTTGCATATCACCCTTGGGTTCAATCCGACCGTAGATGCTTCAAAAACTCCAAATGTTCCTTCTCAAAATCCGTCAACGGCTCGCCGACCAGCTCCCGGAAGGCGTCGAGACGATCCGAGCCGCGCTTGAGGGCGTGGACGTAATCGTCGAGGGCTTTCGTGCCCAGCAACTTGCGGTGGAAGGCGAGGTCGAAGGCCAGCGCCCAGGAAGCGAGATAATACTGATCCGAAGACTCTCGATCCGTGGAGTGAGCGACCTGAAACTGCTTATAGTCGGCGCGGAGCAAATCGGCCGTCGGCAACAGCGTCCCCTTGGCGAGGGCGGCGTGTACGGCGTCGAGGCGGTCGCGGTCGGCGTGGCCGACGCGCAGTTCGCCGACTTCATAGACGGCCGTCTCGAAAATCTGCGCCAGACCTTCGTTCAACCAGCGCGGCGCCTCGCCGTCGGCGGGGGTGTAAACGCAATTGGACAGGTAGGCGTGAAAGGCTTCGTGATAGAGCCGCCGCAACAGACGGCGCCGCGCGTTGACGAACGCCTCTTCATTCTGCCCCTGAATCGCCTTGATGCGTCGGCGGCCTTCCAAGATCGGCGCCATCTGATCGGCGGGCACACGGCCGCCGAACGCCTGGGATAAGTCTTTCTCCTTGCTCTTGAGGTCGGCGAGCGCTTTCTCGGCGTCGCGGCGGACGCGCTCCAGGGCGTCGGAAAGACGGCCGATGTCGCTGGCGCAGACGATTTGATTCTTTGTCGGATCGAAATAGGCGGGATTGAATAAGTTGCGGCCCTGCTGGGCGACGAGCGCCTTATAGTCGGCGAGGGATTGGGCGAGGAGGATGGTAGTCGGCGCCGGCGCCGCGACGCGCGGCGGCAGCATGTGAGCGAAAGCGGCATAGACCTGTTCGAGGTTGACGGCGGCAAGCTGAACGACTTCGGGCCAGGCGTCGGAGACGAGGCGGAATTCGGTCGATTCATAAACGAGGGCTTTGACCTTGGGGTCGGCGGGCCACGGCGCCGGTTTAAGCGTCAGCTCGTCTTCGGAGGCCAATTGTCCTTTGGAGGCGTCCGGGTCAAGCCGCTTCAATTGAGCGGCCAGCGCCTCGCGTTGACGGATGAGGTCGTGGATGCGCTGGACGAGTTGGTCATGGTCCGCACCGTCGAGCAGATCGACGTGATCGACGTCGGTGCGTTTGAGATCGGCAGAGAAGATAAGAGTAGGCGCGCCGGGCTTGCGGACGATCTTGCGAAGGTAGACGTGCTTGGCGTCCTGTTCGACGAGGAGGCCGCTGAGCGTTTCGCCGGATTTGAGATGGACGACATCGTATTTCCACTCGTCGCCGCCTGGGGCCGCGGCAAGGCACAGCATCGCAAAGACGATTACGGCGCTTTGTGGCATGTCATTTCCCCGGCAATTGCCGCAGGAGATTAACCATCTCAATTGCCGTCAATGCGGCGTCGAAGCCCTTGTTGCCGGCCTTGGCGCCCGCCCGGTTCATCGCCTGTTCCAGCGTGTCGCACGTTAGTACGCCAAAGATGACCGGTACGCCGGTGTTCAGCGCCGCCTGCGCAACGCCGGATGTGACCTGGCCGGCGACGTAATCGTAATGGTCGGTGTCGCCGCGAATGACGGCGCCCAGGCAGATGACGGCCGCATACTTCTTGCTCGCCGCCAATCGTTGCGCCACCAGCGGAATCTCGAATGACCCCGGCACGCGCACCACATCAATAGCGTCGTCGGCGACGCCGTGCCGTTTCAGGGCGTCGAGCGCTCCGCCGACGAGATTTTCCACGATGGCGGAATTGAAACGCGCCGCCACCAGGGCGAAACAGCCTGATGGCGGCGATAACGTGCCTTCGATGATGGTTGGCATAAGGGTAGTCAATAGTCCCGGCCGTTAGCCCAAATTCATGCTCATTAGAAACTCCGCATTGCTTTTCGTCCGCGCCATTCGATTGATGAGGAGTTCCATCGCCTCGACCGGGTTCATGTCGCTGAGAACTTTACGGAGAATGTACATCCGCCTTAACTCCTCTGGGTCAAGCAGCAATTCTTCCTTGCGTGTGCCGGAGCTGTTCACGTCGATGGACGGCCAGATGCGCTTGTCTACAAGGCGCCGGTCCAAGTGCAGTTCCATGTTGCCCGTGCCCTTGAACTCCTCGAAAATCACCTCGTCCATGCGCGAGCCGGTATCCACCAGGGCAGTGGCCAAGATCGTCAAGCTGCCGCCTTCCTCAAGGTTGCGGGCGGCGCCGAAGAAGCGCTTGGGTTTGTGCAGGGCGTTGGCGTCCACGCCGCCGGATAGGATCTTACCGGAGTGCGGAACTTCGGTATTGTAGGCGCGGGCGAGGCGCGTGATCGAATCCAACAGGATCACCACGTCCGTGCCGAACTCGACCATCCGTTTGGCCTTCTCGATCACCATCTCGCTGACCTGCACGTGCCGCGACGCCGGCTCGTCGAAGGTCGAACTGACCACCTCGCAATACGTCCCCTTGACGCTGCGCTCCATCTCCGTCACCTCTTCGGGCCGCTCGTCGATCAGCAGCACGATGACGTAACATTCGGGATGATTCTTTAAGACGCTATTGGCGATCTTTTGAAGCAGAATCGTTTTGCCGGTGCGCGGCGGGGCCACGATCAGGCCGCGCTGGCCTTTGCCGATCGGCGTCACCAAGTCCACGACGCGCATGTTGATTTCAGTCGGCGCGACTTCGAGGTTCAGCCTTTTGTTCGGATGCAGAGGCGTTAAGTCGTCGAAGACGACCTTCTGCGTCAGCATTTCGGGGTCTTGGTAGTTGATCGCCTCGACGCGCAGCAGGGCGAAATAGCGCTCGTTCTCCTTGGGCGGCCGAATCTGGCCGGCCACGACGGAGCCGGTGCGCAACCCGAAGCGGCGAATCTGCGACGGCGAAATGTAAATGTCGTCCGGGCAGGGCAGGTAGTTGTAATCCGGACTGCGCAAGAAGCCGAAGCCGTCCGGCAGCACTTCGAGCGTGCCGTCGCCGAACATCAGGCCGTTCTGCTTGACGCGCTCCTTGAGGACTTTGAAGATCAGATCCTGTTTCTTCAGGCCCGAATAGTCGGTAAGCCCTTCTTCCTTGGCGATTTTCAAGAGTTGCGGGATGGTCATTTGCTGCAATGCGCTGATGTGCGTACTGCCGCGCTTGATCTCCTCATAACGATTATTAATCTCCTCGTCGAAGCCGTAGCCCTCGTCGCCGGGATTTTTCGGCCGCGGCGGCGGGACCGGCGCGGTCACGGGTTCGCGCGCTTCCTCCACGGGCGGCGCGGCGTCCGCTTCGACGGCTGGGAAGCCGTTCGCTTCGATGTCGGGTACGCCGTCCGCCTGCGGCGCTGTCGATTCCGGCTCCGGCTCCATTTCCGTCAGAAACGAAGTGCCGTCATCTTCGCCGGGCGCCGTGCCGTCGGCGGAGTCGATCTTGGCGCGTATACGAGTGCGAAAGGCGGGTTCGCGTCGGCTCTTGGCTTCGGCCATTTCAGTCCTCTCCTACGAAGCGTACAGACGTGGAATGCGGGGCCGGCGGATAGGCGGTACATCTCATTCGTTTAGCCGCGACCCGAAG
>DHJA01000231.1:9759-12363 GCA_002404095.1 Planctomycetaceae bacterium UBA4732 | reverse complement strand
CCTTCGGGTCGCGGCTAAACAGTTGCGGCTAAACTTGCCATAGCCGCACCAGATCCGCCACTTGATGATCCAGGCGCTCCAGAGAAGTAGAGTTATCCAACGTATGATCGGCGTGCGCCGCCTTCGCCGTCAAGGGCAACTGGGCCGCTTCCCGCGCCTCTACTTCTTGCAGACTCCAGCCGCGTTGTTCAGCCACGCGCCGAAGCCGCACCTCGCGGGGCGCCTCAATGAACACCAGATGGTCACAAATAACGTGCCAACCGGCCTCCAACATGACGGCCGCGTCCAGCACGATCAGCCGCACCATCGCGTCGGCCCGGGCCGCCTCCACCTCTGCGCGGATACGCTCCTTGATCCACGGATGGACCATCGCTTCCAAAGCGCGGCGCTCGCCGGGATCCGCGAACACCACATCGGCGAGAAGGCGACGTTGTATCTCCCCTTTATCGTCGAGCAGTTGTTGGCCCCAGCGTCCAACCACCAACTCCATAATAGCCGGTTGGCGCAGGGCGGCGTGCGCGAGGGCGTCGCCCGAAATCACGCGGGCGCCGCGGCGGGCGAATGCTTCGGCGACCTGACTCTTGCCGGCGCCGATGCCGCCGACCAGACCCACAACTAGGGGTGGTGAGTGAAGGGGGGATACGGTCCGCGCGCTCCCCTTCGGGTCGCGGCTAAACTCTTCTCCCTTCACCCTTCGCCCTCCACGATTTCTTCCACGTCCAGCCAGTTCGGCCCCGCCGCCAGCTCCACCTTCAGCGGCGTTCGTAGGCTCAGTTCCTTTTCCAGCGGCGTTGTCATCTCCTCTTTCACGAGCGCGGCTAGTTGCTTCAGCTCGCCCGGCGGCGCCTCAAACACCAGTTCATCGTGAATCTGCATTAGCATCCGCGACCGTAGGCCGTCGCGCCGCAGCCGTTGGTGAATGTGCAGCATCGCCAGCTTGATGAGGTCGGCCGCCGACCCCTGAATCTCCATGTTGATCGCCTCACGCTCCGGCTGGTTGCGCTGCTGGTACGTCGATTTCGACCGCACCCCCGCGATGGCGCGGCGCCGGCCTAGGATCGTTGAGACGTAGCCGGTTCGCATGCACTCCTCTAGCAACTTGGCCTGGTAGTCAAGCACCTTAGGATAGCGGGCGAAATAGGCTTCGATAAAGCGGTTGGCCTCGTCGCGGCTGATGCCCAGGCGAACGGCCAAGCCGTGACCGCTCATACCGTAAATGACGCCGAAGTTGACCGTCTTGGCCATGCGGCGCATTTCCGGCGTCACCAGCCCTTCTTCCACTCCAAATATCTGCGCCGCCACCAGGGAATGAACGTCGTGGTCCTCGGCGAAAGCCCGCTGCAGCGCCTCGTCGTCGGTGAAGTGAGCGAGAAGCCGCAATTCGATCTGCGAATAGTCCGCCGTCAGCAGGCGCCAACCTTCTTCCGGCAAAAACGCCTGGCGGATTTCCCGGCCCTGCTCGCTGCGCACCGGGATGTTCTGCAAATTCGGGTCCGACGACGACAGCCGACCCGTCGCGGCCACCGTCTGGTTGAACGACGCATGAATGCGCCTCGTCGCCGGGTTGACCATCTCCGGCAGGGCGTCCACGTAAGTGCTTTTGAGCTTGGCGGTCTGCCGCTGTTCCAGAATCTTGCGCGGCAACTCGCTGCCAGGCAAGCCGAGCGCGGCCAACTTCTCTAATGTTTCTTGATCGGTGCTGGGCGCGCCGGTCACGCCAGTTTTGCCCTGTATCGGCAATTTCAACTCTTCAAATAGCACTTTACGCAGTTGCGGCAGCGAGCCGATGTTGAACGGACGGCCGGCGAGTACGTAAATCTCTTTCTCGATCTGTTCCAGGCGGCGGCCCATGTCGTCGCCGACGCGCTTCAATAGCTTTTTGTCGAGGCGAATCCCATTGTACTCTAGCTCGGCCAACACTTCGATGAGGGGAATTTCCAACTCGTCGTACAGTGTGCGCAACGGCGGCCCTTCGAGCCGAGATTCCAGATGAAGGCACAACCGCCATGCGGCGTCGGCGTCCTCGCCGGCATAGGCCGCGACGCGATCCACGGCAACCTGATCCATACGCAACTGCGGCTGCTTCTTGCTCTTCTTGCCGATCAGGTCCTCAATGGGGACCATCGGATGATTTAGGTAACGACGTGCGAGTTCCTCAAGGTTATGAGTTCGCTCGCCGGCGTGCAAGAGGTAATCCGCCACCATCGGATCGCCGGAAACGCCATGCACTTCGACGCCTCGGCCGCGCAGGACCAGCAGGTCGTACTTGATGTTCTGATTGAGCTTGGCGATGTTCGGGTCCGCGAAGATCGGCCGCAACCGTTCCAGCGTCGGCGCCGAGTCGAGCAACGCCGAACCTTCCGGCCCACGCAACGCCAGATACCACGCCTCGCCGGGACGCCAGCTAAAGGCAATGCCGACGATTTCCGCCTCAAGCGGTCGCAGACTCGTCGTTTCCAGGTCGAAAGCGAAACGCTTCTGCCCCTTTAGTTGACGAAAAAACTCCTCGAACTTCTCGGCCGTATCGACCAGATGATACTCCTGAAACCACGGCACGTTGGCGGTCGAGGCCGTCTCTGAATGTGGGCCGCTCGCTCCGCGAGC
>DHJA01000231.1:8536-9631 GCA_002404095.1 Planctomycetaceae bacterium UBA4732 | reverse complement strand
CTCGCGGAGCGAGTCGCCTACACTAACGGCCGGAGCGTTGGCGCCGAACGGAAATGGCTCGTCGTCAAAAAGGCCGTGCTGGACCACTGCCGTGGACTTCACATTTTCGCGGATCTCCGCGGCGAAACTGCGGAAGCCCATCTCCTGACAAAGATCGAGCATCTTCGGCGCGTCGATCTCTTTCAGTCGCCAGGCGTCCCATTCCAACGGCGCCGGCACGTCGTCGGCCAAGCGCACTAGTTGGCGGCTCAGCTCCATAATCGATCCGGAAGCTCGCAAATTCTCCTGCCGCTTAACCCCGGCCACGCGGTCGATGTTAGCGAGCAGGTTGTCAAGGGTGCCGAACTCCTGCAAGAGCTTGGCCGCCGTCTTGACGCCGATGCCGGGTACGCCGGGCACGTTGTCCACCGCATCGCCGACCAGCGATTGCAAGTCCACGACTTGTTCCGGCGTCACGCCCCAATCGGCCAGCAGTTCCGCCCGGCCGAATTCCTGATGTTTACGCAGGTTGTAGAGCCGAACGTGATCGTCGATCAGTTGGCGACAGTCCTTGTCGCTGGTGCAAACGTAAACGTCGAGTCCGCGCTTGGACGCGGCCCGCGCGATGGTGGCCAGCACGTCGTCGGCCTCGTAGCGCGGATGGCTGACGACGGGTATGCCTAACGCTTCGACGGCCCGCTTGATCAATGGCAATTGGGCGACCAGATCGGTAGGCGTCGGATCGCGATGGGCCTTGTATTCGGCGTAGAGTTCGCTGCGGAACGTCGGTTGCGGAAGGTCGAAGGCGCAGACGAGATAGTCCGGCTTACGCTTGCGCAGATAAAGCAGATCGCGGACGAATCCGAAGACGGCGTTGGTGGGCAGGCCGGTCGGGCTGGTCATGGGGGGGATGGCGTGGAAGACCTGAAAGATGAGCGAGTGCGCATCCACCAGATACATCACGCCAGAAGCATCGCCGGAGGCCATGACGGCACACGAATCCGCGGAAAGGAACGGGACGTGAAGCAAACCGAGGGCTGAGGAAAGCAGCTAACTAACCCGAAGTTTAAGATTGCGAGAGGAGCCTGTCAAGGGTAGCGTCTCCGTTTGTCCCAT
>DHJA01000231.1:0-8485 GCA_002404095.1 Planctomycetaceae bacterium UBA4732 | reverse complement strand
ATGGGACAAACGGAGACGCTACCCGCCGCGCCGATTCAATTGACAGCCCGCCCGAATCATTTACACTAAGATAGGGACCGTTAATAGCGCGCCGTACGCCCCGCATCGGGCGACCCCTTTCAGAACCTTTTCACCCTCCATTCGTGAGGTTGCAACTATGGCGAAGCAACGCGGCCGGGAATCGAACACCGGCCTAGTCGTGACTCTGGTATTTTTCATCATCCTCAGCGTCGGCCTCGGCGTGGCGACGTACTACGGCTTCGCAGGGCAAGCCGCCTTGACGACCGAAAAGACCACCGCGGTCGCCAGTGATAAAGACATGAAGTTGCAGCGCGACTGGTATCAATTCCAGGCGTGGACCTACCGGACGTACCTCGGCCAGACGGAAGGTTTCGATAAGGCCTTGGACGCCGCCGACAAGTCCGCGACGCCCACCACGGTCGATACCACCCTCAAGGTTTACCGCGATCAGTTCGACCAGAATCAGGGGGGCAAGGATTCCCATGGCGAGTTCTCGGATCGCGCCGCCGTGGCGAACCTCATCAAAAAGGTCGAAAGCACGAAATACGACGTCGCCGTCGCCACGGATGACAAAGCCGCTAAGACAAAGACATGGTCGCTCCAGCCCCGGACGATGGCTTGGGACAAGGAAACTAAGCGGCCGAAGTTCACCTATGAGGATGTTTACACAGGCTTGTTGAACCTGCGCGCCTACTTCGATCAACAAGTGACCGCGGCGCTGCGGTCCAAGGATGAGGCGGAGACCGCCAAGAAGACGGCCGACGAAGAGAAGGCGAAGGCCCAGGCGGACTACGCGAAAGAAATCGCGGCGGCGGCTATGAAAAACACCGCCGATCTTGTGGGCCTTCAAAAAACCGTTGAGGAAACGCAGGGCAAATTGAAGATGGCAAACGAAGCCACTGCCGCCGCGGTGCAGGCCGGGGACGACAAAGCCAAGAAAGTCGCGGAGGGAGTGGCGGCGAAAGAAAAATTGATTACGGAGTTGAACGCCAAGATCAAGGATATGAGAGAACGTTTTGACCTAGCCGCGAAACGCGACACGGACGTGCCACCCGACGGCAAGCCGATCCCGACGGACTGGAAGATCGTGAAGATGGACCGCTCCGGCAAGGAACCGTTCATCAACCTGGGGAGGGCGGACAACGTGCGGCCGCCGTTGACGTTCAGCATCCACGGACGAGGCCCGGACGGCAGACCGCTGCCGGCCACAAAAGGTACGCTGGAGATCATCAATGTGACGGGCGATCATTCGTCACAGGCCCAGATCGTGAGTGTGAAGGACGCAATGAAGGATCCGATCCTTGAAGGCGATTTCCTGTACAACCCAGTATTCCATCCGGGCGCGCCCCAGCACATCGTAATCGCGGGTCTAATTGATATGCACGGCGTCAAGGGTCAAGACGACATGCAGGAGTTCGAGAGGCTCTTGCAACGTCAGAATGCGGTGGTGGACGGACACGTGGATCTAACAGACGCAAGCATCAAAGGCAAACTGTCGTCGGTGACGGACTTGCTAATCCTGGGAGACGAAACGGGCGCCAAACCGGAAGTGACGGCCAGCATCAAGCAGCTCAAAGACGAGGCGCGGAGCAACGGCGTGCGCATCGTTAGCGCACGGGATTTCCTGGAGTCGATCGGCTATCGAAGACCCTGAGCATTGGGGATCTGTCGCCGCTGGCGTTGTCGCGGCCGTGCGCTTCCTTTACAATGCGACGAGGAGAGGGAGGCCGGCCGTCGCCGGCCTCCCTTTCAGATGAATAGGCCGATGTAGCTCTACGGTATAGCACTGCTTTCGTATGGCGGCCGCTGTCCACGAGTTCGGGACGCAAACTAAGTAGGAAACCAGAAACGACCAAACGACGTAAGTCTTTATCCAATGCCGCCTTAGCTCAGTGGTAGAGCGATGCTTTCGTAAAGCATAGGTCCAGGGTTCAACCCCCTGAGGCGGCTTTTTTTCACTTCATTCGCGATCAGCCGCTGTTTTAGTTCTTGCTGTGGTTGCGGCCGCCCGGCTCCTGAAGCGGGTGTTCGCCTTTGCCGATGAAATGGCCGATCCGCCTCTTCGGATCCTGCTCTTGCGCGGAGGTCACCTCAGCAGGCGATTGTCCATCCTTCTCAGGCACTTGGTCCGTGTCCCCGGAAGGCCCAGTATGCGCCTGATTGCCGGGCGGCACTGGGCCGGTATGCTTTTTCTTGTGAGCCATTTTAATCCCTCATCTTTCATCGGAGCAGGCGATTTGCCGTGCTTTCCTGATGCAAATTAGGCGCCGACCTTCGCCAGAGGCCAGACAACAACATCCACTCCGCGCGAAAAGTGCAAAAGCGGCGCCCCTCGCACCACCAGGCCGTGGGTGCTTAACAACTCATCGGGTTCGACTTGTGCCGCCGCGTCTTGGAGCGGCCAGGACGTGTGAAGCACCTCGGCACGGTACAGCGACCTGCCGGGCGACTGACAATAGAGACAATAACGCTCCACTAAGAAGCATTCCAGCGTACCGCGCAGAGCTTGGCGCGGCGGCGAAGTCGGTCGATACGCGGCGGCGAACTTCATAGGTGAGGCGCCGCGACGTTGGGAGCGGAACCGGTATTCGTCGCCGGCGGTCGAGAGGGTCATCCGCGCGTGCCAGTAAGGTAGATAAAAGAACCGGCGTGCGGCCCAGACCGCGAGCGGATTGGCCGCGTCCAGGCTGAGGAACCAGACGCCAGGCTTGCCGTCGCGCTCGACGTAGAGCCGGACGTTGAGTTCCGGGAACGCGGACACCCACGGCAAGTCCGGCAACGGCCGCCGCATAACCCCCGTCATGCGAAAAGGCACCACGCCTACCCATGAAGTGCCGTCGTATTCCTGAATGTTAAGGCCGTCGGGAACGAGGCGGCGAAGGTCGGCGGCGGGAACCGGCCAGTGGGCGAAAAGAAGGTCGTGCCAGTTCTGCCGCCACGTCCAAGGTCCGCCGGGGATTGGCCAAGGGCGATGATCGACTTGTGTGAACGCGGGGTGAGATGGCTTCATGACGGCGAGTGTAGCCGGTCGCATGCGCCGCGCCTACTATTTTTCTCCAAAGTCGCGTTACTCTGCATATTTCATTTAAGCTTGCCGGCAGGCGAGCGGCCGCCCTTTCGGCGCTTCTCCTTGCCCGAAACGTACAGCCTCAAGCCGGCGGCCGACGCCGCCGCGAACGCAGCGGGATTCCGATGTTCGATCCGAGGGCGCCGGCCAACCTCTGGAGCGTCGCTCACGGGAGCCGTCGGGGTGAACCAATCGAAAGAGGGCGCCGGATCGCGGAGGAACAAATCGAGTGCCGATAAGCTTTCTTGCGGTTCACTCGGCGCCAAGCTCGCATCGGGCGCTGCGGGCGCCGTTGCCGGCGGCGATGGACTGTCCGAAGGCCGGCCGGCGTCGGATGAGTCGTGGAAGAACAAGAATTTTGGAAGGTGATCCCACTTATCAATCAGGAACTGGAACAAAACCTCGGCGGCGCTCATCGAGTCGTCGCCGCCGCCGCCGTCCACCTGGTCGCCGCGCAGAATCGATCGCGTCGAGCTGACTTGGCTGGCCTGCGACGGCTCAAGCGTCAACGTTAACTGGGTCGAAGTTCGGAAGGAAGCCGTTTGGAGCGCGGCGGTCGCGTCTAAACCGAGCGCGGCCAAAGACGGGCTGATCGCCACCGTCGCCGTTTGTCCGGGAATGGTGGCCGCGACGGGCAACACCGTGCCGTTCAAGTCCTTCAGACGCGGAGTGCTGGAAGGGTTAATAGCGAAGGTTACGCTCTGCCCGCTGAACTGGGGCGGACCCCGGAACAGCTTTTCCGTCGGGTTCGACGGGTCGGTCTTTGTGTCAAGGAAAAAGAGCTGGGGCGTCGTGAGGGGCGGCAAGGCGTCCGGGAAGGTTACGGTCACCACGACCGAAGCCTCCGCGGGCAGGTTGTGCTGGCGCACGTCATAAGAGGTAAAGAATTTCACGACGCCCGGCGTCGTCGGCGGGACGAAGTTCTTGAGCGCGGTCACCAACAGGTATCCGCCGGGTACGTCATCCGCCGCCTCCGTCAGGGTAAGCGTGGTGGTTATCCCGGTCGCCGAGTCCGTGACGGACTGCGAAACGGTCTGACCCGGTTGCCCGTAGAGGACGTTCACCGAGCCGAATTCGGCCGGAAACACCTGCACCACCCCCGGCAGGGCGCCGACGCCCACGACACGACCCTCGGAGTCGAGGATCGTGACGCTCACCGGGAACGAGCCTTCGCCCCCGTAAGTGTGAGGCGCGTTGAATTGGCCTTGCTGGTTCAACACGGACACCGGGACCGTGACGACGGAGCCGTCGCCATAGGCGATCCGCGCCTGCAATGGGATGGTTGCCTTATCGACGAAGCTGGCACCCAGGAGGAACGGGTCGCCGGCGGCGACCGTGGGGACGTTGCCGGTCGTTTGCGAGCTGTTGAGGACAAGATTGAGATTCGCGGCAGACGCCGTGAAGTTGGCCGACGTGGCTTGGATCGGATCGCCGTAGGTGGCCGTGAGCGCATCCGTTCCGACAACATCAAGGATCAGGTCCGTAAATACGGCGATGCCGTTGGCGTCAACCTTGACGACGACGGTGCTGGCCGCGTCGAGGTTGCCGGGAGAGCCGCCGGCGACGGCAATGGTCACTGTGCCAGTGGTCACCGGATTGCCAAACTGATCCAGAACTTGCACCCCGACTTGCGCAATGGGCTGAAGCACCGAGCCGTCGCCCGGCTGCTGAAGGAATACGAGCGTGGTGGCCACCGGCGCGGGTTTGGTCACCGTGAACGTCTGCGCCGCCGACGTGCCGCCGCCGGGACCGGCCGTGACCACCGTGACCGCGTAGGAGGCGCCCGCGGTCGCCAGGTCCGCGGCGGGAACGACGGCCATCAGTTGCGTGGCGCTAACGAAAGTCGTTGAGAGCGCCGCACCGTTGAATTCCGCCGCCGTCGAGCCGTTGACGAAGTTGGTCCCCGTCAGGGTGATGGTCGTGTCCGGGCTGCCGGTCTGGGCGGAGGATGGGCTGATGCGCGTCAACGTCGGCGCGGGATTGTCGATGGTGAATGTTTGAGGCGCGGACGTGCCGCCGCCGCCGAAACCGCTGCCGCCGGCGCCGCTGCCGGAACCGTTGCCGCTGCCGAAACCGCTGCCTGAGCCGGGGGTGAAGACGGTGACAGCGGCAGTCCCCGCCATAGTCAGATCGGCGGCGGGAATGTCGGCCATCAGTTCCGTGGAGCTGACAAACATCGTGGTAAGCGCCGCTCCGTTGAAGTCGGCTGTGGAGGATGCGACAAAGTTCATGCCGTTGAGCGTAATGGTGGTGTTGGGATCGCCGACCATCGCCGAGTTCGGGCTGATGCTCGTCAAGGTCGGCGTCGACGGCGGCGCATCGCTTTCGGTGATGGTCCCGGTCGCCGTGCCGTTCGTGATCGTTTCGGGCGTGTTCAGCAGCACCGACACGCTGTTGGCGGATGGATTGGCGAGGACGACGTCGGGCCTGCCGTCGCCGTTCAGGTCGCCTATGGCCACGGAACTGGCACCCGTGTACGTGACGGTGTGGAAGTCCACTTTGAGGGCGAAGGCGGGCGCGGCCGCGCCCGCCGCTGTCGTGTTCAGTAGCACGGACACGATGTTATAGGCGTAGCTGGCGACGACGAGGTCGGGCTTGCCGTCGCCGTTGAGGTCGACGGCGGCCACCGAACCTATGTTTGCCGTGGTGGTGAAGTCCGTCCTGAGCGCGAACGAGGGCGCAGGGGCGCCGGCCATCGTGGTATTAAGCAGCACGGACACGCTGTTAGAACTGCGGTTTGCAACGGCGATGTCGGGGCTGCCGTCGCCGTTCAGATCGGCGACGGCCACGGACACAGGGTTCGATCCGGTGGCAAAGTCCCCTTTCATGGCGAAGGAGGGCGTCGGGTTGCCTGCCGCCGTCGTGTTCAGCAGCACGGACACCGTATTCGAGCCTTCATTGACGACGACGATGTCCGGCAGGCCGTCACCGTTGAGGTCGCCGACCGCCACGGAGACGGAACCCATCCCGGCGGCGAAGTCCACCTTGGACGCGAAGGTGGGCGTGGTCGCGCCTGTCGCCGTTGTGTTCAGCAGCACCGACACGGTGTTGGCGCCGCTGGCGACAACGAGGTCGGGCTTGCCGTCGCCGTTGAGGTCGGCGACGGTCACCGAGCGGGCGCCCTGCCCGGTATTGAAGCCCACCTGGGACGCGAAGGTGGGCGCGGCCGCGCCTGGCGTCGTGGTGTTCAGTAGCACCGACACGCTGGCGGAGTTGAAGTTGGCGACGACGAGGTCAGGCTTGCCGTCGCCGTTGACATCGGTGATAGCCACGGAGAAGGGGCCACGCCCGGCGGTAAAGATCGCCCTGGGGGCGAAGGTGGGCGCAGCCGCGCCCGGCGTCGTCGTGTTCAGCAGCACCGACACGTTGTTAGGGGCGTTAATGCTGCCGACGACGACGAGATCGGGCTTGCCGTCGCCGTTGAGGTCGGCGACCGCCACAAAGGACGGGGCTGTGCCGTGCCGGATGTCGCCGGTAGGACGTTTCACCGCGTAGCAAGCGGGCCAGGGGTTCCAGCCAGCGTTGCCGCCACGTTTGAATTGTCATTGAGCGCTTTCCTCCGCACGGAAGGTTAGGGAGTAATCTCCGACGGAAAAGAACCACATGAGTGTGACAAATGAGGAAGCGATTGTCAAGGAAAACATCGCCCAGTTTTCCCAAGACGTTACCCTTTTCGGTTGACGCTTGTTCCTTACCCCCTTACGTTACGCGGAGGCCGTCTGCTTCCATCAAACCGTCACGAAGGAGTTCGTCCGTGATTCTCCAATCAGAAACCTGTGAGTTGGAAACGTCTACCGGGCCGATGCGCACTTACGTTTACCGTCCGGTCGCGGCGGGGCGCTATCCGGGCGTCGTGCTGTTTTCGGAAATCTTTCAACAAACCGGCCCAATCAAGCGAACCGCCGCGCTTCTGGCCGGCCACGGTTTCGTCGTCGCCGTGCCGGAGATCTTCCATGAGCTGGAGGCGCCGGGGACCGAACTGGCTTACGACCAGGCCGGCGCGGCCAAGGGCAACCGAGACAAAGAAGCCAAAGCAATCGCCGCCTATGACGACGACGCCCGAGCGGCCATTCGCTTTCTACGGTCCTATCCCAGCTGTACGGGGAAGATAGGTTCAATGGGGATATGTATTGGCGGTCATCTCGCCTTCCGAGCGGCGATGAACCCGGAGGTTCTCGCCGGCGCCTGTTTCTATGCGACCGACATTCACAAGCGCAGCCTTGGGCTAGGGATGAACGACAACACGCTCGACCGGATGGCCGAGATTCGCGGCGAGATGATGATGGTCTGGGGACGGCAAGACCCGCACGTTCCCGAAGAAGGGCGAAGGCTGATTCAATCGCGGATGTCCGAGTCAAAAATCGTCTATACCTGGCATGAGTTCAACGGCGCCCATGCTTTCCTGCGCGACGAGGGGCCGCGTTACGACCCAGCGTTGGCGTTAATCTGCTATCGTATGGTGATCGACCTGTTCAAGCGAAAGTTAGGGGAGGGTCTCGATTTAGGCGAACGGCCGGCGTGAGCCGGCTGGTACGGCATCCTATCGGTGACGCTATCCTGTACCAGCCGGCTCACGCCGGCCGTTCGCCTAATTCAGGAGGCACACCACTAATGGCATTGACGCCGTGCATTCCTTGGGAGGTAGTCGTTATGCCCATGAAGCCAAAACGCCGGCCGATGCCGCCCCGGCCTCCGCTCACCGTCGCGCAAATCCTGACGTGGGCCGACGCCCATCAGGCCACCGCCGGAGAATGGCCGAAGACGGCCGCCGGCGTCGTCCTCGGCGATCCCAGCGAAAAGTGGCTGCAAATCGACATGGCGCTGCGGTTGGGCCTGCGCGGTCTGCCGGCCGGCGACTCGCTGGCCAGTCTTCTGGAGCGCGAGCGCGGCGTCCACGAAGTTGAGGCGCGGCCGCGTTTGACGGAAGCCAAAATATGCCGCTGGGCCGAAGCGCACTGTCGGCAGAGCGGCGCCTGGCCGGACGAAAAAAGCGGACCCGTCGAGGCGGCGCCCGGCGAGGTGTGGCAAACGCTCAATGAGTCGTTGCGGCTTGGCCTGCGCGGCCTACGCGGCGACGATTCCCTGGCCCAGCTACTGGGCCGGCGCCTCGGCATTCGCAGCCGGACGACCGCCGCGCCGTTGTCGGTGGCGCAGGTGTTGAGTTGGGCGATGGACCATGAATCGCGTACGGGGAGGTTGCCGGATGTATGGTCGGGGCCTGTGCGCGCGGTCCTCGGCGAAACGTGGCAGAAGATTGACGATTGCCTGCGCAGAGGTCGGCGCGGGCTGCCGGGAGGAGGGTCGCTTGCCCAGCTGTTGGCGGAACGTCGTCCCGCGTCGCGGCGGAGGTGAATAGTGTCTCCATTTGGCGAGCCGGGGGCTTACGCCCAATGCCCG
>DHJA01000013.1:13401-13738 GCA_002404095.1 Planctomycetaceae bacterium UBA4732 | reverse complement strand
GCTCGTCCCGGCGGGGATAAACCCGGCCGCTCGCTTTGTGTTGGAGCTTTTAAGGAGATGCGCCATGGCCGAAGAAGCGACCCGCGAACTAACGACCAACGACCCCATCGATCCAGGCGGGGCGCACGCCAAAGGCTACTCCGCCGATTCCGGATCGAATGAGGCCGTTGCGGAAACCGATCCCGTGCCCCTCGCGCCCGGCCCAAATACACATTCCAAAGTTCGGGTTCCCGAGCGCGACAACCATGTTCGTCCGACCGGCCGCAAGGAGCCTCCCGACGATGAGCCGATTGAGATTTGAGTAGTGTCTCAGTTTGGGTAGGGGCGAGGCCCCCCG
>DHJA01000013.1:11188-13249 GCA_002404095.1 Planctomycetaceae bacterium UBA4732 | reverse complement strand
CTTGCTTGGCGCTGCGGGCTTGCCCCCTTCCCTGCAAACAGAGACACTACCGAGATTTGACGGCCCTTTGTTCAATGCGGTGCGACGCCGAGGCTCACGCCGCCCAGGCCAAGGTTGCTGACCTCCGGCACGATCAGGTCGATAAGCACCGACTCGGGCGTCTGAGCCACTGCCTTGTTGCCGGCCGTGTCGCGAACCGTCAGGCGAAGAAAGACTTTCGGCGGAATGTCAGCCGGCGGCTGCCAGTCGAAGCGGCCCGTGTGCGGTAACTCCTCCGGCCCAATGAAGTGCCACTGGGCGTCCGGCCCCGGATGGTCGCACCATTCCAGCGTGATCGGTTTGCTCGTCAGGTTCTTGTCAACCGCCTCCCACATCAAGACGAGCGTGTCGCGCCGCGACGGATCGGCCTGCGGCCTCAGAAGCGTCGCTTCCGGCGGAGTCACATCCAGTTCAACGCGGATTTGCGGCAGATCGTGGGCGCGCGGCCCCGCCTTGCCCAGGCCGGCCTTGCTTTTCACTACCACCCAATAGCCATAAGCAACGCCCTCTTTTTCCAAGGGCACAGTAACAGAACCGCGCACCGCTCCGGCGTGTGCGTCCACTGGAGGCAGCACCGCGGCGCCCGCTCCCAGGTTCAGAACCTGCCACGTCGCTCCGTCGTCGGTCGTCACGTAAACGTCCGCGCCGCCCAGGCCCGAGGGGCCGAACTTGTCCACGTCGAACTCCAACTTTACCTGTCTCTTATTGACGATCAGCAAAGGAGGCATTCCGCCGCGCGATGACGCGGGCACGTCCTGACCGCCGTAGTTCGCGTTCGGTCCCGATAAACTTTGAGGCGAAGAGAAGGCGACCCTCTGGTTGCTGTTCTCCCTGGGCGCGACCGCGATCTGGGAACTGCCGACTACCGGCGAGCCGCCGGGGGAGGGCGGCATTGGATAGCCGTCGTTCATTGGGCCGGGCGGCGGCAGCGGAGGAGGCGGCGCGGTACGCACGGCGACCGGTACAGGCGGCGGCTCGGCCGGCCGCGGGTTCCAAGTCGCTACCTCAGCCATCGGCGTGGGCGGGACGACGACCGGAGGCGGCGGCGATTGCGGGGCGACGCTCGGCGTCGGCGCTGGCGGCGGGGCGCTGGCCGAAGGCGGAGGCGGCGCGAAGGCCACGTTACCGTTAGCGGCGGCAACCTGCTTCACTGCCTGCCCCACATTCTCCGCCATGTCCTGCATCTGGATGCGCACCACCACAGCAGCCGGGTTCGTGAACTTGGCCTCTCCAGTCGGACCGGGCGTTATCGGCAGCGAAGTCCACGGCCCATCCGCCGTTTCGCCGTATTCCAGACGGAGCGTGGCGGGGTTGGGATGCAGTTCCGTGATTCGCCAGCTTACCCGGATTTCCTCGCCTTGCCTCTCGGCGTTCAGTTCGATTTCCGGCTTCAGCGTGTCCACCATGATGCGTTGACCGACGGGGGCGGTGAGGATGTTTACGGGTTCCTGCCGCCCTTTCTGATCGATGATGGCGACGGTGAACCAATACGCGCCGTCGTCTTTGGCGGTGTAGGGAAAGAATTCTTTGTCAGGAGTGGCCTTGCCTTCCATATTCCAGGTTTGCCCCTGGTCGTGGGAGACGTACAGGTCCAGTTCGCGGATCTCGGCCCGGCGTTGGGCGTCGAAGCGGATGGGGATCTGGAACGTCCTGTCTTTCATGTTCCAAACGTCCGGCTGCGCGGCCCCTGCCGCCAGCAACAGGCACGTCCAGGTCATCGCTCCAAGAGTCATCGTCGCTCCCTCCCACTGACGGCGGCTTGTCCGGCTCCACACCGGACCTTGCCGGCGGAACGGATCGCGCGGCGAAAGCCTGCCGTAGGGAATAGATCGGCCGCGACGGCCGGCGGACTTGAGAAAATGGACGGAGCGATCGGAATTATTCAAGACGGCGGCCTTGCCTCAATGCGATGCAGTCCTGCTATAATCCATTCCACGCCGACACTTCCTTCACACGACGCCGATAAGGGATCGAGCCATGACCATTCAACTCAGAGGGGCTAACCCAAAGCGAGCGGCGGGG
>DHJA01000013.1:0-11058 GCA_002404095.1 Planctomycetaceae bacterium UBA4732 | reverse complement strand
GTCCGGCCCGCCGGGATAAACCCGGCGGCTCGCCTTTTGGTTGTCTCTCTTACGCTTACCCTGTTTGCCGTCGCCGGCCTCTCTCTGGCAAGCGACCCCGACGCCAAGCCGAAAGCCGAGGCGCCGGCCGCCAAAACGCCGGACAAGCCGGCGCGGCCGCAGGAAGACGAAGAGCCGGGCGCCCAGCCCGTGAAAAACCACAAGGTCACGGTTCCCGACGGCGAGCCGGCGGCGAACACTTCACCAGCGCCGCGCCCCGTTAATCTGAAGCAGGCCGCGCGGGACGCCAAGAAAATTCCGGTGCAGAATCTCTTCCACGAGCTGGACGTTCCGCACGACGTTTTGACGTGCAACTACCCCCGCTCCGTAGAGAACATCGTGCCAATCCCGGAACACATCGACGATAACCCCGAAGCGATCACGGAACCCTTTAAGGTCACGCCCTATCCGCGCAACTCGTGGACTCCGGACGAGCCGAAAAAGGTAATAAAATCCCACGTCGTCTCGATCAAGCCCTACGAGGAAGTTGCCCTTACCGCGGTGGATGCGTTCCTTAAAGAAAAGTACGAAACAGCCCGCGACGCCGACAAACAGATGACGCGCTATGAACAGGACGTGGCCGCCGAGCAGGTGCTGACGACGGTATATCTGGGCCTTCAGTCGGATCGGCAACGCAGCCTTCGCGCCGGCGGCGCCTGGCAGGCCGTCGAGGATAAGCTGAAACAGAGACTATTCGCCGTCCTTTTGGAGGAATTGAATCTCCTTGTCGAGACGCGCGACTGGGAGCCGGCTTTCGCGCTGACGAAGCGATTGGCCGCGACCTATCCCGCGCCGGCGGAACAGGATGAGGCCGCGAAGCCATTGGCCGGCTTGATCTATGCCGCTTTGACGCACGCGCCGGACGAAAAGCAAAAGGCCGAAGCCCGTAAACGGCTGCGGTTGATGGAAGACCTGTTCCCGGACAATAAGGCGCTGGACGACTCCAGCGAAGTGCTTCGCAAACAGGCCCGCGACCTGATCGCGGAAGCTAAAAAAGAATGGGAAGCGAATGGCCCGAAGGGGAACGACCACATCGCCAAGCTGTTGAACGAGGCCGCGGTCGCGGCGCCGAACGAACCGGACATCCGAAAACTCCAATTGAAGATGAACATTGAACATCCGACGCTGCGCGTCGGTGTACGCGAATTGCCATCGCAAATGTCGCCAGCCTTGGCCAGGGGCGACTCCGACCTTCGCGCGGTCGAATTGATGTTCGAGAGCTTGGTGAAACTTCACCCCGACGGCGACGGCGGCAGCCGATGGGAGCCGGGTTTGGCGGAAGGGCCGCCGCAGATGACGCCGCGCGGGCGACAATTCCAATTGGCCGCCACCAGCCGTTGGTCCAACGGCGAACGAATAATAGCCGGCGACGTGCGCGATACGGTGGGTCTGTTCAAAGAGGGCAGGATAGCCTCTCGACCGCCGGTGTGGGGTGATCTGCTCGATCCCGTGAACGTGACCGAGGCGTCGCGCGTGAACTTGACCTTGCCCCAAGGCTGGCTCGATCCCTTGGCGTTGATGAACTTCAAAGTCGTACCGTCAGGGTCGGCGCCGGACTCGGCGGCGTTCGCGGCCCATCCGCTGGGCAGCGGGCCGTTCGTCTACACTGACAAAATCCACGAGGACAACGGCCGGCCCTGCGTGGCGTTCACCGCCAACCCGTATTACAGCACCCGACCCGGCAAAACCGGGCTGCCGCGTATTCAAGAGGTCCATTTTATCCTTTATACGGACGCCGTCGCGGAAATGAACGTCAAGGGAAGCAGCCGTTGCGACCTGATGCTGGACCTGACCGCCAAGGAGGCGGCCGCCGCGCTGCAAGCGAAGGCTGCGGCCGACATGGTCCTGCTGCCGGTTGCCTCCACGAACAGGAGAATCTACTTTCTGGCGGTAAACCATCGCAATCCGGTGTTGGCGAACGCCGCCTTCCGCCGCGCGCTGGCTTACGCCGCCAACCGCGACAAGCTATTGAACGACGATTTTCGGGCGGCGCCGGGACAGGAATTGCACAAGCCGTTGAACGGTCCCTATCCCGCCAAGTCGTGGGCCTGCAACCCAGACCTCACGCCGAAGAACGGCAACAAGCCGACCCTCGATCCGTTCAACCTCGAGAGGGCCAAGGCCAGCATGGTCCAGGCCGGCAAAGATGGCGTTCACGACTCCGGCCTGACGTTGAAATACCCCGCGGGCGATCCGGCCGTCGAAAAAGCCATGAATGCGCTATGTGAACAGGTGCGCGACGCGATCCACGTGACGCTGAAGCCGGTGGCCGTGTCGCCGGCGCAGTTGCGGCACGATGTGGAAACAACGTTCGACTACGACCTCGCCTACTACCATTACGATTTCCCGGACGACGTCTATTGGCTCGGCCCGCTGCTCGACCCGAGCGGCGGTCCTGGCCGCCACAACTACATGGGTTATACCGGGGCCGATTCGGGCAACCTCATTCCGCAGATCCGGGACATAAGCCGGCGCCGCGACTTTCCCGAGGTGCAGACGTTTGCTCACATTTTGCACAATAACTTCCTCAAGGACGAAATGCCGTTTATTCCTCTCTGGCAGCTCGACGCGCTATCGGCCGTCAGCAAGCGAGTGGACATTCCGAAGGTGGACCTGCCGTTCGATCCGGTGCGCGTCTTCACCGATGTGGAACGGTGGAAGCTGAAAGTGGAGTAGGCGTAAAAGTCGGCTGAGGGAATCGGACAAAATGGCGTGTTGCCAATAACTGCGATCGGAGATGGGGGAACCGCGAGCATTCCCCTGGTTCAGGTATTGGAGCAAATGAATCTCGAACCGGGGCGGAGATACCGCTACCAGATGAAGGGAAAGCAAGTGGAGCTGCGAGTATTGGAGGACAGTCAGGTTTATCGTATCGCTCCTTGGAAGCTAATTCGCCAACGCTGACGCCACCGCCTCGGGATTCGCCGCCGCGACCCGGAGCAGAGCGCGGGCCGGTCCCTCCGGGCGGCGCCGGCCCTGTTCCCAGTTCTGCAACGTCGAGGCGCTTACCCCGATCATGCGCGCGAATTCCGATTGCGACTTGCCCAGACGCAGCCGAACGGCCTTCACGTCCACCGGGTCGAACACCGTCACGCGGCTCGCTTTCGCCTCCCCACGGCGGATGCGGCCTGCCTGATGGACGCTCTCGACCAGATTCTCGAAGTCCTGCTTTTTCATCCGAACTCCTCCCGAACAAGGCGGCTCAGGGTGCGAAGTTGCCCAGCGGTGAGGTTCTCCTGCTCATTCTTCGGATAGGCGTAGAGCATGTAGAAGGTCTCGCTCGTCTCGTCCCAGAAGTAGACGATACGGAGGCCGCCGCGCTTGCCCCGACCTGGAAGCGGCCAACGCGCCTTACGCAAGCCGCCGCCGTGCGGAATTACCGCTCCAAGATTAGGCCGCTGAAGGAGGGCAAGCTGCAAGGACAGGTATCCCGCGTCGTCGAGCAGCGCCACGATGATCCGAGTAAAGATCGGCGTCTCAATGAACCGCATTCACAAAGTATACGCCATTGGCGGATACTCCGCAAGAGCAGGCGAGGGGCGGCACGTTCTCACCCGCTCCCTTGGACGCCGCCCCGTCTGGTCCGTACACTACCCCTCATCGTTGAACATCGGGCCGTCGCACCGGAGACTCTCCCTTCTCCCGCGGCCTTGCCGCTTTCCTATTAGGAACCTATTCGCATGAGTAAGTACGTCTATTTCTTCGGCGGCAATAAGGCGGAAGGCCGCGCGGACATGAAAAATCTCCTCGGCGGCAAGGGCGCCAACCTCGCCGAGATGGTCAACATCGGCCTGCCCGTGCCGGCCGGCTTCACCCTCACCACCGAAGTCTGCAATTACTACGAAGACCACGGCCATCAGTACCCGCCCGAACTCAAGGCCGAAGTCGAGAAGGCGCTCAAGCAGACCGAAGAAGTCATGGGCGCCAAGTTCGGCGACCCCAAAAATCCGCTTCTCGTCTCCTGTCGCTCCGGCGCCCGCGTCAGTATGCCGGGCATGATGGACACCGTTCTCAACATCGGCCTCAATGAAGCCACTCTGCGCGGTCTCATCGAAAAGACCGGCAACGAGCGCTTCGCCTGGGACAGCTATCGCCGCTTCGTCCAGATGTACGGCGACGTAGTCCTCGGCCTCAAGCCGCAGACCAAGACCGAGGTCGATCCGTTCGAGAAGATTCTTGAGGAACTGAAACACTCGAAAAAGGTGCATCTCGATAACGACTTGACCACCGCCGACCTACAAGAACTCGTTAAGAAATTCAAAAAGGCGGTCAAGGATCGCACCGGCAAGGACTTCCCCGAAGACGCGCACGAACAATTATGGCAGGCCATCGGCGCTGTGTTCGCTTCATGGATGAACGACCGGGCCATCGTCTATCGCCGGCAGTACGGCTTCCCACAAGAGTGGGGCACCGCCGCCAACATCTGCTCGATGGTGTTCGGCAACATGGGCGACGATTGCAGCACCGGCGTCGCCTTCACGCGCGACCCGGCCACAGGCGACAAGGCGTTTTACGGCGAATACCTCATCAACGCCCAGGGCGAAGACGTGGTGGCCGGCATTCGTACGCCTAAGAAGATCGCCGAACTCCAAAAAGACATGCCGGAGGTCTACAAGCAGCTCGATGAAGTGCGCACCAAGCTGGAGGATCATTACCGCAACGTCCAGGACATCGAATTCACGGTGCAGAAGGGCAAGCTCTGGATGTTGCAGACGCGCAACGGCAAGCGCACCGGCTTCGCCGCCGTCCGCTTCGCCGTGGACTTCGTGCATGAAGGCAAGATCAGTAAAGAGACAGCCTTGTCGGTCGAGTGGGTGCCGCCGGACGACCTGAATCAACTGTTGCAGCCGATCTTCGATCCGGCCGCCAAGCGCAAGGCCATCGACGGCGGCCAACTGCTCGCCAAGGGCATCAACGCCGGCCCCGGCGCCGCCACCGGCCGCATTAAGTTTCACGCCGACGACGCCGAGAATTGGGTCCATAAGCACGGCAAGGGTACGCCGGATAGCCGCGTCATCCTGGTGCGGCGCGAGACCAGTCCCGAAGATATCCGCGGAATGCAAGCGGCCGACGGCATCCTCACCGCGTTCGGCGGCGCCAGCAGTCATGCGGCCCTGGTGAGCCGGCAGATGGGCAAGGTCTGCATCGTCGGTTGCAACGTCCTCCAAATCGACTACGAAAAGGGCACAATGAAGGTCGCCGGCAAAGTCCTCAAGGACGGCGACTGGATCAGCATTGACGGCTTCACCGGCGAGGTGATGTCTGGCCAAGTGGCGACCAAGCCGAGTGAAGTGGTGCAGGTTCTCATCGACAAGACGTTGAAGCCGGAACAGTCGGCGGTCTATCAGACGTTCGCCGAGTTGATGGGCTGGGCCGACGCCGTGCGCAAGCTGAAAATCCGCACCAACGCCGACTTGCCGAATCAGGCCGCGCAGGCGGTGGCGTTCGGGGCGGAAGGCATTGGCCTATGCCGCACGGAACACATGTTCTTCGACCATATCGACCCAATGCGCGAGATGATCCTGTCGGAGTCGGTGGAGGCGCGCAAGAAGGCGCTGGACAAACTGCTGCCGTTCCAGCGCGCCGACTTCGAGGGCTTGTTCAAGGCGATGAAGGGCTTGCCTGTCACGATCCGCACGCTCGATCCGCCACTGCACGAGTTTTTGCCACAGGAACCGGCCGCACAAGCGGAACTGGCGAAGAAGCTGGGCGTACCAGCCGACAAGATCGCCTCGCGCGTCAAGGAGCTTCACGAGCTAAACCCGATGCTCGGTTTCCGCGGCTGCCGTCTCGGCATTGTCTTTCCGGAGATTACGGAGATGCAATGTCGGGCTGTCTTTGAGGCGGCCTGCAACGTCCAAAAGTCCGGGGTCGCGGTCGAGCCGGAGATCATGATCCCGCTCGTCGGTTTCCTACCGGAACTGAAGGCGCAGACGAAGATCGTCCACGACACGGCCAAGAAGGTCTTCGCCGAGAAGGGTATGGAGGTGAAGTATCTGGTCGGCACCATGATCGAATTGCCGCGCGCTTGCGTGGTCGCGGACCAGATTGCCAAGGAGGCGCAATTCTTCAGCTTCGGTACGAACGACCTGACGCAAACGACGCTAGGCATGAGCCGCGACGACTATGGCACGTTTATCCGCCACTACATGGAGAACGACATCGTGGCCCGCGACCCGTTCCAGACCATCGACATGGAAGGCGTCGGCGGTCTGATGAAACTGGCGGTCGAGAAGGGCCGGACGACGCGGCCGGACCTCAAGATCGGCATCTGCGGCGAACACGGCGGCGAACCGGACTCGGTGAAGTTCTGCCACAAGATTGGGTTGAATTATGTGAGTTGCAGCCCGTTCCGTGTGCCGGTGGCGCGGCTGGCGGCGGCGCAAGCGGCGCTACAGAAGTAGGGCGACGTCAAACCTCATTGAGTCTGTCCCAGAAGCGGGCGAGGAGACCTCGCCCCTACGGAAGAACCGCTGTAGGGGCGGGGTTTCCCCGCCCTTTTCGCACAGACTCTAAGCGTTCATTGTGGACCGGCGGACCCATTCGCCCCTGCGGTCTGCTCAACGAAGGCGCGAGCAAGCGCCGTTGCCTCACGCCATTCCTCCGGTGAGGCGCCGACGGGGGCGAACTTGGCTAGGTCGCAGCGTTCGAGAAAATCGCCTAACAACGCCTGGTGTTCGGCCGACAGACGGCCTATCGTACGTACCGACGCCAGGAACTCGCCCGTCGTCTGCCGCATGGCGGGCAGGGCAAAGCGATCCGTAAGATAACGCCGGACCACGTCGGAAAGCAGAATGTGACAATCAGACATATTAAGGGTAGTAATAGACGCTTGTTGTAAGCGCGTCAATTCCTGAAGCGCCAACTGATCCGGCGGTAGGAATCGGCGAGCGCGACTCCAACGGCGGAATATGACCCAACCTGCGGCCGTCAGCGCCAAACCCACGGCTGCCAGTCCGGTCCACGGCAGCCATTGCAGCTGCGAAGAAACGGGCGGCAGCGCCTCGGGCGGCGGAACGTCGCGCACCATCTTGAGCAGGTCAATCCATTCGGCGTCTTCAAAAGGAGCGGCAGGGTCGTCGCGGAAACGGACCTTTACGTCCGGCAGCGAGGCTGGGCCAGGTTTGACCTGCCGCAGCTGAATCGACTCGGTCCAGATAAGCCGGCTGTCGTTTTGCCGCTGCGAATCTTCGCGCACCGCTTCCCACGCATTCACCGGGTCGGACAGCCGCGGCGGTTCCACTTCGAGCAGTGGGCCGCCCATTACTGTCAGAGTGAGCCGAACGAGGGGGGCGCCGGGCTGGGCGCCTGCTTCCGCGCTGTGAATCACCAGTCGAGCCGTCATGTCGCCGCGCACTTGTTCGGGCAAGGCAACGCCGTCCGTTTCGGTAGGGGCAACGAGTACGGCAAGGCAAAACAGGGCATAGGGCGACATACTCAGCGCCTCCTGCGACGGCGTTCGCGCAGTCGGAAAAAGCGGATGAGGGCTTCGAGATGGTCGCCCTCGGTCGAAACCTCAATGAGGTCGGTCCCGGAGACGCGGGCCAGCTGTTGGACGGTCTCACGACGACCCAAGGCGGCGGCCTGATAGGCGTTTCGCACCTGGCGGCTGGCCGTGTCCAGTAACACGCGCTCGCCGGTTTCGGCGTCCTCGACTTGCAAGAGGCCGACGGCCGGCAACTCCTCCTCACGCGGGTCGGTGACGCGCACGGCGATCAGATCGTGCCGTCGGCCGGCGCGCTTGAAGGATAATTCATAGCCTTCATCGAGGAAATCACTGAAAAGAAAGACGATGGCCCGACGGCGTTGGATGCGGTTGATGAAGTCGAGACCTTCACGGAGCGAAGTACCGGCATGATGCGGCTGGTGAAAAAGCACGTCGCGGATCAGCCGCAGGACGTGACGGGCGCCCTTGCCCGGCGGCACGAAACGTTCGATGCGGTCGGTGAACTGCACGAGGCCGACGCGGTCGTTGTTGCTGACGGCGCTGAAGGCCAGCACGGCAGCCAACTCGGCGGCGACCTCGCGTTTCTGCTGCGTCCGCGTGCCGAAGAGATGGCTGGCGCTGCAATCAACGGCCAGAAGCACGGTCAGCTCGCGCTCTTCGACGAAGCGTTTGATAAACGGATGGCCCATACGAGCGGTGACGTTCCAGTCGATGGCGCGAATGTCGTCGCCGGGCTGGTACTCGCGCACTTCCTCGAAGGCGAGACCGGCGCCCTTGAAGACGCTGTGATATTCGCCGCCAAGGAGATCCTCGACGGCGCGGCGCGCCTTCAGTTGCAGACGCCGAATCTGACGTAGAACCTCACGGGGCAGCATGACGGCGGACTCACGGCAATGGGGGCGACGGATTCAGCGTATCGCAAGCGGGAGGGAACGGATAGTATCCGCCCGCCTCATCATTTGTCCTTGGCCATCTTGCTCAAATCCCACAGCAACACGCTCGTGTCCTGCGACCCACTGGCCAGGAAAGCGCCGTCCGACGTGAATCGTAGGGTTGTCACAGGGCCGCGGTGACCCAGAAAGGTGTGCAGCTTTTTCTTTTGCGGCCAATCATACACCCGCACTCCATAGGTCGTATACGGCTCATCCGCCACGCAGATTGCCAATCGCTTGCCGTCCGGACTGAAAGCCATTGGTCCATACATCGGCGGCTCGGCACGTGTAGGAAAGGTGTCGAAGTCTTCGCCCATCTCTCCTTTCGCGTAATTCACCGATGTCACGCGGCCTGAAGAGAATATCGCCGCCGCCCACTCGTTATCCGCCGCCGTTACCGTCAGCGTGCCGGATGCGGTGGTGGGATCTTCCACCTCGGCGAGTTTCTTCCCAGTCTTCAGGTCGTAACCCACGAACACGATCGCCTTCTGGCCTCCTTGGACTCGAAGGCCCACGATTACAACACGGGAACCGTCCGGACTGAACACGGCCGCGGGCGGCCCGGCGCTATTGAAAGGGATGACGTCGAACTCGGCCACGCGCTGACGAGTCGTCAAGTCCCAGACGATGCACGACCCCGACCGGCCCTCGGCTTGGCGGTTCGACGTGATAAGCCTCGTCCCATCGGGTGAGAGGCCAATTTGGACGGCCGCGCCCGCGTTCGGCAGCGACGGAACGACGAACAGGTTCTGCCCGCTGGCCACGTCAAAGATTTCCGTCTCCGAGACGTTCAGCCAGATGGCCCGCGCGCAGTCGGCCGAAAGGTAAACGACTGGCTGGATCAACGGCTGCCCCGGTAAACGACCCGGGCTAAGAGTGATTGAGTCGTTCGTTTCGCCGGTGGCCATGTCCCAGCCGAACACCTTGCCATCCAGCCCGGAGGTGAACATGGTCTTGTCTGCGGCCGAGAAGGCGATGCTGTGGACGGCCGCCCTGTGGATCATCGAGGGCGACAGCAGCTGGGCGGCGGTGGCGTCCCATGCAAACGCGAATTGGTGGACCGTCAGCCACGCGATCACCCGATAATTGTCCGTAAACGTCAGGCCCGTAATCGCACCGACCGGCAACCCTGCCGGAGGCGACACGATCTCCAGCGGCTTGCCGTCGGCGTCCCAACGCTGTAAACGGTAATCGGGGCCGATGGAAGCAATCGTCTTACCGTCCGGAGAGAAGGCCACTCGCACGCCCTGTCCCTTGACTCCGAGCAAAGTTTGCAGCCGTCTGCCAGTCCGCACGTCCCACACGTCAAGCGGTCCATCGCCGGCGGAGACGACGACGCGCTCGCCGTCCGCGGAAAACGCCGCCGCAACCACCGCTCCTCCCGTTCCCGTGACGCGCGCCTTGAACCGTTCTTTGCCTGCCTCCACATCCCAGACCTGGGCTGTCCGCATCGCCTCTTGAGCCTCGGCGGCCGGTGCGACCGCCTTGGGGGCCGAAGTCAACGCACTGGGCCTGATGGCCGGCGCCGGCGGTCCGTGCGTGACGAGCGTTTTGCCGTCGCGCGATAGTTCCAGGAAAATTGGCGCAGGCTGAATCGTCGCAACCTGCGCCAAAACGACGTTCTTGTCCACATCCACGACGACCGCCGCGCCTTTCTTATCCTGTCGTTGCGCACCGTAAGCCAGCGTCTTCCCATCCGCAGACAAAAAGACTCCAGGCGTGCCCACGAGGAGGACGCCCTCCGGCGGTTCCACGGCCAGGAGTTGTTTGCCCGTTTCCACGTCCACCACCGTCAGCGCGCCGGGCCGTGCGACGGCGGCCCGTTTGCCGTCGGCTGACACGATCACCTGCCCCGGCCCGACCACGCCCTTCTTTTCGAGCGGCCGGCCTGTGCCGACGTCGTACCGCCGGACTCCACCGGTTAAAGTCGGAGCGAGCAGGGTGGTATATTCGGGAGGCGTCAGAGCAACCGAGGGGTTCGTGCGCAGGATCGGACGGCTGACTCCGAAGCGAATCTTGGCCCCGTCCGGCAGCGGATCGTCGGCCGGCAGCGCCTCGCGCTCGGCCTTCGGCGGCGGCGATTGGCCGGGGTCGGCGAAAAGCAAGGGCGTGGCGAGCAAACCCGCTCCGACAAGGAAGCACCTCAAGAATTGGATAGTCATGGTGGAAATCCGGTGCGGCATAGGTGACAAGGTTCCTAGATAAGCTATCCATCCAGAGGCGCCTTGGCCTGTGTTATTATCTATAAAACGGACGAGGAAGACGAGGAGCTAGGGGAGACAACGAACTGAATGAGGTTTTGAGTAGAAGATATACTTGGGCGCCGGACGCTGCGGCGCCTGCGCATCTGATCGAGGCCAAGGGGGTCTCTCAGGCCAAGGTCGCCTGCGAAGCAGGAGTCGCCGAATCGACCATTTCGGAAGTGCTGGCAGGTGAGCGAAACCTGAACCGCACCCACATCGGTCGGCTCTGTTTCATCGTGACGAACAAGTGGATGAAGGCCGGCTACGGCGAGCCGTTGCGTCGCTACTTCGGCGAATCGGCCTGGGTGGAATCGGTGGTGAACTTCGGCCACGCCAAGCAGATTTTCGAGGACGCCGACGTATTCCCATCGATCCTCGTGGCCCGCAAGCCGACGGC
>DHJA01000052.1:29520-44951 GCA_002404095.1 Planctomycetaceae bacterium UBA4732 | reverse complement strand
CCGTGTCGGCCTTACGGCCTTGGGTAGCGTCTATGGGGTGGTGTTGAGACCGATGGCATAAGTGTGGTAACGTAGAAGAGAACCAGGAAATGTTCGGTCTTAAAATTCTTGATAACTAAAAAACTGGCCGTAGTGTAATGATGACGGAAGAAGAGTCAAGCCGGCCGACGGGAGTTACAATTCAATGAATGCACACAAGTTTTCCTCATGCTCCGATTTTCCCCGTTCCCGTCCTTCGCGACGCCAACTCTTGCAAGTCGGCGGCCTCGGCATACTCGGCCTGTCGCTGCCCGACTTGTTGCGCGCGGAAGGACGCGGCGGCCATAAAGCACGGGCGAAATCGGTGATCTTCCTGCACCAATTCGGCGGGCCAAGCTGTCAGGACACCTTTGATATGAAGCCCGACGCTCCCGACATGATTCGGGGCGAATTCAAGCCAATTGCCAGCCGCGTCCCTGGAATCCAGGTTTGCGAACGCCTGCCGAACGTCGCGCGGATCATGGATAAAGTCACGCTCGTTCGCAGCCTGCGCCATGAGATGAAAAACCACAACTCGGCCGGCTATTACAGCCTCACCGGCTATGCCCCGCCGACCGACGACCAGCGGCTGCGCGACACGCAAGACCTGTTCCCGGCCTACGGCTCTGTGGTGGACGCCCTCAGCCCCGCCCGCGCCGGTACGCCTACTTTCGTCTCGTTTCCCTACCTTATTGCCGACGGTTCCGTCACGCCCGGCCAGTCCGCCAGCTTTCTCGGCAAAGCCCACGACCCGCTATTCATCGGTCAAGACCCCAACGGCCCCGATTTCCGTCTGCCAGAGCTGAGCCTGCCCGACAACCTCACGGCCGCGCGCCTCGGCGACCGCCGGGCCATGATGCGCCTTGTCGATGAGCAGTCCGCGCTGCTGGAGTTTTCGGCCCGCGCCCGCGGCATCGACGAGAACTACGACAAGGCGCTGAACATGCTCACGTCGTCGGCCGTCAAGAAAGCGTTCGACCTGTCGGCCGAGCCGGAGGCCGTGCGCGACCGTTACGGCCGAACGACTTACGGCCAGAGCTGTTTGCTGGCCAGGCGGCTGGTGGAGGCGGGGGCGAAATTCGTCAACGTATACTTCGCCAAGGACATCGGCGGCTGCGACAGCGGCGGTTGGGACACGCATGGCTTCGGTGGTAAGCCGATGTATCCGATCCTTAAACGACGCCTTTTGCCGGTCACGGACCAAACGTTGCCGGCGCTGCTGGAAGACCTGGATGAGCGTGGTCTTCTGGACGATACCTTGGTGGTGTGGGTGGGCGAATTCGGCCGGTCGCCGAAGATCAACGCGATGGCCGGCCGCGACCACTGGCCGCAGTGCTACACGGGCCTGTTGGCGGGCGGCGGCGTCAAGCGCGGCTTCGTGTATGGCGCCTCGGACAAGACCGGCGCCTACCCGGCGAGCGACCCGGTGCGGCCGGAAGACCTATCGGCGACAATGTTCCACCTGCTTGGCGTCGATCCCAAGACGCAGATCAAGGACGCATTGAATCGACCTCTGCCGATTAGTACAGGAAGCGTGATCGAGGGCGTACTGGCGTGAGGGCGGGCCGTGAACGTCTACGACAAAGCCAGCCGTTACGCGGCCCATCTGGACGCGGCCGGTTTTCTCCATTGGCTCATGGCCGATCTGCCGGCGGCCGTCTCCTACAACGACTGGCTCGACACTCGCACGCTGCCGTTTCCGGGCGAGGCGGATCGTACTTGCGACACGGTCGCCTGCTTCCACGACAGCGCGGCGGACGATTGGTGGGCGGTTCCCGTCGAGTTTCCAATCGAGCCAGATGGAGAGATGTTCGGCCGATTTATGGAATTTCTCGGACGGCTATGGCGCGAACGACGACCGGCGGCAGATGGGACGGCACGCTATAAGGTCGGCGCGGCGGTGGTAAACTTGACCGGGCGCGGCGCGGCTTCTCAGGACATGGTGCTGGGGCCGACGGGTCCGCGAACCCATCTGCAAGTGATCGAACGCAACTTTGCCGACGAAGACGCGGGGGCGATGTTGGCGGGCATCGCCGAGGGGCGGATCACCAGAGCCATGTTGCCTTGGATACCACTGATGCGGGATGGCGGCGAACCGGCTATTATTGAGCGATGGAAAGAGTTGGCGGTGGCTGAGCCGGACAGTGGGCGCCGCGCCGAGTACGGCGCCTTGGCTTTGGTTTTCGCCGAGCCGGTGGGTCGGCGACATTTGTGGAAACAAGCGTTGGAGAAATGGAACATGATCGAGTCAATTCAGGTTCTGGAGTGGATGACTGAAGGCGAACAGCGGGCCTCGCGCACCTTACTGCGTGACTTGCTTGAATATCGATTCGGGGCATTACCTGAATCACTGGGCCAGCGGATTGAAGCGACGACCAATATCGAACGTCTGCGCGCGGCCCACCGGCAAGCGTCGGAAATTAGTCAGCTCGACGACCTCCAATTGTGATGCAGGGCCATCCTTGGTGCTTACCGTGCTGGCGCCGTCACAGTGAATGTTGGAGAAATGGAACATGATCGAATCACAACAGGTCTTGGAGTGGATGGCGGAGGGTGAGGCGAGGGGGGAACTGCGCGGGAAGCTGCGGGCGTGCCGCACATCCCTGCTGGATTTGCTTGAGGCTCGGTTCGGGACATTGCCCGAAGCGCTTACGCAACGGATTGAAGCGACGACCGACCCCGAGCGGCTTCACGAGGCCCACCGGCAAGCGTTGCGCCTGGGTCAACTCGATGATCTGCAACTGTAATTTTATAGACCCAGCTGCTGGTTTTACGCAACCTTCTTTAACACGACGCAGCTATTGCAGCCACCGAAGCCAAAGGAGTTCGAGGCGGCCACTTGTACGCGCTGCGGACGCGCCTGATGCGCGACGTGGAGCAAACCACATTCCGGGTCCTGTTCATCGAGGTTGATAGTCGGCGGGATTGCCTGGCGCTCTAGCGCCGCCAAGCAAGCGAGAACTTCGATGGCCGCCGCCCCGCCTAACAGGTGGCCGGTCATGCTCTTCGTCGAACTCACCGGCACGCGATGGATGGCTTCACCCAGCACCGCTTTTAACGCCCGGCATTCGGCGCGGTCTCCCACCGGGGTGCTGGTGGCGTGGGCGTTAAGGTAGTCGAGATCGTCGGGATTAACGGCGGCGTCGGCCATGGCAATGCGCATGGCCCGCGCCATCGGTGCGGAGTCGGGACTGGGGATGACGGGGTGAAAGGCGTCGCTGCTGAGGCCGCAGCCGGCGAATTCCGCGTACGCACGGGCGCCGCGGCGGCGGGCGCGGGCGGCGCCTTCCAGCACGAACAGGGCGCCGCCTTCTCCGATGACGAAGCCGTCACGATCCCTGTCGAAGGGACGCGAAGCCGCGGCGGGGTCGGCATTGCGCCGGGACAAGGCGCCGAGGTTGCCCATGGAGGCCAGCGCCACGGGCGTCAGGTTCGCGGCGAACCCTCCCGCAAGGCAGACATCCACCCACCCCTGCTCCACCCAACGCCGGCCCAGGGCTAGGGCGTAATTGCCGCTCGCGCAGGCCGTCGCCGCCGCCACGGCCGGCCCGCTCAGGCCCAGCGTGCGCCGCAAACGCTCCACCTGGGATTCATCGTCCTGCCGGGGACGACGCACAAGATCTCCGCCCTCAAAGAAGTCTACTTCCCAGGTCCGAATCCATTCCGCGCTGAGGCCAAGAATCAAGCCGATGCGAATGTCCGCGCGCCGCTCCCAACAGCCGGCGTCGTGCAGGGCTTGGGCGACGCACCAGTGCAGCATCCGCTCATAGGAATCCAGGCCGAGGAACGCCGCTTCGTCCCAGCCGGGCGGAATTCCCACCGGCTCGATAGACGCGGCGATCTTCGAGACGTGATTGGCGACGCTGAAGGCTGTCAGCGGACGGACGCCGGATTTGCCGGCCAATAAATTGTCGGCCGCCTCGGCGTAGGTGTTCCCGACGGGAGTGGCGGCGCCAACCCCCGTAATCCAAATGGCATCCTTTCTCCTCATAATGGATCCCCCGCCGGCAGCAACCGCGACGCCGGAGAGCCGGCCGTGAAGGTCAATTCCACCGCGCCGCCGCCCTTGATAGGGCACCACCACCGGCCAGACCGCCCGACAGTCGAAATGCCGTCGAGGATCTGACCCAAGCTCGTCACATTCGGCAAAGAGGCGTCAGCGCCTGGTGCGGAGGCGACGTATCGCAGTCGCAATGCGGTCATGCCGTCCGCGGCCGGCATGAGAGCCAAAGCGACCGCATGGCAAACGGCCGGCCCGGCGCCCGAGTCCGGCGCGGAAGGCTCCGGATCCCACGCGGTTTGCGCCAGCCATACGCCGGGCGTGGACGGTTCCAGCAACATAGTCAGCCCGGCCAGCAGTCCCTCGGCCACGGACCCAGGTCCGCCGCCGACACCCATACTCGGCCCGTGAGCTTGCAACGCCAGGCTAATCAGGGCCGAAACCGCGTGTAGCGACAGATACGGACTGACGAGGGGCGAAACTCCGCGCGGCCCCAGGCGCGTGTACTTGTCCAGAATTGCGGCGGCGGACGTCCTGCCAAGGAGGCACGGCGCCCCCACGACGCCCCAATCGGTAAAAGAGAGATCTTGGAGATTGAAATCGTGAATGGCGTGGAAGACGGCGGCGGCCGCCGCCACCGACTGTTCGTCGGCCTGCCGCAAGAGGCCGGAAGAGAGCGGTTTCCCCACGTCTGGCCCGGGTTGCTTCCGCAAGGCGGGAAAGGCGACTTGAGGGATATGCAACACGGCGAAGGCGCCGACGGCGCAGCCGTCCGACTCTAGGCCGTTGCTTTCAAAAGGTGAATGAGTGGACCCGTTCACGTCATCCTCCGCTTGCTGCCCGCGGCTTCTCGGTCTGAACGGGCCCGCTCAGGCCGCTTTTCCCGCGGCGCCCGCCAACCGGGACTGAAGGACGTCCAGAAGGTCACCCATCGTTGTTACCTTCTCCAACTCCGCGCTTGGCACTTCGATCTTGAGGTGACTCTGAGTGTGGACGATGAGCGTCACCAGGTCCACCGAATCGATGCCCAGGCCTTCGCGCAAATTGACGCTGTCGTCCAATTGGCTGAATTCGCGCGCCGTGTCGTCTTCCAGTTGTTGCCGTAGAAATTGACGAAGTTCGCTGCGATCCATCCTTATTCCCCTTTCCGGCGTCCTCGCCTCCAGTCGTCGGCACGGCCGAGCCATGAACACGCACGATGATTGAGCCTTGCCACGGGGCATTTCAATCGACGCCATCCGAGGCGGCAAACCGTAGCACGGTATTCTGAAAAATACAAGAGAGACCGGCGGCTTCAGGCGAATGGGGCTGCTCGTCAGGCGCTGGCCTTCAGGTTCGAGTCGTCATCGCCCACTTTTTCCGCCGCCGGTTTGGCCCCGCCTTGCGCCCAGTTTTCCGCTGCCGCCGTGGCGTTTAGCAGGCTTTCCTCAAGCAATCGGCGATAACATTCCAGGCCGTCCCGGTCGAGACTGGCCGGCACACGCAGCACTGGCGTGGCGACAAGGTTGATCGTGCTCCAGGGCCGGGGCAGAGCGAAACGGTCCCAGCTTCGCGCTCGCCAGGCGCGTGAAAAGCCCGCGCCAAAGCCCACGATCGGCAGTCCGGTCAACGACGCCAGCGCCACGACGCCCAGTTGCACCCTCCGTCTCGGCCCCTGCGGCCCGTCGGGCGTCATCGCCATATGCGCGGCCTTTCCGCCCTGCACTAACTCGAGCAAGGCTGTACTGCCGCCGCGAGTCGTTGAGCCGCGTACGACCTGGATGCCCAGACGACAACAGACCTGGGCGATCAGTTCGCCGTCCGCATGACGACCGATTAGGACGCGAATGGCGATTTTCAGGCCTACCATAGCCAGGATGGACTCATGCCAAAAGGCATAGATGTGACGCGCCGTGTGCGGATCGGCGGGGTGGGCGACAGCGTCCGGCCCGGCGATGCGATAGCGCATGGTCCGCGCCGCCAGCCGAATCACGCAAGCGATAAGAAACCCCGTAACCCAAATCAACCAGGGACTGCGTAGTTTCACGGTGAGACGTCCTTGCCGATTTCTGGAGGCTATCGCTTCGTCTCCCCTGTAATAGATGTCTCCAATCTTTTCAAGAGCGGCCTGCCCAGTCTTCCCTATCCCATGCGGCGGCTGCTAAGATGTCATGGGCGCGGGCGACGCGCTCCGGCCCGCCTGAAACCCTGTCAAACCGGATCTCCCACAAGGACCGTCCCTATGTATCGAGTCTCCTGGCGGACGCCGATTTTCGCCAGCCTCCTCGGCTTCGCCGTGATAATCGCGCCGACCGCCCGGCCCAGCGCTTCTTCCGAGTCACCGCTGAAAGCAGGCCAAGCAGAGCCTCCCTATGACATCGACAAGCGCGTATTGTGGACCCACTCGCACGTCGTCGGCTCGCCGAACCCGCCGCCGCTATACCAGGTTAAACGCGCCTTTCCTAAGTTAACCTTTAACCAGCCGCTGTCCGTCATCACGGAACCCGGAAGCGGCGAAATGTTCGTCACCAGTCACGACGGCGGCTACGAAGGCTCCGCCCACATCGTTCGCCTCAAAAACCAGCCCGACGCGGATAAGACCGAGCCGTTTCTGGAGATAAATCGCATCGTCTATGGCATCGCTTTCCATCCCAACTACGCCAGGAATCGTTTCATCTATGTCGGCAGCAACGGCCCCGACGGCGACAAGGACAAAAAAGATCGAGTATCGCGCTTTATGGTTGAAAGCAAGCCGCCCTATCGCTGCGATCCCAAGTCCGAAGTGGTAGTCCTCGAATGGGAGTCGGACGGCCACAACGGCGGCGACGTCGGCTTCGGCCCGGACGGTTTCCTTTACGTCACGTCGGGCGACGGCACCAGCGACTCCGACGGCAATCTTCGCGGCCAGGACCTGACGAAGCTGACCGCCAAGGTGCTGCGCCTCGACGTGGATCATCCGGCGGACGGCAAAGCGTATTCCGTGCCGAAAGACAACCCCTTTGTGGATCGCAAAGGCGTCTGTCCCGAGACGTGGGCCTACGGGTTCCGTAACCCGTGGCGCATGACCTTCGATCGCAAGACCGGCCGGCTGTGGGTCGGCCAGAATGGGCAAGACCTCTGGGAGCAAGCTTACGTCGTCCACAAGGGCGACAATTGTGGTTGGAGCGTCAACGAAGGCAGTCATCCGTTTCAGCCGGAGCGCGTGCGCGGCCCCGATCCGATCGTGACGCCGGCCGTTGAGCATCATCATTCCGTGTTCCGTTCGCTGACCGGCGGCGTGGTCTATTACGGCAAGAAATATCCCGACATCGACGGCGCCTATATCTACGGCGACTATTCGACGGGAGCGATTTGGGCGGCGCGCAACGACGGGACGAAGACCCTTTCGGATGTCCCACTAGCTGACTCGCGCTTGCAGATCGTCGGCTTCGGCATCGACTCGGACGGCGAATTGCTGATCGTGGACCACGCCGGCGGCTTATACACGCTGGAACCGACGCCGAAAGAGCAGCCCAAGCCGCCCTTTCCCACGAAGCTCAGCGAAACCGGCCTATTCACCACCGTTAGGGGTCATCATGTCGATCCCGCCTTGATCCCCTACGACGTGAACGCTCCGTTATGGTCCGACGGCGCTTCCAAGGAACGTTTCATCGCCCTGCCTGGCGACGGCCAAATCGAGTTCACCACGTCGCGCGGTTGGAACTTTCCGGAAGGGGCGGTGCTGGTCAAAACCTTCTCGCTGGACTTGCTGAAGGATAGTGCATCATCTCGGCGGCGCATTGAAACCCGACTGTTCACGAAGCAAAACGGACAATGGCAAGGCTATTCGTACCTCTGGAATGACGCGCAAACCGACGCCGAGTTGGTCTCCGCGGCGGGGCTGGACCGCGTTTATGAGGTCCGCGATTTGGACAAACCGGGCGCCTCGCGCAAACAGACTTGGCACTATCCCAGCCGTTCGGAGTGCCTGGTTTGCCATAGCCGGGCGGCCAACTGGGTTTTGGGTCTCACCGAAATGCAGATGAACAAAATCCACGATTACGGCGGCGTCAAGGACGAGCAGTTGCGCACCCTGGAACACCTCGGCGTCTTCCACGTGAGCTGGTCTGAGCATCTGGAGGAAATGAAGCGGCGCGCCGACGGCTGGCTCGACCGCGGCCGCGTCTTGGCGAAAGTCGGCGGGGACGTGATCGCCTTGCCGCGTTCGGTCGCGCCGTCGCCGGCCTGGGGCTATCTCGACGATGCGGGGCGGACGATGGGCGGGCTGTACGAAAGAGCCAAGGCCGAGACGCCCGACCCGCTGAAACCTTTGACGGACTGGCTGGCGAAAAAGCCTCAGTTCACGACGTTGCTGACGAAGCGGCCGAGCGAGTACCTCCGACTCGCCGACCCCGCGGACCCGAAAGCGGAACTTGACCTGCGGGCGCGTTCGTACCTGCAAGCCAACTGCGCCCAGTGTCACGTCCACGCGGGCGGCGGCAATTCGCTGATGGATTTGGAGGTCACCACTCTGAAAAATGAGGCGCACCTCTACGGCGCGAAGCCCCAGCACCAGACGTTCGAGATCTCCGCTCCACTGCTCATCGCCCCCGGCGCGCCGGATCGGTCGGTCCTGTTACAGCGCGTGTCGCGCCGAGGGCCGAACCAGATGCCGCCGTTGGCTACGTCGATGGTAGATGAAGATGCGGTAAAAATGCTGCGTAAGTGGATCGAGGAGATGAAATAGCGTTTTAACGCCGGAAATCTGGCATTTTGCCCGCGCTCACGTCCTTTTCCCACTCGTCCAGCAGCGGCCAGCTGACAGCGCAAGTGCCGAAGTCGGCCATGTACTGGTACTGCGTCAGCCGGTCGATGGCCTTTTGCAAGACGCGCGGATCGCGGCGGAAGACGGGGCCGTGACTCGGCAACAAGAACTCGGCGTCGTCGCCTTTAATGCGCTTTAGCGACTCTAGAAACTCCGGTATGTTCGAGCCGTGGTGGGCGTCGATGACGCCGACGCAGCTGTCCTTGAAAATGTTGTCGCCGCTGAAAAGGAGATTGCCGAGCTTGAAACTCAGCTGACCCGAAGTGTGGCCGGGCGTGTGCCAGACCTGTAGGCCGAGATTGCCCACTTGGATCACATCGCCCTCGTTGAGCTTCACGTCCACCTTACAGCGCGGCATGGGGATGTGGAAATTCTGGGCCTTGATCGTTGAGAATGTCAAGATTTCGTCGCCGGTCTCCATCGGTTCCACGGACTTCGGGTGGGCGGCGATCTTGGTCTTGAGCAGCTTACGGACGTGGGCCGCCCCCTGAACGTGGTCGGCGTCGGCGTGCGTGGCGATGACCATTTTGCAGGTGGACAGGTTGAAATCCATCTGCCGGATCAGCTCGACGATCTCGTCCACGCCATCGAGATAGCCGATATCAATGAGCGCGAACTCCGTGCCGCCGTCGATGAGATAGACGTTGACGCCCAAGCGCCGGCCGGCCTGGTAGTTCATCTCGATGACGTGGGGAAAGAGGTATTTCCGCGCCAGCATGGTCCGCGCCCCGGGTTAAATGATCTCACGCAAAGGCGCAAAGGCGCAAAGAAATTCGCTTTGCGCCTTTGCGTGAGACCTTCTTATGATAGGACCGCGGGGGGACGATTCAACCTTCCCGTAACTCCCGCAAGTTCTCTTCGACCGCTTGCACCTGTTTTTGTAGGTCTTCTACCATATCGCGCTGCTGCTGCACAACTTCGGCAGGCGCCCGGTCCACGAAGTTGCTGTTGCCCAGCTTGCCGCGCGCCGCTTGCAGGTGTTTCAGCTTCTCGGCTAGTTCCTTTTCCGATCGCTTCGTCTCCGCCGCCGGGTCGATCAACCCCGTTAGTGAGACAAACGACTCGAACTGTGGATGAACATGCCGCGCTGACTGCTGCGGCTTCGCAATCGTTGGGCCGCATTCGAGCCGGCCGACGCCGGCCAGCGACGTGATAAACGGCGCCAGCGCTCGCAAGTCGTCCGCCGTGTTTTCGGGGCAGCGCACACTAACATCCAGCGGCGTTCGCGCGTCGATCTGGTAACGGTTGCGCACCTCTCGCACCACGCGCACCAGTTCTTGCATAAGCGCCATGCGCCCTTCCATCGCGGCGTCTTTCCAGTCCTCTGGAAATGCCGGCCACGGCGCGATTACCACGCTCTCGGCCGCGTCCATCGGCGCCGGTAGACCGCGCCGCGGCGCCGCCTCGGCCAACGCTTGCCAGATCGACTCCGCCACAAACGGCATGATCGGCTGCACCAATCGCAGGATCGCGTCGAGTACGCCGATCAGGACACGCTGCGCCAACGCCCGGCCGTCGGCGTCGCGCAGCCGGCCCTTGCTCATCTCCAGATACCAGTCGCAAAACTCCGACCATGTGAAGTCGTAAATTGCCCGCACCGCGTCGCTGAAACGATAGCCTTCGAGCTGATCCGTCACCGCGCTCGCGGTGGTGGCCAGCCGGCTCAGAATCCAGCGATCTTCAATAGGTAGACCTTCCGAGGGCAACGGCGCCGGCGTATAGCCTTCGAGGTTGAGCAAGAGGAAGCGCGCGGCGTTCCAGAGTTTATTAGCGAAGTTGCGGCCGATCTCAAAGCGCTCCGACGCCTGTTTGGCCGTCGGCAACTCGGGATCAGGCGCCGGCCACGGCCCGCCCGGTCGGAACGGCTTCTTGCAATTCGGGCACGTCACCTTGCGCGTCCGCATCGACATATGCTCTTGCTTCACGGGCACGAGCGTATCGCAATGCGGGCAGACGTTGGACACCGGCATCCGGCTGTCTTGGTTCTCGGTGGCGAGGTAGACGACCTGGAAGCGCAGCGCGTCGGCCCCGTAGCGCTCGATGATGTCGAGCGGGTCGATGCCGTTGCCCTTGCTCTTGCTCATCGTCTCGCCGAAACCGTCCAGGATTTTCGTGTGGATGTAGACGTGATGAAACGGGACTTTGCCGACATTGTAGAGGCCCGTCATCACCATACGCGCCACCCAGAGCGTGATAATGTCGCGGCTTGTGACTAACACACTTGTCGGATAGTAATAATCCAGTTCTGGCGTTTGTTCCGGCCAGCCCAACGTCGAATGCGGCCAGAGGGCGGAGCTGAACCAGGTGTCGAGTACGTCGAGGTCCGGCTTGAACCCGTACTCCTCAAGTTTCTGTATCACTTCGGAGTCACGGTCATCAAGGACGCACACATAGAAATCCTGCGCATTTGGATCAATTACGCTGTCGGGTAGATCAAAGTGCTGCTTATCAACGTATGCCTTGCGCATACAGGTGCGGCCTTCGCCGCTCCACTTCGTAAGTTGTCGGCCGAACGCCTTCATCTCCTCGCTGGCCTTTGCATGATTCCAGTCCGGGCGAGTCCATACCGGGATTCGATGTCCCCACCACAATTGCCGGCTGATGCACCAGTCGCGTTTCTCGCCGAGCCAGTCGAGGTACGCCGACTTGTAGCGCTCAGGGAAGAAGGTCACGCGGCCGTCGTTCACGGCGTCGATGGCCGTCTGCGCGAGCGTCTCCATCTTCACGAACCACTGGTCCGACAACAGCGGCTCGATGGGCGTCTTGCTGCGGTCGCTGTGGGCAAGCGGGATGTCGCGGTCCTCACGGCTCTCGAAGAAGCCGAGCTTTTCCATGTCCTCCGTCACGCGCAGACGCGCCTCGGAGTTCTTGAGGCCGGCATAGGCGCCGCCGTTGGCGTTGATCGTGCCGTCGGGGTTGAGGATGTTGATCTGCGGCAGTTTGTGCCGTAGGCCGCAGGCGTAGTCGTTGGGGTCGTGAGCCGGCGTCACCTTCACCGCCCCGGTGCCGAGGTCCTTATTCACCAATAAAGCATCCGCGATGATCGGTATTTCGCGGCCGTTCAACGGAATCGTCACCGTCTTGCCAATGAGATGTTGATAGCGTTCGTCGCTCGGATGGACGGCCACGGCCGCATCGCCAAGCATGGTCTCCGGCCGCGTCGTCGAGAAGCGGATGAACTCGTTCGACCCCTTTACCGAATAGCGAAAGGTCCAGAAGCCGCCCTTGACCGTCTCGGTGAACGTCTCGTCGTCGGCCACCGACGTTTGCAGCTGCGTGTCCCAGTTGACCAGTCGCTTGCCGCGGTAGATGAGGCCGTCGCGGAACATGCGGAAGAAGGTAGTGCGCACGGCGCGGGCGCAAACCTCGTCGAGCGTGAAGCGCGTGCGCTCCCAGTCGCAGGAACAGCCCAGTTCGGACAGCTGGCCGAGGATGCGCTTCTCGTACTGGTCCTTCCACTGCCAGATGCGGCGCACCAACTCCTCGCGCCCAAAGTCGTGGCGCGTTTTCCCTTCCTCGTCGCGCAGGCGCCGCTCGACCACGGCCTGCGTGGCGATGCCGGCATGGTCCGTGCCGGGCATCCACAGGGCGTTGTAGCCTTGCATACGCCGCCAGCGGACGAGTACGTCTTGCAGCGTGTTGTTGAGGGCGTGGCCCATGTGCAAGGCGCCGGTGACGTTCGGCGGTGGGATGACGATGCAGAACGGCTTGCGCTCGGCGTCCGGTTCGCTGTGGAAGTAGCCGCGCTCGTCCCAGAAGCGCAGCCAGCGCCGCTGGCTCTCCTTGGGGTCGTACTGCTTGGGAAGTTCGGTCGCCATGCGCCTCGCCGTCCTTGTCACAAAAAAGATCGAAATATGCTGTAATGTCTCAAGCTCAAGGCTTCTTTCTTCTTCGCGCACGCCGCAGTTCAGCTTCCACTTCATTTAGACGGGCTTCCGCAGCTTCGGCTCGTGTTTGAGCCTGCTGAACGGCCTGGACGGCTTCGACGTGGTTTAACAGGCGACTGCCTAGTTCGTCATAACAAACGGCGGCTTTCCCCTCGGCAGCAAGCCATAGGCGTACCGTATCAAGCCACAGCCAGCCGCGACCGTCCAGCCGGGCGCGGAAATAACTTTCCGGGTTGCGCGCGTCAAGGCGGTAGCCCATGAGACGGATTTCCCATTCCCCATTCGGGAGGGGCCGCGGATCGACAACGGCGTAATAGGGTACGCCCGCACGGAAATACAGATCCACCTTATCATCCAGATCGATGTTTCGCGTAGTGGGCGAAGTCACCTCGACGGCCAATAGCGGCTTGGCGTCCAGTTCGGCGACGTAAAAGGTGCCGCGCATGCGATCCCAAGGGCCGTGGACGTTGCCGAAGACGGAAAAGTCCGGACCTAACGGCTGAACGCCCTCCACGCCCCAATCCACGCGGCAGTCATGCAGAACGGCAGTTCCAGGCTGGTTGGTCAGATACTGGAACATCGCGTCCCTTAGATATGCGCAAATGGTCTCGTGCGCTGGGTTTTCCACGATGAAGTCTTCCTCCTGCGGGTATAGCAGATCCTCCTGCCGGAGAGGTACGCGCTCCATCTTCACCTGTCCGTCCGGCCCCTCGCGCCGTTCGTAACGCCAGCCGATGTACCACGGATCATCCGCTTCCGGCGGCGAGGTCTGCGGTTCTAGGGTCGTACTCATGGCGAGGTCTCCTTTTTGTCGGACGGCTTCGGCGATTCGCCGTCTTTGAACAATTTGTACTCCACCGCGTCCGCCAGTGCCAGCCAGCTCGCCTCCACGATGTTCTCGCTCACGCCCACCGTGCCCCACACCCCTTCGCCGTCGCGCCATTCCACCACCACGCGCACTCGCGCGGCCGTCTCCTCGCGCGCGTTCACCACGCGCACCTTGTAGTCGGCCAAGTGCATCTCCGCCAGTCGCGGATAGATTGGCTGTAACGCCTTGCGCAGCGCCCCGTCCAGCGCGTTCACCGGGCCGTCGCCCTCGCTGACCGTGTGCATCTCCTGATCGCCGACGCGCACCTTCACCCGCGCTTCCGTCAGGGGATTGCCCTCCGCTCCGGCCTCAATGTCCACACGATACGACAGCCGCTCGAACCACGGCCGATAGATCCCCGCCGCCTTCTGCACCAGCAGGTCGAACGACGCCTCCGCGGCCTCGAACTCGTAACCCGCGTTCTCCAAATCCTGCACCCGGCTCAGGATTTTCAGCATCAACGGCCGATCATTGGCGATCGCATATTTCGTTGTTTTCGTCAGGATCGTGGATTGGCCCGACAGTTCGCTCACGAGTACACGGCGTTCGTTGCCCACGACGGCCGGGTCGATGTGTTCGTAACTAGCGGTGTTTCGGGCGACGGCGTGCGTGTGCATACCACCCTTGTGAGCGAAGGCGCTCGCGCCGACAAACGGCTGGCCGTTGCGGAAGTTCATGTTGGCCGTCTCGTAGACGTAGCGCGACGCTTCCGTCAGACGGGCCAAGCTGCCCGGCCGCAACACCTCATGGCCGCGCTTCAGCGTCAGGTTGGAAATGACACTTACGAGATCCACATTGCCGCAACGCTCGCCGATGCCGTTGATCGTGCCTTGTACTTGCGTCGCGCCCTTGGCGACGGCCGCGAGGGTATTGGCCACCGCCACGTCGCAATCATTGTGACAATGGATGCCGAGATCCACCGTCAGCTGGCGCCGCGCTTCGTCCACGCCAGCGGCGATCTCCTCTGACAGTGTGCCGCCGTTGGTGTCGCACAGGATCACGACCGAGGCGCCGGCGTCCTGAGCCGCGCGCAGCGTTCGCAGGGCGTAGTCGCGGTTGAGGCGCAGGCCGTCGAAGAAGTGTTCGGCGTCGTAAAACACTTCGCGCCCGGCGGCCTTACAGTAAGCGACGGAATCGGAGATCATGGATAGGTTTTCTTCGAGACTGACGTTCAGCACCTCCGTGACGTGCATATCCCACGACTTGCCGACGATGGTGATGATCGGCGTGCGTGCGTCGATGAGCGCCTTAAGGCCGACGTCGTCCTGGGGACCGATTCCTTTGCGGCGCGTCATACCGAAAGCGGCAATCTTCGCATGGCGTAGCGGCAACTCCCGCACCTTCTGGAAGTACTCGAAGTCCTTGGGGTTTGAGAGCGGGTAGCCGCCTTCGATAAAGTCCACGCCGAGGTCGTCCAGGCGGCGCGTGATGTTGAGCTTATCCACCAGGGAGAAGTTGACCCCTTCGCCCTGACTGCCGTCGCGCAGCGTGGTGTCGTATATGCTGATGCGCGTCATGACGTCCTCACAAAGAAAAAGGCCCTGAAGCGAGAGGCTTCAGGGCCGGTACGGTCGAACTCAGGTGAAACGAGTGGACCCCGGCTTCAGCCTCCCGGAATGGAAACGACGATAACGGCGCGGCGCGGACGCCGCGCCTCGGTAATCAGCATCGTCGATCGGCTTGGAGAAGTTCGCGGCACGCCAGAGAACCTCGGTCGTGGATCGAAGTCAACCCTATTTATTGTAGCAGCGCGGGGCGAAGATGGACACTTAGGGTCTGTTTCAGAAGCCCCTCTCCCCTGTACTCGGGGGAGAGGGGTTGGGGTGAGGGGGGCATGGCTTCAGCGGGTAGAACCCCTCACCCCCGACCCCTCTC
>DHJA01000052.1:0-29378 GCA_002404095.1 Planctomycetaceae bacterium UBA4732 | reverse complement strand
CCCCTCTCCCCGGAGTACCGGGGAGAGGGGGGACATATGGGACAGAAACTTCGGGTCAGCGCGTGCGCACCTTCGGTGCCCGCTCATCCGGCGCCCGCAAGCTCTTGGCCTGGTTGGGAAGCGGGTTGTACTCGAACGGCGGCACCGTCTCTTGCGGTATGGCGTTGGCCGCGTTGGCCGCATCGACCAGGCCGCCGGACGGCACGAACTCAACGCTGTTGACGCCGGAGACAACGACCGGCCGACCGCCGATCAGATCGCGGTGGTCTGGAACCCGGACAACGCGAAAAGCGCCTAGCCCCGGTAGGTCGATCACTTCGCCCTTGGCCAGGTGTTCGCGCACGGCCGGGCCGAGCGCTTCGATCACCTTGGCGACGTCCTCCTCGGACACCTTTGTCTCTAACGAGATTCGTCCGGTGATCGTGGCCGCCTTTTGCTTGTCCTTCGCGGTCAGCTTTTCCGATAGAGCAGGCGAAGCGAAGGCCAGCACACCGGCTGCCGCACCCAGCACGCCGACCGCGGCCCATTTGTTCAGCTTGCGCATGACATCCCCTTTTCCGTTCGACGACGACCCTTTATCCGTTTTCGACCGCCGCGGCCTTTCGCTTCAACGATTCCTGGAGGCGACGACGGCCACCGGACAATTGTACTGCGCAAAGATCACGGATGTGGGGAGATTGTCGCCGCCGACGGGCAAGATATAATGACGGGCGTGCCACGTCCCCCGTCGAGGAGTCCTACCATGAGCGACCCCCTCCCCAGTCCCGCCGCGCCCCCCGTCCGCCCGCGACGGCGCCGCTGGCCTTACGTCGTCGCCCTGCTGGCGCTGGTCGTACTGATTGGGATTGGAGTCTACGTCTACCTGACCGTCTCCGCCGAAAGTGAACTGCGGGCCGCCATCGCCGAGACCGACCGGCTCGACCCTCGCTGGCGGCTTGAGGACGTGGAAGCCGACCGGGCGGTCGTGCCCGATGCCGAGAACTCGGCGATTGCGGCGATTGCGGCCAAGCAGCAACTGCCAAAGAACTGGCCGTTCTGGGACGGCCCGCCCAGCGCACAAGACCCACCGGACGCCGGCCCCAAGCTCCAGGCTCTTCAGGAGAGTTTCCGTGAGCTGGAGCCGCAGCGGCAACTCACCGACGAGCAGACGACCGCCCTGCGTACCGCGATGACGGGGGCGGCAGGTGCGTTGACCGAAGCCCGCAAGCTAGTGGACCGAACCGAGGGCCGCTACTCCATCACTTACAAAGAGGACTGGATTAGCACGTTGATGCCCCACTTGCAGGATGCGCGGGAGATCGCCGCTCTGTTGTCCAACGATGCGAAGCTGCGCGCGCATGACAAGGATGCGGACGGCGCCCTGGCGTCGTGCCGCGGCGCGCTCAACGCCGGCCGATCCATCGGCGACGAGCCGAACCTTATCTCGCAACTTGTCCGCATTCATTGTCGGGCCATCGCCACGGGCCAGGCGGAGCGGGTGTTGGCCCAAGGGGAGCCGTCGGAAGACGCCCTGCGACAGTTTCAGGAACTGCTGGAAAAGGAGGAACCGGAGCCGCTCCTGCTGATTGGGGTTCGCGGGGAGCGGGCCGGTATGGACCGGCTGATGGAAACCATCCAGTCGGGCAAGACCAAACTTTCCGCTCGGGATATGTTCAGCCCCGCCCCCTTCGGCGACCAGAGCGCCCCGTCGCTGGGCGACGACCTGACGCTGTGGACGCCCGGTTCCTACAAGTCTCAGCGGGCGGCCATGTTGCGCTACATGAACCGGTGTGTCGAATTGGTCAAGCTGCCGCCCGAACAGCAGCGCGTCCCGTTCCAGCAGCTGGAAGCGACGATCAAGGATCAACCTGTCCTTATGCGCCTGTGGGTTCCTGCGATGGGCAAGGTTGCTGAGGCCGCCCGACGGAGCCAGGCGCAACTGCGTTGTGCTATTGTGGCGGTCGCGGCCGAGCGCTATCGCCTTGCCAAAGGCCAGTGGCCCGGCACTTTGGACGAACTGAGGAAGGCGGGCTACGTCCGGGAGGCGCCGTCCGACCCTTACGACGGTCAGCCGCTGCGCTGGCTCCGCTTGGACGACGGCGCAGAGGTCTACTCGATCGGCCCCGACGGCGAGGATAACGGCGGCAAAATGGATCGCCAGAATCCGACGACCCCCGGCACGGACATCGGCTTCCGCCTGTGGGACGCGGCCAAACGCCGCCAGCCGCCTATCCTCTCCAAGCCGCTACCGGAACCGAACGAGAAGGGACCGCCGGCAGGCGCGGGGAAGTAGAAAAGTCGCAGGAGAAGTTCGCACCTGCCGGCGCGCGGTTTGCTCAATACTTGCCCTGTCCGAGAAATACCAAATTTCTCACTGTCAGATTGCCTATGAACCGGAGGCGACAACGATGGCGGACTCCTGGGGTCTGTGCAAAGACTGTAAATGGTGGCAAATCGAACCGGGCGCCTCGGTGGAGAATCTGACCCTCGGCCTGTGCATCGACGAAAAACTACAAACATTCCTGCTGCGCGTGTCCGGCAACAGCGGCTGCAACCGCTTTATGAAGGGCAAGCCGGCTCATGCCAAAGGCTCAAGCGGGCAGCCGCCGACCGCCGAACCCCAGCGGTGACACTCACGCCGGGCGCTCCGCCGCGATGAGATAGCCGTAGGCGCGCAGACTGCCGAACCACCACGGCCACCGCAGCCGGCCGTCTGTTCGCAGACTCACGGGCCGCATCTCACGGATGTGGAAGCCTGCTTCCATCAGCAAGCGGCCCGCTTCGCCGCGCGTAAATAGATGCAACGTCAAGCCGGCGACGCCTTGATGCACCGGCATCACACGGTCGCCGCTTTCGGTTTGTGCCCACCCGTTCTGAAGCAGCCACGCCCGACCCGGCGCGTTCCAAACATTGAACCAACGGTTATGGACGTGCAGTATAAAACAGCCGCCGGGCCGCAGCAGACGGTGGACGTGCGCGACCGCGCGGCGCCGATTCTCCATGCCCAACACCATGCCAAGCGTACTAAACAGGCACGCCGCGTAATCGAAGCCTTGATCGCGCAGACCGTTCAACTCGGCGATGTTGGCTCGCAATAAGGGAACGGCCGTGCCGGTCTTCGCGCGCGCCACGGTCAGCATTTCCTCAGACAAATCCACACCGAGAACTCCGTAACCCTGTTGTGTCAACCGAGACAGCAATCGACCCGTACCGCAACCGAGGTCGAGCAGCCGGCCGGGGCGCGGGCAGTGTTCTTCCACGAAACGCAGGTCTACGTCCAGCAGCGACACCCCCGCCAGGCCGGCGTCGTAATTACGCGCGACCGCCGGGTCATGGAGATAGTCCCACAGACCACGATTGACGCCGGGCGGCATTTGCCAGTCGGGCGGCGGTTGAGGCACTTGTTCTCCCTAATTTCTCGTTACCACGCTCTTCGTGGGAACGAGGATGATTCTAAAGAAAAGCGCGCCGCGGCGCGGATTTTCCTTGCCAAAGCAGGGAACATTCAGAACACTAACAACCGGCGAGGAGTCAAATGCCACCCGTTGAAAGAAGTGAAAGCGAGGATCAAGAATGAAAGTATCCGTTTTACAGCAATTCCTTCGTAGTCTGGCCGCGCCTCTGCAATCGGCCGGCGCCGCCAAACAGGCCAACGACCTGGAACAGACGTGCCAGGCGCTCGAACCGTTCGCGGAACAGGACTTCGCCCATTTGGCGGCGTCGCTGGTGCAAGCCCAAGAATTCCATCAGACCAAACTGTTGCCGATGCTGAAAAGCAAGTCGCGCCCCAGCGGACGAGGCGCCGAGAGAACCCTCAACGACGCCCAGTTGCAGCACCTCGCTCAACAGGTGAAGCACCTGGAGCAAAGGGCGTCCGCAGGGTCCGAAACGCCGCGCGCGGAATTGGCCGCCGAATTGGACCGACTCGGACTGGAAAATCTGAACAAGACGGAAGCAATCACTCTCGCCAAGGAAGTCGGCCTCCAAACGCGAGTCAGGACAACGGCCCAGGACGTGCTTCAACTCCTTCGCCGGCTGATCCTGGAAGGCCGTGAATCGCTCCAGCAACCTGCACAGTCGTCCAAGCCGGTTGATCCGGCCAAGGTCCAACACCTGGCCCAGCAGGTGCGGCAATTGGAGGAAAAAGCGGCCTCGGCGGATGCGTCGCTCGATGGCCTCAACACCGAGTTGGATCAAATCGGTCTCGACGGTTTGACAAAGGAAGAAGCCCTGGCCGTCGCCAAGGAACTCGGCGTTCACGCCGCCTCCCGGACGCCGGCGACGGAGTTGGTCGTGCTGATCCGCCGGTCGGTGCTGGACCGAAAGGAAGCTCTCGAAACGGCGCGGGTCTGATCGAGAGCGACAATACAAGCCTGATGCGCAAGCGAAGGTTTTGCCTTCACCTTCGCTTGCGCTTCAGGCTTGTAAAGGTTCCCATACAATCCGGGGCTGTACCATGAGCAACCTACGCTGGGACGACGCCCGCCGCCTCGAAGCCTGGGCCGGCGAGACGCGCGTCAACCTGATCCGCGCCGCCGCCCTCATTGGCTTCTACGCCTATCACTTGCTGAACGTCTTCGTCCTCACCGACGATGCCTCTCTCCGCTACGCCTACAACCTCAAGGTAACAAGCGTCGTGCTGGCCTGGTCGCTTGCCGTCGGCGCCCTTCACGTCTGCCTATCGCGCCGCTGGGTTCCGCCCGCGCTCAAATACGTCGCCACGTTCTGGGACCTTGCGATGGTTTCGGCCCTGCTACTCGCCGACAGAACCGCGGGGCCGCACAGTCCGCTGATCTTCCTCTACTTCCTGGTAATCGCCGCGGCGCCGCTGCGGTTGTCGCTCCGTCTGATCTATGCCGCGACGCTCGGGGCGATGGCGGCGGCCACGCTCATGATGGGGTGCTACGCCTTCGCGTTGATCGGTTCGGCGGACTATTACGCTCCGGGAAGTCCGTGGAAAGTGCCGCGCCCCAGCGAAATCGTATTCCTGTTGTCGCTGGGCGCGGCGGGATTGCTGGCCGGACAGGTGGTGCGTCAGGCTCAGCGGCTCGTTCAAGGCTATCCGGTGACGGTCGAGGACGAAAAGGAGGCGGCGTGACGTCCGAGCGCATCAAGTGCCCCAGCTGCGGCGTCGCACTGCTACTACCTGTGCCCCTCCGCGGATCGCGGGGGACGTGCCCGCGTTGTCTGGCGGAGGTAACCGCGCTGGAGGCGCGGCGAGAAGCGGACGCCGTTCAGACGGACAGGCCGGAGCGGCGCGAGGGCGCGTTGTCCTGTCCGCACTGCGGCCGAACTGTGGAAGCCATTTGGATAACGTGCCCGTGGTGCGAGGAACCGTTGCGCGGTCGGGAACGAGGGCGGAACGGCGCGGCCGACCTAGATGTACGCCGCGATACGAAGCGAACGGGTTGGCTTTTAGTTTTACTCGCCGTCATCGGCGGGCCGGGCGTTGGTTACCTGGGCTTGTGGCCGTTAGTTGGTGGGGTGGAAGTGATCGCCGAGGGTAATTACTCGGAACTGGTCTATGTGGCCGTCGCTTTACTCCCTTTACTCTTCCTGGCCGGCCTTAGCACGCTAATCGTCTTCGTGCGTTCGAGAGGCAATCCGGGCGCGAGCGGCGTTCGTCGGGTGATCGTTGGCACGCTAGCTCTGGCTGGCGCAATAACTTTGGTGTCGCTTTTGTTGTGCTTGGCCTTTGAGGTTTTCTTATTTATCGCCTGCTCGCCGATGTTCCGCTGAGTAGAGGGGTAAGGCACGTCTATAATCAGCGTATGGCGATTAAAGCTCCAAGATCAGCGGAACCCATCTCGCCGCACAGCCTCAGTGGTGCGGACACACCCATGCGGCTCGTTCAAGGCTATCCGGTGACGGTCGAGGACAAAAAGGAGGCGGCGTGATGTGGGAGCGCATCAAGTGCCCGAGTTGCAGCGCCGGCCTCATCCTGCCGGAGTCGGTACGCGGGTCGGGGGCGACGTGCCCGCGTTGTTTGGCGATGGTATCCGTACCGGAGACGGGACGAGAACCCGATGCGATTCAGGCGGAGAGACCGCAAGAGCGCGAGGGCGCGTTGTCCTGTCCGCACTGCGGCCGAACTGTGGAGGCCATTTGGATAACGTGCCCGTGGTGCGAGGAACCGTTGCGCGGTCGGGAACGAGAACGGAACGGCGCGGCCGACCTTGATGTACGCCGCGACACGAAACGGACGGGTCGTCTTGGTCTTGTAGCTGGGTTGGCCGTCATCGGTGGGCTGGGCCTTGGTTTGGTGGGCTTCATAGTGTCAGACGTGGTCGCCCAGGGCGACTACTCGGCGCTGCTCTATTTGGCCGTCCCTTTACTCTTCCTGGCCGGCCTTAGTACGCTAATCGTCTTTGTTCGTTCGAGAGGAAATCCGGGTGCTATCAGCTTTCGTCGTGTGGCCGTCGGCACACTAGCTATGACTGGCGCATTTACTTTGGTGGGGATTTTGTTGTGCTTGGCCTTTTTTGTTTTTATCTTCATTTCTTGCTTCGGTGGAAAGATTGGTTAAACCCCGCGCTCAGTCGATTATTCCAGACGCCCGGGTTGATCGCGTATAATCAGCGTAGGATGAACAGCGGCGGCCCCGGCTGCGGAAACCGCGGGGTTCGGGAAGTGGGGGCCGTTGCTATATGCCAGCGAGAAACATTAACCACGACGCGGTGGTTCAGGCGCTGCGAGACGACGGCTGGACGATCACGCACGATCCCCTGCTAATAACCTCCGGCGACCGGCGGCTGTTCATCGACCTTGGCGCCGAGCGGGCGACCATCGGCGCCGAGCGGGGCGGCGAGCGCATTGCCGTCGAAATAGCGAGTTTTGTGGCCGATTCCCCTGTGCGCGACCTTCAGGAAGCGGTAGGCCAGTTCGTGGTCTACCGGGCCGTCCTGTCCCATGCGGACCCGGAGCGCTCGCTGTTTCTCGGTGTGCCCACCCGGGTGTACGACTCGGTGTTGTCGGAGCCGCTGGGTCAGTTGGTCGCCGCGGACGTGCGTTTGCGCGTTCTGGTTTTCGACGCCCAACAGCAGAAGGTGATGCAATGGATCCGTTAGACCATTATCGCGAGATCGTCCGCCGCCTGATCGAGGAGTACGCCAGCTACAAGCCGGCGTACGGGGACGTTCGGACGGAGGCCGTCATGGACCGGGACCGCGACCATTATGAGGTGGTGCAGGTGGGTTGGAACGGCGACCGGCGCGTCCACGGCTCGATCATCCACATCGACATCCGCGACGGCAAGGTATGGATCGAACACAACGGCACCGACGCCCGGCTCGGCGAGGAGTTGGTCGCGGCCGGCATCCCCCGAAGCGACATCGTACTCGGCTTTCATCCGGCGGAGCTGCAACATCTGACCGGCTACGGCGTCGGCTGACAGGCGTTGCGCGGACAACGACGCCATTCCGGGTCGTCTTTCGCCCGCAAGCGCAAGCTGAAATCACGGCGGCGACGAAACGGCTGGTTCGATGGTTGAGGACGACAAGGAGGCGGCGCAATGTCGGAGCGCATCAAGTGCCCAAGCTGTAGCGTCGGCCTCGTCCTACCGGAATCGGTACGCGGTTCGCCGGCGACGTGCCCGCGTTGTCTGGCGATGGTGTCGGTACCGGAGACGGGACGAGAACCGGACGCGATTCAGGCGGAAAGGCCGGAGCGGCGCGAGGGCGCGTTGTCCTGTCCGCACTGCGGCCGAACTGTGGAGGCCATTTGGATAACGTGTCCGTGGTGCGAGGAACCGTTGCGCGGTCGGGAACGAGGACGGAACGTCGCGGCCGACCTGGATGTACGCCGCGACACGAAACGGACGAGTTGTCTTGTAATCGTGCTGGCCGTCATCGGCGGGCTGGGCGTTGGCGGGCTGGGCGTCGGGGCTATCGTGTCGGAGACGAACGGCGGGGGCCTCGATCCCGCCAATTTCGATCTATACTGGGAGCTGTATTTTTGGGCCTGCGCTTTACTCCCTTTACTCTTCCTGGCCGGCCTTAGCACGCTTATCGTCTTCGTTCGTTCGAGAGGCAATCCGGGCGCGCGGGGCGTTCGTCGGGTGATCGTTGGCACGCTAGCTCTGGCTGGCGGAGTAATTTTGGTGTCGCTTTTGTTGTGCTTGGCCTTTTTTGTTTTCTTATGTATCGCCTGCTATGTATCGCCTCCTCCACCTCTATAATCAGCGTATGGCGAAGAAGACTCCAAAACCGTCTGAACCCATCTCGCCGCGCAGCATTCGCGGAGTGGACACATCCATGCGGCTCGTTCGCCGCTATGCCCGCACGGTGGCCGAACGATTTCATCCTGAGCGAATCATTCTGTTTGGCTCCCATGCCTATGGAACGCCTCACGCCGACAGTGATGTGGACATCCTCGTCATTATGCCGGCGCGCAACCAGCACGACCAGGCGATCCGGATTCGCTGGGAGGTTCCGGCGCCTTTCCCGATGGATCTGCTGGTTCGTACGCCTCAGAATATGCACTGGCGTCTGACGGAAGGCGACTCGTTCCTCCGAGAGATCGTGTCGAGGGGCAAAGTTCTCTATGAAAAAGTTGACACGAGAATGGGTAAAGAAGGCCGAGGCCGATCGCGTCGTCGCGCTGCAAAGCAGCCAGAGCGCCACGCCTCTGCATGATGCGGTCTGCTTTCACGCCCAGCAATGCGCCGAGAAATACCTCAAAGCGCCTTGCAAGCCCCGCCTCCTTCCGGCACAATCTCAACAGTTTCCCAAGTCCGTGCGGCTCACACAGGCGCGCTGAGGAGTGTTGCATGTCCGTTTCATCCACCGCTCCGCCCTTGACGCTTCCCGCCGACGTGGTCGCTTTCGCGGCCGAAAACGGCGTAGCCGATTACCTGCCCCGTATCGCGGAAATGACGCAACAGGTCTTTTCTCACGCGGCGTCCATCAGCGTCCTGCTCCAGGATGATCCCGATATCGCGGATAACCGAACCATTGTCTTCGAGATGGACGTGGCCGGGTTCGAGGTAGAGCAACTCGTTGCCGCTCAACACCGGTGGACTGCGGCCCTCTTTCAGCACTGCCCGGCGACGCACGTTCATTTCTTCGTCCCGGGACTGTGGGCGTCGGCATGAACGAACGTGACTTCCTCAAACTCGCCGCCGTTCTGGCGGGCGGGTCAACGAAAGCGGAGTGGCGTACCTCCGTCAGTCGGGCATACTACGCCGCGTTTCACGTCGCTCGCCGACTGCTGGAAGACCTCGGCTTCACCGTGCCGCGGGCCGACCGGGCGCACACTTACCTCTCCTTCCGGCTGCAAAACTGCGGCAACCTTCTGGTTGGCGAGGCGGGAGCCGACCTCCATGCCTTACGCCAATATCGGAATCAGGCCGATTACGACTTGCATTTGAATGTCTCTCGGAGCGTCGCCGCGGCTCAAGTCTTGGTCGCCGAAGAGATTATCCAGAAACTGGATGCGGCCCGCACAGAGCCAACGCGCACGCAAATCACCGACGCGATGCGGATCTACGAACGAACGGTGCTGGGCGTAGTGACCTGGCAAAAGCCCTGACACTCACTTCCTCCCAATCATCTCCTCAAACTCCTCCTCACTCAGCACCGCCGCCCCCAGCCCGCGCGCCTTCTCCAGCTCGCTCCCCGCGTTCTCGCCGGCCACGACGTAATCCGTCTTCTTCGACACGCCGCCCATCGCCGTGCCCCCCCAGCTGCTTGATTAGCCCCTCGATCTCGTCCCGTTTGTGAGCGCCGACGTGGGATCGCCTTGAAAGCCCCGCCTCCTTCCGGCACAATCTCAACAGCTACCCCAAGTCCGTGCGGCCCACAGGCGCCCTCGCCAGCGCGACGATTGTTTGATTATACCGGTCACAGCGCCGCCCGCCTGCCCGCCTTGGTCGGCTCGATGCACGCTCCGGCCGTCGGCAGCATCTTGCGCGGACTGCATCGGCCGTCAGGGTTGAAGGCCGACCTTAAGCGCAGCATCATGCCCAAGTCTTCCGGCGTGAACAGCTTCGGCATGAAGTCGATCTTCTCCACGCCGATGCCGTGTTCGCCGGTCACGCTGCCGCCCACGTTAATGCACTCGTCGAGGATTTCGTGACTGGCCGCCAGCACGCGCCGCACCTGATCCGCGTCGCGCTCGTCGAACAGCAGGATCGGATGGATATTGCCGTCGCCGGCATGGAAGACATTACAGATACGCAGATTATATTTAGCGCCGACGCCCTGGATGAAGCGCAGGATGTGCGGCAGCTTGGTGCGCGGCACCACGCCGTCCTGGGTGCAGTAGCTCGGCGCCAGCCGGCCGACGGCGCCGAACGCCTGCTTGCGCGACTTCCACAACAACTGCCGTTCCGCCTCGGTGTCGGCCTTGCGCACCTCGCGGGCGCCGTTATTCTTCGCCACCTGCGTGATGCGCTCGGCGTCGGCGTCGAGGCCGGCGTTCAGGCCGTCCACCTCCATGATTAGCACCGCGCCGGCGTCCAGCGGGAAGCCGAAGTGAAACGCCGCCTCCACGGCCTGGAGGATGAGACTGTCCAACATCTCCAACGCCGCCGGCACGATGCCCGCTCCAATGAGATCGCTAATGGTGTTGGTGGCGTCGTCCACCGTCTCGAAGACGCCGAGCAGTGTGCGGTACGCTTCGGGATTGCGCGTGATGCGCACCCAGATTTTGGTGACGACGCCGAAAGTGCCCTCGGAACCGACGATGACGCCGGTCAAATCGTAACCGGGGTTGTCCTCGACGGGGCCGCCGGTGCGGACGACGCTGCCGTCTGGCAGCACGATCTCGACGCCGAGGACGTGGTTGACGGTGACGCCGTACTTGAGGGTGTGCGGTCCGCCGGAGTTGGTGGCGACGTTGCCGCCGATGGTGCAAGCGCCCTGGCTCGACGGGTCAGGCGCGAAGTGCCAGCCCTGACCCTTGATGTGGTTGGTTAGCCAGAGGTTGACGACGCCCGGCTCGACGACGGCGAAGCGATTGCGATAATCGACTTCGAGGATACGCTTCATACGCGAAAGGGAAATGACCACGCCGCCGCCGACCGGCAGACAGCCGCCGGAGAGGCTGGTGCCGGCCCCGCGCGCCAGGAATGGCACGTTCAAGTCCGCGCAAACGCGAACGATTTGCACGATCTGTTCGACGGTGGTAGGAAAGACGACGACGTCGGGCTTATTTTTCTCGATGGTGAAACCGTCGCACTCGTAGACGAGCAATTCGCTGGGCGAAGTAAGGATGCCGCCGGGGCCAACGATGGGACGAAGACGGTCGTTGAGGACGGTCATAAAGAAGTTTCACCACAAAGACACAAAGGACACAAAGAGAAGCCATGATAGTCCCCGCGAATAAGCCGCGCCCAGCCGGCTTTGCCGTAGTAGGACGTTCAAGCGAATCGTGTAGGTAAGGATGCCGATTTTGACGCGTGGGTAAAGGCTCCGATCCTGACGGTGTGGCGTCAGGACTTGCCCCGCGCATGGCGTTTCCCCTATTCTTGGGTAGACGCCAACACAGCGCAACCGATCACCGTACTGCGGGAAGACCAGGCAACCTATGTCCGCGGGCGCGACAGCATACCTTGTGGTTCGTCGAGACGACGGCTTCGGCGATGTTTTCCCTCTCCAATCAGGGCAAACATGCACCCTTGGCCGCGCCTCGTCCAACCGCATTGTCCTTAAAGACGATCTGTGTAGTCGGGAACACGCCGAAGTCTGTTGCGACGACGCCCATTGGCGGCTCCGCGACCTCGACAGCCTCAACGGCACCCGTCTCAACGGCGCCGCCGTCGAGGGGGAACGCGAGCTGGCCCCCAACGACGAAATACAGCTTGGCCACACCCGATTCCTTTTCGTTGAGGACATGGCCAGCTTGCCGGACTTGCCCCGTTTGGGAGAACAGCCCGAAGGCCTGTCGATCAAGAAACGCATCGGCCAGACGCGATTTTTGACGCCCGTACCCGCGCTGCCGGAGGCCGACGGCCCCGCGGGCGCGCCGGCGGGCCACAGGGCGCGCCACGCCCTCAGCCGCGACCTTTCCTTGCTTTACCGGCTGGCCCTCGATATGGCGTCGGCCCTGACGTATGAGGAACTGTGCCGTATCGTCCTTGACGCGCTTCTCGAAGCGATCCCCGCGGAAGTCGGCGCCGTTCTCACGACGGCGGCGGAGACATTCCAAGAGGAAGGCGTGACGACCATCGAGCGGGCCGGCGTCAAGTCGCAGCGCGGCGCCGAACTGGAAGTGACGGCCCATCGTCACCGCGACCCGAGCGTCCGCGCCTACACGCCCGTCTCCGAATACGTCAGCAACGAAGTCCTGGGCAGCCGCGAGGCCGTCCTTGCCGAGGACGTGGCGCGCGACCGTCATCTGCGCAGCCGCGAGAGCCTGTCCGAGCTTGGCGCGACCAGCCTGATTTGCGCCCCAGTGCTGCACGGCGACCGCGTACTCGGCCTGATTCATCTGTACTGCACCGACCCGCACAAGGCGCTCGACGCCGAAGACCTGGAGTTCACCGTCGCGGTCGCCAAACAGCTTGGCAACGCCGTTCATCAGCTGCGCTTGCGGGAATCGTTGACGGCCGAGAACCGTTCACTGCGCGACCAGCTGCGCGTCGAGAGCGAATTGGTCGGCGACAGCCCGGCCCTGCGCAAAGTTGAGTCGCAGATCGGCCTCGTGGCCGGCACCAACGCGGCTTGCCTGATTCGCGGCGAAAGCGGCTCCGGTAAGGAGCTGGTAGCGCGGGCGGTGCATACTTCCAGCCAACGCAAACAGGGACCGTTTATCTGCCTCAATTGCGCCGCCATTACGGAATCGCTGTTGGAAAGCGAGCTGTTTGGCCACGAAAAAGGCTCGTTCACCGGGGCGACGGAGAAGAAGGTGGGCAAGTTCGAGGCGGCCAATCACGGCACGATCTTCCTGGACGAGATCGGCGAGATGGCGGTCGGCGCCCAGGCGAAGCTGCTGCGCGTGTTGGAGGGGCATCCGTTCGAGCGCGTCGGCGGCGGCACGCCGATCAAGGTGGACGTGCGCGTGGTGGCGGCGACCAATCAGCCGTTGGAGCAGGCCATGCGCGACGGCCGCTTCCGCCGCGACCTGTTTTTCCGCTTACAAGTGGTGGAGATCCTTGTGCCGTCGTTGCGCGAACGGAAGAGCGACGTACCGCTTTTGGCCAAGCATTTCCTACGGAAGTTCGTGCGTGAGACGGGCCGCAAGATCCGCGATTTCACGCCGGCGGCGATGGCGAAGATGATGGAATATCACTGGCCGGGCAACGTCCGCGAACTGCGAAACGTCATCGAGCGCGCGGTGGCGCTGGGCCAGGGGCCGGTGGTGGATGTCAGTGACATTTGGCTGTCATCGTTGGAGATGAACACGCCTGGGTCGTCCGGCAGTCCGCCGCCGTATGAATCGCTGCCGTTGGAGGAGGTCGAAAAGAGGCACATTCTGCATACGTTGGCCCACACCGACTGGAACAAGAGCCAGGCGGCCGCGATTCTTAACATTGAGCGCTCGACGCTAGATCGTAAGATCAAGGGGTATGGGTTGAAGCGGTAGGATAGCATCGAGCGGCGCTTGCGCCGAGGAACAAAGCATGTCTGCGAACCTCATCTCGTCCGCACCAGGTATTTGGGAGCAATACCTTATGGCCCTCGATGAAGTGACGGATCGGTTGCAACGGATCGCCCGCGCCCTGGAGGAAGCCGGGGTTGCTTACGCCTTGGTTGGCGGTCAGGCGGTAGCGCTGTGGGTGGCGACCAAAGATCCCGCGGCCGTTCGTACAACCAAGGATGTGGATATTCTCTTGCGGCGCGCGGATCTACCCAAGGCGCGCGCCGCCGCCGCCAGCGTAGCGATGGATTACTTCGAGGTGATGGGCGTCGGCATGTTTCTGGAGCGAACGGATCCGAACCCGCGCAAAGGGGTACACCTGCTGTGGGCGGACGAGAAAGTGCGGCCGGAGTGTCCGCTGCCTTCGCCGGCCATCGAAGAACGCGAACAGCTGGAACCGGGCAAGCAAGTGGTTTCCGTGGCAGGCCTGGTACGCATGAAGCTTATGGCCAACCGCGATCAGGATCGGGTTCACCTGCGCGATTTGATTGAGGTGGGACTAATCCAGCGCGATTTGCTAACAACATTGCCGGCCGAATTAGCGGGGCGCCTCGACGCTTTGTTGAGCGAAGCAGGGCGCTAATCGGCGCGTTTTGACGAAGCGTAGCCAAAGCATAAGGAAACGTCGCGTGTGGAACTGGCACAAACGCAAACAGGCCGATGAACCGCCGACCATCCGCCAGGCGATGATTGGTGAGTTGCACATTTCGTCTGGCACGATTCTCCTGGCCGATCCGATGTATATCGAAAGTCCGGTTCGGATTCAGGGCGTTCCACCAGGTCGATACTCGGTTTGGGGTATGATTGTCCGTTATCCCGAAGGGGGCGAGCGTCTTGCCAGAATTGGCGTGCGCTTGCGACCTGGAGTTGCCCAAGCGCGACGGCCCTTGGGTCTTATTCCCGTCGATTCGGCGACCGTCGTCGCAGTGGACGAGCGAGCTTATCAAGCGGGTTGGCGAGAAGTCGGGCCCGCGCGAGTGGGCTGCCTGTGCAGCCCGGCTCATAATGAACAAGTTGCAAGGTTGATCGGCAGAAAGTTCGGCCTAAAATCGCATGAAGTAAACGTCCTTCGCTCTGAATTTGATGAGCCGATATCGGCGGAAATGGAGGAGCGAATCATTGCTTATCTTCAAACTTTCCCCTTCTATGCCGAACACACTCTTTTCTACTTCCATGTTGAGACGAATGACACTTTTCATCTCGTACAGGAATCTATAAACGACCGGCTCTGGGGTGAAGTTGTACTGGACGCGGGCAGCGGACATAATTTGCTGGTCGTCTCCTCCGGATTTGGTGATGGGAGTTACTCGGTTGAAGGTTTGTACGACTCCGATGAGTTGCGATGCGTCGAAATAGAATTCATCGGCCCCGCTCAAGACAAGCTGCTTCAAGCCTTTCCGCTATTGCGATATTAAAAGAACAAGTCCAACCAAGCGCCGGCTGGCCACAATCAATGAACTCTAACAATTCAACTTTCCCGATTGAAAAAACCGTCGTCCTCGTCGGCGCCGGCAACGCCCATCTTGTCTTCGTCAAGCGTTGGACGATGCGGCCCATGCCGGGCGTGGCCGTGACGCTTGTCAACGAGGCCGCGACTGTTCCCTATTCGGCGATGGTCCCCGCCCACATCGGCGGCGAATATCCCCTCGACGAAATAACCATCGACCTTGTGCGTCTCTGCCAATCGGCGAGAGTCCGCTTTGTGGCCGAGCGCGTAACTGGCGTCGATCCAGTTGGCCGCCGCGTCCGCTTCGCCGACCGGCCGCCGCTCGTTTACGACGTACTTTCGCTCGGCCTCGGCTCATTGCCGGCCCTGCCCGATCATGCGGCCGACTCCGACGCCTCGATAATCCTCCGTCCGCTTGGCGGTCTGCTGCGCCAGATCGACGCGCTGGAAGAACGTCTAACCAAGCGTCCGGGACCGTTTCATTTAGTCGTCGTCGGCGGCGGGGCCAGCGGCTGTGAACTGGCGCTGGCTCTCCACAAGCGATTGGGCCGGCATTCGGGTTTCCGCCTCACTCTGCTTCAGGGCAATACGCGGCTTCTGCCGGAGTTTCCCGCCGCGACCGCGCGGGTGTTTGAAGAGGCGTTCCGCGAGCGCGCCATCGACTTCCGTGTGGACGCCCGCGTGACCGGGGCCGGCGACGGCTTCGTGCTGCTGGACGACGGCAAGCGCGTCGAGTGCGACGCCGTGCTTTGGGCTACGCAGGCGGCCTCGCATCGGCTGCTCCGCGACAGCGGCCTACCCGTGGACGCCGCCGGCTTCCTGCGCGTTCGTGACACGCTTCAGTCGTTGGCCGATCCGGCCGTCTTTGGCACCGGCGATTGCGTCGCCTTCGAGTCGCATCCTGGCCTGCCGAAGAACGGCGTATATGCGGTCCGTGAAGGGGCCGTCCTTTTCGATAATGTGGCCGCGTTCCTGCGCGAGAAGCCGCTTCGGCCATTCCGGCCGCGGCCGTTTTACCTGACCCTCCTCAACACAGCGGACGGACGGGCCGTTCTACGCTATGGGCCGCTCGTCCTAACTGGGCGCTGGGCGCGGCGGCTCAAGGATCGCATCGACCACGCGTGGATGCACAAGATGACGCCGCCGACTTTACCAGCCCTGAGCGCGAGCGAGGGATTAAGCGAAACCGCTCGCTCGCGCTCAGGGCTGGTAGAACCGTTGATGCGTTGCGGCGGTTGCGGATCGAAAATATCCGGTGATGTGCTGTCCGCCGTATTGAAGCGGCTCGACCTGCCCGACGACCCGCGCGTCCTGCTAGGCGTGAAAGGCGGCGAAGACGCGGCGGTCCATCGCGTAAAGCCGGAGTTGTTCGGCCCCGACCCGGAACATCTGCTGGAAGTGCAGACGGTCGATTACTTCAAAGCGTTCCTCGACGATCCGTACCTATTCGGCCGTATCGCCGCTCTGAACGCCATCAGCGACCTGTACGCCATGAACGCCCGGCCGTTTTCGGCGCTGGCCATCGCCACGATCCCCAATGCCCGTGGGCCGATTCAGGAAGCTCAGCTCTACGAACTGCTTTCCGGTGCGGTGCATACGTTCGGGCAGGTCGGCGTAGTCCTGACAGGAGGGCACACCACGGAGGGGACCGACTTGGCCCTCGGTTTCGCCGTTACGGGCTTCGCGGAGGAAGGCCGATTGTTTCAGAAGAGCAAGCTGAGACCCGGCGACCGGCTCATTTTGACAAAGCCCCTCGGAAGTGGGGCAATTCTGGCCGCATGGATGCGCGGCGAATGCCGGGCCGCCTGGTTTACGCCGCTGATCGCTGGGATGCTGCTCTCCAACGGCCCGGCTTCTGTAGTATTCCGCGACGCTGGCGTCACGGCCTGCACGGACGTGACGGGATTCGGCCTCGCGGGCCATCTTCTGGAAATGCTGGACGCCAGCGGTGTTTCCGCGCGATTAACAACCAAAGCGGTTCGCTTATATCAGGGATTCGACGAGGTGGTTTCTCAGGGCGTCGTCAGCTCCCTTCACGCCGGCAACGCTCATACCGCTTGCAGGATTCAGGGAAAGGTAGCGCCGCCAGCATGGCTATTCGATCCGCAAACGTCCGGCGGTTTGTTAGGCGCGGTCCCGGCGGAGGCCGTCGCCGCGACGTTGGAGGCGCTTCACCGCGCCGGCTGCATCGACGCGGCCGTGATCGGCGAGGTTGTGCCGGCGGCCGGCGCGGCGCCCGTAATTAGTCTTCACTGAGCGGGAGCGGCTCGTCGTCCCACTCGTCATCCTGTGGCCCTGGCCGCTCCACCAGCGTCCAACGTCCTTCGCCGAGAAGGCCGGAAGATTCATCGCACAACGGCAACGCCTCATCGGGGCCGGCCGGTCTATCGTCCGGCAGCCGATGCCATTGCAACGGCTTGCCGTCTTCACGCACCAACCGCTGAGAGCCGTCCGGCAACTCCTCGAAGAGAAGCGGCATATCGGTTAGGCTCTCAGCGGGGAACTGTTCCACGCGCCTTTTCGCCTCCTCATAGGTGGCGTGCGACTCGCAAACTTTTCCCGTCTTCGTGGTCAATTCGACGATGAACATTATGACTTCGCGTTGATCTTCTTCAGTGCCTCGTTGACGGCCTGTTTGAACGCCTTGTCCTTCTTGTTCTTCTTGTCGCCGGCCGTTTCGGTCAGCACGTCCACGGCCGACTTGGCATTGGGTCCGATGGCGCCCAGCGCGATGGCCGCGTCGATGCGCACGTTTCCATCCTTAATGGCGTCCGTAAGCACAGGCACGGCCGACTTGGCGTCGGGACCGATGGCGCCGAGACCTTCGATGGCTTTCTTACGGATCATCGGATCCCGCTTGCCGTCCTTGACCACCGTGACCAGAGCGTCCACCGAGCCGGCGCCCAGTTTGCCCAGCGCCTCAGCAGCCGCCTCTTGCACTTCTTTCTTTTCCTTGCCGTCATTTAGGACCGCGATCAGGTTCGGCGTCGCCTTGCCGGCGTCAGGGCCGATGCTGGCCAGCGCCAGCGCCGAGAAACGGCGCACGTGCCAGTCTTCGTCCTTCAGCGCCAGCGACAGGGCGGGCACCGCCGTCTTGGCGTCGGCGCCGGCTTCGCCCAACTCCTTAGCGGCGGCGCGGCGCATTTCCGGGTCTTTGCCCTTTAGCTGCGACACCAGATCGGCCACTTCAGCGGCCTGTACCGTAGCCGCCATGCACAATACCGCTCCCACGACCTTCACCAACGTTTTCATGAAACTTCCTCGAATGTCGGACAATGGACGGGATGCGGCGATAGGCCGCGCCACTACGCAAAACGTATTCTACCTGACATGAGACGCCGTGTGTGGCTTTGAAGTTCCGAGAAAGACCGCCCGGCCGTTCGCCCCAGGAGGCAGGCATGTCCCCATTGGTCGCTTCGCGCCGTTCGCTGGCCGAGCGCTACGCCGCGGAGTTTCCGCTGTCGCGCAAGCTACATGAGCGAGCTAGTGCCGTCTTCCCGCACGGCGTCACCCATGACGCACGCCGACTTGAACCGTTCCCCGTCTACGTAGACCGGGCGGCCGGCAGCCATAAGTGGACCGTCGAGGGCAAGGAACTCGTTGATTACTGGTCCGGCCACGGGGCGCTGCTTTTGGGCCATAGCCATCCGGCGGTGGTCGAAGCGGTACAGCGGCAAATAGAGCGGGCGACGCATCCGGGCGCGTGCCACGAAAAAGAGATTGAATGGGGCGAACTCGTTAAACGTCTCGTACCTTCGGCGGAGACGGTGCGCTTCACGTCGTCGGGCACCGAGGCGACGCTGATGGCCCTGCGGCTGGCGCGACTCTTCACAGGCCGGCCCAAGGTGCTGAAGTTCGCCGGCCACTTCCACGGCTGGCACGATTTCGTCATCGCCGCCGCCGACGCGCCTTATGACGGCGCAGCCCCGCCCGGCGTCCCGGCCGAGGTTGCCAGCCTGACCATCGTGGCGGCGCCGAACGATCCTGACGCCGTTGACCGCGCGCTGAAGGCGGACCCGCAAATCGGCTGCGTCATCCTGGAGCCGACCGGCGGCCATTGGGGAACCGTGCCCATCCGCGGCCCCTTTCTGCACGCCCTGCGCGAGATCACCATCCGTCATAATAAATTGTTGATCTTTGATGAAGTTATTACGGGCTTCCGCGTAGCGCCGGGCGGGGCGCAGGAGCATTACGGCGTCCGCCCGGACCTGACCACGTTGGCCAAGATTTTGGCCGGCGGCTTGCCGGGCGGCTGCGTGGCCGGACGTGCCGACGTTCTCGCGCACCTGGAATATCGCACTGGTAAGGCGAAGATGAGGCATCCTGGCACGTTCAACGCCAACCCGCTGTCAGCGGCGGCCGGCGTGGCTGCGTTGCAGATCGTGGCGAACGGCGAGCCGTGCCGCAAGGCCAGCGAAATAGGCCGGTTGCTACGGCAACGGCTCAACCAGTTATTTGCGGAGCGCGGCGCCTCCTGGATCGCTTACGGCGAGTTCTCGATGTTTCACTTGTTGCCGGGCTATCAGGGGCCGCGACCCAGCAGCGACGATTTCATACCCTACAATGGCGATCTGAATAGACTCGATTGCCCGCGCGACGCGCGGCTGACGTTCGCCGTCCGCCAGGGAATGCTGCTACATGGCGTGGACTTGTTCGGCCTCGGCGGCATGACCACTGCGGCGCATAGCGAAGAGGATGTGGAGCGCACCATCGACGCGGTGGGGAAGACGTTGGACCTTTTGCGAGAAGACGGCTTGGCGTAAGCTTCGCACCCCGGACTCACGAGTACGTTCGCCCGGGGCTTTATCTCAGTCGCCCTAAGGGGCTCCAAGACTGATGCCGCCTGCGTCTTGAGTCCGGAGGGCGATTCAGATAAAGCCCCGGGCGAACGTACTCGTGAGTCCGGGGTGCGAGGGCGCCGGTTGGCCATATCGCCCCTGTGCGCTAAAATAGGGATGGTTCCTTTTCCTCGTCACGCCGCGCCGCCGCGGCCGGTGGAGCGATCATGGCCCGCGACCTCTATGAAACTCTGGGCGTCAAGCGCGGCGCTTCCGAGGCCGAACTCAAAAAAGCCTACCGCAAGCTGGCCCGACAGTTCCATCCCGACCGCAACCCCGGCGACAAACAAGCCGAAGCCCGCTTCAAGGAAGTCCAGGGCGCCTATGACGTACTCGGCGATGAACAAAAACGCGCCCAGTATGACCGCTTCGGCACGACCGAACCGAGCGGCAATCCGTTCGGAGGAAGCGGAGGCGGCGGTAATCCGTTCGGCAACATCAACCCGCAAGACTTGAATGACGTTCTCCGCCAATTCACAGGCGGAATGGGCGGCGGACACATCGACCCGGAAGAAATCTTCGGCGGCCGCACGCGCGGAGGGCGGGCGCGGCGCCCCCCCCCTCGGCCCGCCGACGTGGAAACGGAGGCGACGATTCCTTTTGAGACGGCGGCCATCGGCGGCAGCATCACTATCGCCTTCGACGACCACGAATTGGAGGTGAAGGCGCCGCCCGGTATACAAGACGGTCAACGATTGCGCGTCCCCGGTCAAGGGCCGGGCGGCGCCGATTTGTACGTCAAGCTGCACATCCGACCGCATCCGTATTTTCGCCGGGAAGGGAAAGATATACTATTGGAAGCGCCAATATCCGCTGTCGAGGCCATGCTGGGAACGAAAATTGAGGTGCCCACGTTGGACGGTTCACGGCTGACGGTGAAAGTTCCGGCCGGCGCGTCCAGCGGCGCCCGTTTACGGCTGCGCGGCCACGGCATCGCGGGCGGCAACCAGTACATCGAGATCAAGATCGTGGCGGCGGCCGCCGCGGACGGCCATGAACGCGAGCTAATCGAGGAGTTCGCCCGTCTTCATCCGCAGAACCCGCGCGCCGGCCTGCCGTGGAGCAACGCATGACCGCGCCGGATGGATCGCCTTTCGCCTTCCGGCCGCATGAACACCTACGCCGGCCGCCTGATTTCAAGCGCGTCTTCGACCGCCGGCGTTCAGCCGCCGACGGAAAGCTGATCGTCTACGTATGCGAAAACGGCCTGGCGCATTCACGTTTGGGCCTGTCGGTGTCGCGTAAGAACGGCAACGCGGTCCACCGCAATCGGATGCGCCGCCTCTACCGTGAGGCGTTTCGCCTCACGAGGCAAGAGATGCCGGCCGGCCTCGACCTTGTGCTAGTGCCGCGCCGGCCGGACCAGCCGGAGTTAGAAGAGCTGAAAAGGGCGCTGCCGCGATTGGTGCGCCAGGCGGCGCGCAAGCTGGGACAAGAGGGCCGACGGCCGTGATGGAAAAGATCGTTGCCCCGTTCCGCTACGCATTAAGGACATTCCTGATCGGCGGCGTGCGCTTTTATCAAGTGTGCCTACGGCCGGTGCTGCCTTGCGTGTGCCGATTTGAGCCGAGTTGCAGCGAGTATTTCATCGAAGCCGTCAATAAACACGGCCCCGTGCGCGGGGCGTGCAAGGGCGTGTGGCGCATCTGCCGCTGCAATCCGTGGACGCGCGGGGGATATGATCCGCCGTGACGCCACGTCGTAAATCTAACGGGCCAATCCGGATCAATAGCGGTAGAGGACTTGTCCGGTAGGTTATAGAATCGGCCTCGAATTTCGTTGACAGCGCGCCGCCAGATATTACCCTATCTTTCCGAGTCCTATTTTCGGACAATAAAGGCCGGCGAGATGATAGGCCGCAATATCTTGCTGCGTTAGCGGGTGCTTCGCTGTCTAATCATTGTTCGGCGATGAGGGGGGTGAACAGTGCCGAATGGCGACGACGCCGGCTGGATTCGTGTTTGCGCGGCCATCGACGGCTTCCGCGCCCGGTACGGCCGCTGGCCTACGCGGGTTCGGCTGTTCCCGGCGGCGCTGGAGGGTCTCCGCGACCACGTCCTGACGCCGCAAGGGTTCGCCGTGGTGGCCTCCGTCGTTGAGCTGGTGGCCGATGACGCCGCGCCGATGATCGCGGAGGGCGCGGAGGGCGAGTCGTACAACTACGGGCGAGAGGGGTTCGCGAGTCCGCGGCCGGAAGAGGCGGCGCGAGACTGGTTCGGGCAGGCGATCCTGCTGCCGGACCTACGAGAGTAATGAACGCGGAACAATCCGCTACAGTAGAGCGGGGCGGCATCACGCCCTTCCGTGGTATACTGGCCCTCCGGCGGCCCCACCTGCTGAGCGGGTCGTTCGGCGGCTCTATTTGGTGGTGGCCATGCGAAATGAGTTTACGGCGGTCATCGAACGCGACAACGACTGGTACATCGGCTACTGTCCGGAAATCCCCGGAGCCAACGGCCAGGGCCGCACCATTGAGGAATGCCGGGCGAGCCTGGCGGATGCCATTGCCCTGATCCTGGAGGACCGCCGAGAAGATGGTCTGCGCGGCGTACCCGCCGACGCGATCCGCGAGACGGTGACGGTCGGATGAAGCGAACCGGGTTGCTGAAGCACCTGCGTAAGCACGGCTGCGTACTGAAGCGCGAGGGGCGCGGACACTCCTTATGGATGAACCCCCGAACCGGCCAGACCGAAGCCGTGCCGCGCCACACGGAAATTTCCGATAGCCTGGCGCGGAAAATCTGCCGCGGCCTTTCCGTGCCTGAGATCGGTAAATCTCCTTAAATGGCTGCGGCGCCGATAGTGCTTTTACGCAATTCCCGCCAACGACGGCATAGATCCGCAGCCGCCTCGGCCCACGCCGGGAACTGGAACACGAAACCCGACTGTAGCAATCGGCCCGGGACAACGCGCCGACTTTTCAGGATCAATTCCGTTTCGGTTCGCAGGAAGAGGGTGCCGATTTCGAGCATCCACTTCGCGGCCGGCAAACCGAAGCCGATCCCCCAGGCGGCCCGCAGGGTGTGCATAAACTCCGCGTTGAGCATCGGGTTTGGCGAAGTGAGGTTGACCGGCCCGGCCAACTCAGGGTGTTCGATTAGCCAATAAACAGCTCGGACGAAGTCCCGATCATGAATCCACGATACGTACTGGCGGCCATTTCCACTGGCCCCGCCAAACCCCCAACGGACCAGCCCCGACAGGACGTCGAAAACCCCGCCGGGATCTGGACTCATCGTCATAGCCGAGCGAAGCAACACCCTCCGGGTTTGCGGAAGGTTGACTTCGTTGGCAGCTTGTTCCCATGACTTCGCAACCTCGATACTGAAGCGCCAGGTCTCCGGGGTTCCCTCTTCAGAGCCACCCAGGACGCCTGTCGCCTCGTCGTTCGGGGCGTCGTAGCGATGGGCGTAGATCGTAGCGGTGCTGGCTTGCAGCCAAACGCGGGGGGCACGGGCGGCTCGGGCAATGGCTTCCCCTATGGCGAGTGTCGATTGAATCCTGGAATCTTTGATGAGACGGCGATTCTCGGCATTATATCGGCAGTTGACGCCCCGCCCGGCCAAGTTGATAACGACATCCGCCCCGTCGATTTCGGCGGCCCATTCGCCTATTGTTTGAGCGTCCCAGCCGACCATCCGCCAAGGAGCGTTCTTAGGAGTGCGGCTGAGAACCGCCACTTCATGGCCGTCCGCGACGAAGGCGCGGGCGAGCAGTGTGCCTATTTGTCCTGTTCCTCCGGGCATAACAATCTTCATGCCTCAAGTCTCCGCGGTTTTCTCCGGGGAAATCCTGAGAGTACAACCGTAAGGAAATGGGACGCCTAACAAGTACCAACGACTGGAAAATATTGCACTTCCCTGTCATGATGCCACATAGGGTCGCCGCTTCCTGCGGGAAAGGTCGCCTTGATACTCGTTCGCCCCCGCGAGGTCGTCCATGCGAAAGGAGGCGTTCGGCCCATGAGGTTCATCAAAAAGGTTACTGTCGTTCTGGGCATAACCAATCTCGTCGGCCTCGCCCTTGCGTTTGGGCCGTCGGCAAATCGATGTTGGGCGGACGCGCCTAAATCGGCTGAGAAGACGCGCGGAGAAGAGGAACGCCGACCCATTGGCAGCGTCGCCCTCCAGGGCAAATACGTATTCGCCTCGACCGAGACCGGCCTCTTCCGCGCCGGTAAAGATAAAAAGGAGTGGAAATTACTCCAAGGCAAGGGGACGCCGGAGCCGGGAGGGGTCTTTGTGACGGCCGGCCCGGAGGACGAAACCCTCTTCTACTTCCTGACGCGCGCCGGCTGGCAGGAGACGGTTAGGACCCTTTGGCCGTCAGCACAACGCGGTGACAAGCAGAAACAAATCCGGCGCCCGGGTTTGTACCGCTCTCGGGACGCCGGCGACGCCTGGGAGCGCGTGGACGACGGCCATGATTTCGTTGAAATGCTCCGGCTGCCGGGCGGTCGGATGTTCGCCATCGCCGCGCGGAAAAACCACGAAAAATGTCTCGTCCTGCTCTCCGAAGACGAAGGGGCGACATGGAAGGACGTCACGAACGGCGTCTGCGAGAACGAACCCTTTTTCTTCTTGATGCGGGATCCGGATCACGTCCAGCGCGTCTGCCTCTACGCGCCGTTTACCATGCGGCGCGGCGGGACCGTCTACCAAGCGGAAGATGATCAGTTTCACTGGAAAGAACGCTACTCCGACCTGGACGCTGATCGATGGCCGCCCGACGCGCAAAAGTCGGAAAGGAAGTTTTTTGAGGGCTACTCCTATCCCGGCTATAGCATTCGTTGGCCTCAGGGGACCGTCAAGAACTTGCCGGAAGAAATGCCGGGCGAGCGGTGGGACAAAAACAATGTGGGCATAGGGACCGTGGGCGTCCTACAAGCCCGACTGGACAACTACTTCACCTATCCCTTTAGGGACCGGGTGAGCATAGCGAGTTTCGACGTAATTCCTGAGAAAGCCGCGTATGAATTCCGCCTGAAGGAACCGATGCCGGTGCGAGTCTCCTTGGTCAGTTACACGGAATCGTTCTTCCCGAGACTGCCCGATTCTCCAGACGCGACCCTTTTCTGGTCCCTGAAGGTGATCGGGCCGGACGGCGAGAAAAAGGCGCCCAAGTTAGGCAACGACCCTCTAGGGCATCTTAAGGACGACAATAAAACCCTGGAACAGTCATTATTAGAAACTAAGCTCGCGTTGTTTTTACTGACGCCCGCCAATTCCCATAGCCATACCATCGACTTGCGCGACCTGGGGACGTTTGACAAGCCGGGCCGGTACAAAGTTCAGTTCACTTACAACTCCGGCTGGTGGCGCGATACCCAAAGGGTGATGCGCTACCTGGACCCCGTGGCGGGTCAGGTATTTTCGGTGACAATTGCTCCCTGAAGTCGCCTGAACGGGGCGTTGTTACTTCGCCGGCGCGGCCGGCGCGCTTGTCGTGGACGCCTTCTCGCGCGCCAGCTGGCCGTCGATGATGGGTTCAAGCGCAACGCAACCGGCGACCGCGCCGCCCAACAGCAGTGCCAACATCACCCGGCCAGGCCACCGGTACATATTGAACAGGCTCAATACGATTTGTAGGAACAAACCGAAACCGACGACCGAGCCCGTGCCGATAATGGCAAGGGCGAAGTAGGGGCCGACGCCGTCCAACCGGGCCAGCCACCAACAACTCACGTCCGCCACTTGGGCCAGCAGCACCACCGGCGCCAGAATGCAGCGTACCCACGTCGGATAGCTGCTGAAGGCGAAGATCAAGCCGGTCAGCGTCCACAACATACTGAAGCTGAGAAGGTGCAGGTGCGTGGTCTGCGTCAGGTGGTCCAGGGTCATCTGCCGGCTCGTATGGCCGACCTGCGGGATGGCCAGCACGTCGGCGAAGTCGGCGTAATCGCCGAGGCTTTTGTGTCCCGCCTGGCTGGCGTCTTCGTGGCATTTCGAGCAGCGATCTTGGATGAGCGACCGCACCTTGACCTTGCCGTCGTCTAAATAGCCCTTCGTGATGGGATGATTGGCCAGCGCCGCCGGCAGGGGCAGGGCGTCGTTCTCGTAGGCTTTTTGCCGCAGCAAGTCGGGCTTGTCGTCGGGCGTGTTAATCCAGGCCTGCACCGCCAGGCGTTCTCCCTCGCGTTCCTCATGCAGTTTCGGCTCAATCGGCGGGTCTTTTTCGATCTTCTTCTTGTAGCCGCTGTCGCCCATGAAGAAGGCCCGGGCCATGCTGGCGCCCTTGTCCGTCGGCTCGTCCTCCGAAGCCATGACCAGCCGTTCCAGCTTGCTGACCGACTTCGGCGGCGGGGGTTTCTTGCCCGACCAGTTCTCCACGCCAGAGAAAATCTCTACGACGTCGTCCAACGACGGCAGCGATTCGCCGGGGCTGGCGTTCTGGAAGTGCAGTTGCACCAGGGCCGAGAAATAGCCCAGGCCGACGGCCATCAGGAAAAGCGAGAGGACCAGCCGAACCGGCAAGGGCAACTCGCGCAACGTCAGCCGGAACGGAACGCCGTTGCCATTTCCACTGTCGTGGGTGCCCATGGTTGCGGACTCCAGCAGGAGGTAATTAGGCGGGAGCGTCGAGGGCCGCGGCGACGGCGGTCAGGACGCGCGTGCGGGCATCGTCGAGCGGATCAGGCAGGGTGGCGCCGGAAGCTAGGCGATGGCCGCCGCCGCCGAACGTCTCGGCAATGCGAGCCACGTCGATGCGCGAGCGCGACCGGAAGCTAACCTTCACGCCGCCGCGCGGCTGCTCCATGAAAAAGAGGCCGACCTCCACGCCGTCCACGCTGCGAACGTAATTGATTAAGTCTTCGCTGTCCTGCGGTGTGGCGCCGGCCGCCTCATAATCTCCTTTGTGGATCTCGGTATACGCCGTGCGGCCGTCATGGGTGCGTTGGAGGCGCTGGAGGACGAGGCCGGTCAGTTTCAGTCGGCCGAGTGTGACGCCCTCAAACAAACTCTCGTAGGCATCGGTCGGCCGCGCGCCGGCCTCCTGCAACCGGGCCGCCAGCGTGAATGTGGCCGGCGTGGTGTTTTGGTGGCGGAACCAGCCGGTGTCCATAGCGACCGCGACGAATAACGCATGGGCGGCGCTTTTCGGCAGTGGGACGCCCAGCGCGGCAGCCGCCTCGAAAACGAGCCGCCCCGTAGCCTCGGCCGTCGCGTCCACCAGCCGCACGGCGCCGAGGTCGTCTTGCGTCAGGTGGTGATCGATCACTACTTTGGGGACCGTCAACGAGCGTAAAAAAGTCCCGAAATCGCCTAGCTGGCCCCAGGCGCCGGTATCGAGTACTACCACGACTTCCGCATCGCGGTATTCGGCGCCGGGCAAGGTGAACTGACGCACACGCCTTTTCGGATCGAGAAAGTCGTAGCGCGACGGCAATGAACTGGCGACGACCAGGCGGACGCTCTTGCCTTCCGCTTCCAGCACGTCGGCCAGCGCCGACATCGATCCGAGGCCGTCACCGTCCGGCCGGACGTGCGTGGTCAGCAAAAAACGCTGATGCGGACGGACAAGATCGACAAACGGCTTCCAGTCGAGCGGCATGGAGGAACCTTTCCTGGCGGGAACTATCTTTTGAGATTATAGACTTGCGGTGGAGGTAAGCAAAGCGCGAAGTTCGTGCGCCTCGGGCGCGTACGGAAAAGTTCTGGTGAGAGGAAGGGACGGAGGCGATACTCCCGTTGCGTGGCGACGCCCTGAGCGAGGACAAGTCGCTGAAGGCATTCTGGGAACGCCAGCAAGCTCAGGCATCTCGACAGCGCCTTTATCGCCGGGCGGCGTGATCACAAACCATGTCGTGCGCCCGCGTACAAGGAGGCCCATTCGGTGCAAGGCGTCTCGCCGTCGTCTACGGCGAAATGCCGCCGGGGAAAACGGATTGTTCGTGCGCAGGGGCAGAGGTAGAGGACACGGAGCCTTTCAGGAGATCGACCGATGACCATAACCGCCAGCTGGATTTCCAAGAAGCCGGATCGCTGCGGCGGGGATGCCTGCATCCGTGAAACGCGCATTCCCATCTGGGTACTGGTGAACTACCGCCGGCTGGGTGCGTCCGCCGCCCCCGTCCTCCGAGCCTATCTCAGTTTGACTCCCGCCGACCTGGAGGCCGCCCGGGAGTACGCCGCGGCAAACCGGGAGGAAATCGACCGCGCCATCGGCGAGAATGAGGACGGCGCGGCCGGATTCGTGGAGTGACGCCGGATGCGCCTATACGCCGACGAAGATTTCCCCGTGCTTGTCCTAAGGAACAGGTTGACCAAGGAATGGGTTAACGAGGGTCAGGCCGTCGATGGTCCGCGGCGCGCCCATGTCCTCCGTGTGGAGGGTTTGCACGCCGCCCCGCAGACAGGCGCTCACCAGGAGGGCGTCCCAGAAAGAGAGGGAGTAGCGGGTTTGGAGGGCTTGCGTTTCCGGCCAGAGGTCGGGCACGGGAAGGAGAATGACATCGGCCAAGGCCCGCATCGCCGCCAGGGCCGCCAAGGCTTGTGCTTCCGTAAAGCCTGTCACCGCAAGTTTTCGGCTGGCCGCGACGAACTCGCAACCGACCTGTCACGGCAGCGCAAGGGGCCGGGCAGCCGCAACAAGCTGCTGGGCGAGTCGCTGCTTGTGTGGGTCGCGCGTGTCATGGCTGTACAGCCAGACGTTGGTGTCAATGGCGTTCATGAAGTTCGTCGCGGGCGGGGTAATGATCGGCCGAGCAGAACGAGGATGACCGGGCGAGCGCGAGGAAATGGTCGAGCGCCGCGGCGCGCGCCTTTTCCCGCTCCCCTTGCGGCCCGTTGTTCACATGGATTTCGACCTGCGCCCCTTCCGGCAGCGGCGCGTTGGGAACGACGACCCCGTTTTTGACGACCCCTGTAATGGTGATGGACATGATCTGCGCCTCTGTAATGGGGCGGCGTTCATTGTAGCCGGTTCGCTGGCGGCGTCAGCCGGCCTCAACCGTGACGCCGACGAAAACGGATTGTTCGTGGGCAGGGGCATGGGTAGAGTACACGGGGCCTTTCAGGAGATCGACCGATGACCATGACCGCCAGCTGGATTTCCAAGAAGCGGGATCGCGGCGGCGGGGATGCCTGCATCCGTGAAACGCGCATTCCCGTATGGGTGCTGGTGAACTACCGCCGGCTGGGTGCGTCCGACGCCGACGTCCTCCGAGCCTATCCCGGTTTGACTCCCGCCGACCTGGAGGCCGCCTGGGAGTACGCCGCTGCAAGCCTGGCGGAAATCGACAGCGACATCCGCGAGAATGAGGAAGGCGCGGCCGGATTCGTGGAGTGACGCCGGTTGCTCCTGTACGCCGACGAAGATTTCCCCATGCCTGCGGTGGCAGAAATCCGTCAGGTTCAGTTCGCCGTCGGTCTCGACCGTCGTTTCCACACGGACTGCGTTTATCGGCGTCTCCCCTGGATCAGGCATCGACATTGTAGCTGACGGCGCCCCCACGGAACGAAGTGGAAAAGGGTCGCGAGTCGATCTTCGGGGGGAATCGACTCCCGACCTGCTCTGTAGAAAAGCTGCGATGTGGA
>DHJA01000117.1:6569-7064 GCA_002404095.1 Planctomycetaceae bacterium UBA4732 | reverse complement strand
ACGACCAGGATCATGAACCGTGTAAAGCCCATCTTGATGAAGAAGGTGCGCAGGACGGTGCGCGCCAACAGCGGCGGCAGTAGAAACAGATACGCGAATATCAAAACCAAGCCTGGCAACTCGCGCACCACGGGATTCATGCCTTCCAGCGGCTGATGGAGCATTCGCAGCCAAAAAATCTGCGACACATTGACGTTGTTCAACGGCTGCACAATATGCGGATCCCAAACCGCGAAGGGGCCGAAGAAATTCCAGTTGGGGCCGCGCAGGAAGGTGCCTAGCACGATCAGCGTCACCCACAAGACGAGGAAGCCGAACATATAAGTGGTGATGGCGAACCAACGCTTTTTGAACGAATAAAAGCCATTACCTTCCCGGTTGAAATCGATGTAAGGCAGGGCGACCAGTCCAATAATAATCATGGTCGGCAGCACCACGCCGGCCATCCACGGATCGAAATAGACGAGCATTTCCTGAAGGCCGAGGAAGTACCAC
>DHJA01000117.1:0-6495 GCA_002404095.1 Planctomycetaceae bacterium UBA4732 | reverse complement strand
AGGAAGTACCACGGCGCCTTCGACGGATTGGGCGCCTTGGAGGTGGTGGCCGGCGGTTCGAGCGGCGCCTTGAGCAGGATGGCCCAGACGATCAGTAAGAACGTGGCGATCACCATGACGATCAGTTCGGTGTAAACGAGATCGGGCCACACCAGAACCTTTTCGTCCTCCAGCTTTTCAAGTACGGGTTCGCCGCGCGCCATGCGGTCGTCGTTCTGGACGGCGCGGTACAAAGCGAGCCAGGTGAAAAAGGCGACGGAGCCGATGAGCAGACTGATGGGCACGTTGTCCGGCTTGGTGACGATGCTCTGAAAGTTGGGGTCGGTCATGGCCCAGCCAAGGGCGAAAAGGCTGATATTGAGGAGCGCCCATGCGACCTGTGGCTGAGTGAAAAACTTACGGAAAACCAGGAGTAGGACGAAGCCGACGACGGACGCCGTGGTGTAGATCACGGGGTTCATCAGTGCATCGACTTCCTCGCGCACGGGCTTGGCCAGGATCATGCTGCCGTGGAGAAAATAAGCGAAAGCGTGCATGAGCGCGAAGGCCGCCACGGCGCACCAAATGGCCGCCGCCGCCGGCTTGCGAATGCGAAAGAGGTAGCCGGCGAAGCCGAAGTTCATCACGGCCAAGAGGACGAAGTACCACATCAGGCCGGATTGCACTGTGTCAGTCAGATACAAATCATTCATGCGATCAACCCTACGGCGAACGGCCGGCGTGAGCCGGCTGGTTAAGTATGCTATCGCAGACGCCATGACGCACCAGCCGGCTCACGCCGGCCGTTCGCCTCATAGCGGGCCGCTGATGCCGCCGTCCTTACGAATGCGCCAGAAATGCACGGCGATCAGCACGGCCGCGGCCAACGGAATGGCGACGCAGTGCAGCACGTAGAAGCGCAACAGCGTCTCACCGCTGACGAACCGGCCGCCCAACAACAGAAATCTCGCATCGGATCCAGAATGGATCAGCGATACATCGCCAACTTTAAGGAACGTCGCACCCGGCCCTTCATTGCCTAAGAACGGCGTGGCCCGCGCCATGTTACTGCCAACGGTGATGGCCCAGATGGCGAGCTGGTCCCACGGCAGCAGATAGCCGGTGAAGCTCAACAGCAGCGTCATCACGAGGAGCAAGACGCCGACGCCCCAGTTGAATTCTCGCGGCGGCTTGTAACTGCCGGTCAGGAACACGCGATACATATGCAGCCAGATGGTGATGACCATGGCATGGGCGCCCCAGCGGTGCAGCTCGCGGAGGATGCCGAGAGTGGCCACGTCGCGGAGTAAAAGGATGTCGTTATAGGCCCATTCCAGCGTCGGCCGATAGTAAAACATCAGCAGTACGCCGGTCACGGTCAATTCCAGGAACATGAAGAACGTCAGACCGCCCATGCACCATGTGTAGCTGAGGGCGATGCCGCTCTTGCGCACCGACACCGGATGCAGATGGAGGAAGACGTTGGTGAGCATCACTACGACGCGGTTGCGCCGGTCGCGCGGAGCCGGGTGGCGGAAGATGCTCTTCCAGACCTGGGAATTGCGGATCAAATCGGTCATCGACATGAAAACGCCCTACACCTTGATAAACGAATCGGGGTTGCTCCACTCGCCGCGCTCGTAATGGAAACTGCGGCTCTTGTCCACGACCATTTGCCCGTCGTCGCCGACGCCGACGGCCCAGCGTTCCAGCGGCCGAGGGGCGGGGCCTTCAAAGTTAATCCCGCTGATGAAGTAGCCGCTGCCGTGACAAGGGCATTTGAACTTCTGCTCTCGCTCCAGCCAGTTGGGCGTACAGCCGAGATGGGTGCAGGTGGTGCTAAGGGCGTAGATTTCGCCGGCCTTGCGCACAACCCAGGTGTTCTGGTCCTTGTAGCGTTCGACCACCTTGCCTTCCTCATAGTTGTCGGCAAAGCCGACCTTTATCTTGCTCGGCGGCTCCGACAGGACGTTGGGATAGAGGAAACGGAGGGTGCCGAGACTCATAAGCCCCATCGACGCCACGAACGCGGTCCAAGCGCTGGCCGCCCAAGTGCCAAACAGCGCCCCGAAGAAGGCAAAGAGGAAGAACCGACGTTCCTTGCCCTTGGCGACGGGCTTGGCAACGGGTTTAGGCGCGACGGGCGCGGCGGGTTTAGGCGGCGCGACGGTCGCCGTCGGAGCGGCGAGCGCCGCGGCGGATTTATCCGGCGCCGCGTTGGGTGCGCCGGTGATATTGGAGTTCGGGTCCGACATGATACGATCCTCGCCGCGACGACCGGGGTACTCGGAACGTTGTAGCCGTGTGCAAACGGTTGTCAACGGCGCGTAACGCGGAGTCGCACAACTTCTTTAGCGTTGCGTAAATTCCGCTCCTAATCGCTCACGGATGGCCGTCTCGGTCACGGGCTGAATGATACCTTTCTCGGTGATGAGGCCGGCGATCAGACGGGCCGGCGTCACGTCGAAAGCGGGGTTGTAGACGGCAACGCCGTCAGGCGCCGTCTGTCGGCTGAAGCCGTGCGTCACCTCGCGCGGGTCGCGCTGTTCAATGGGAATGCCGTCGCCGTTGGGCAGGTTCAGATCAAAGGTGCTGGACGGGGCCGCGACGTAGAACGGGATGTCATGGGCCTTGGCCAGCACGGCGACGCCATAGGTGCCGATCTTGTTGGCGGCGTCGCCGTTGGCGGCGATGCGGTCGGCCCCGACGATGACGAGCTGGACGCGGCCTTCCTTCATCACTTGAGCGGCCATGCTATCACAGATCAGCGTCACGTCGATGCCGGCCTGTTGCAGTTCCCAAGTGGTTAAACGGGCGCCTTGAAGCAACGGCCGCGTCTCGTCGGCGAAGACGCGGAAGCGCCGGCCCTGGTCCGCAGCGGTGAAGAGGACCGATAAGGCGGTTCCATATTCGGCCGTCGCCAAGCCGCCGGTGTTGCAATGCGTCAGGACGCCAGAGCCGTCGCGGATCAGGTCGGCGCCGGCGCGGCCGATGGCGTGGCACATCCGCCGGTCTTCCTCATGGATGGCCCGCGCTTCAATCAACAATCGCGATTCCGTCGAAAGCTCGCGGCCGACGCGCTCCATTCGGTCCAGCGCCCAGAAAAGGTTCACGGCCGTCGGCCGACTGGTGCGCAGATAATCCGCGACTTCCGACAGGCGTGTTCCGTTCCGCACGCCGATCACGACGCCGTAGGCGGCGGCGATGCCGATGGCAGGCGCGCCGCGGACGCGCAAGCTCTTGATCGCCTCCCATACGTCCTCAACAGTGCGGCAATCGCGAAACGCAAGCTTGCACGGCAGCTGCGTCTGATCGATCAGACGTAGAAAGCCGTTTGCATCGCCGATCCATTGAACGCTTTTTGGTATCGCCATTGGTTTATTTCTCGGCCAAAATGCCGAGAATTTCGTCGTGCAGCTTGCCATTACTGGCAATCACGTCGGGCTGCGTGATGTCCGCGCCGCCTTTCCAGGTGGTGAGGCGGCCGCCGGCCTCTTCCACAATCGGTTTGAGAGCGGCAATGTCCCAGGCATGGACGCCGTGTTCGATCATAGCTTCGCCCGCGCCCTCCGCTACGAGAACGTGGCCGTAGAAATCGCCGAAGCCGCGTTGCCGTTCCGTTTTGTTTGTCAGTTCCAGAAAAGCGTCCTGCCGTCCCGCCTTGATGAACCACGATAGGCTGGAGTAGAACAGCATCGACCTTGAGAGATCGGCAATATCCGATACATGGATGCGCCGCTCGCCGCGGTAGGCGCCGTCGCCGCGCAGCGCCCGCCACATCATGCTCAATCCCGGCGCCTCGGCTACGCCGGCGATCTGCTCGCCCTTGTATTCGAGGCCGACCAACGTGGCCCAGATGGGAATGCCGCGAACGAAGTTGCGCGTACCGTCGATGGGGTCGAGTATCCAACGATAGCCCGAAGAGCCGGGCGTATCGCCGTACTCCTCGCCAAGAAAGCCATCGTCGGGGAATGCATGATGAAGAGTCTGACGAAGAAGCTGTTCGGCTTCGCGGTCGGCGATTGTGACCGGGCTATGGTCCTGCTTCCATTCGACCTCGACCGACTGGTCGAAATAGCGGTGCACCAGCTGGCCGGCGCGGCGCGCCGCTTCCACTGCTGCTTCATAGCGGATTCGCCATTCGGTGTTCACGGACGGTCTCCGGTCGGCAGCGTTCGCAAGCCGCGTTCGCGCAGCAGGGCGTCGGCCCATTGAGCCGCGGCGGGAGGAAGGCGAACAGGCGGCTCTACTTGATAGTTGATCCGCCGTTGGTAAGCGGCCTCGTCGTAACACCGACTAAACAATTCCTGTACGTCGAGCAAGGCGTCAGGATCGTCCCCATCGAGCGGAACGCGGACACGAGGCAGACGCTGCTCTAGCGGGATCGGCCAGACTTCAAAGCGCGTCCCCTGTCGCGCGCGGTGCAGACAGACAATAGAGTGCCAACTTCCTCGCAGAAGCAAATGATTCAGCGGGGCGGCGACGGTGTGCTGGCCGCCGCGAAGCAAGTCGATTTCGAGGAAGTGGGCCTGACTCCGCAGCGCTTCCCGTTGTTTCCTTAGATACAATTCGCGCCCCTCCCCGCCTTCCTTATTTGTCGGACTGAGAATTTCGATAATCGTCACCACGCGACTCTGGTCCGCCACGGGAAGGATTTCGATGAACGGCTCGCGCACCTCAACCGCTTCGACCTCCAACACCAGCGGCGGATCTCCAACCGGCGCTATGGCGACGCCTCCCCCTTGCGACACCCCAGCAGAGGCGGGAAACGGGTGTTCCAAAACGGCCACGTCCGGGTAAATGTCGTGCGCCGTCTGAAGAACGTATACGCGCTCCGTGATATTGGCTACATATTTCTGCGGCAACGTACTGTTAAGTGCGATCAGGATGCGGGCGATCAGTAATTGGTGAAGCCCTGGCCACAATACGGAGTTTTCCAGATAGGGGTCCATCCCCGGAAACGGGCTGGGCATGAGATTGCCTCACGCATTCGGTATCAGGTGAGCAACATTGGGCGCCACAAGGGAAGATGTCATTATGCGAACCCCGGCCGGGAATACAACCGTCAACGGCCGGGCGAATTCACGGCAAGGGCACGTCCTTGAAGGAGAACGCGATCGGGACTTTGACCACGAGCGCCGGCGTCCGGTAAACGAGCTTCCATTCCGCAAGGCCGCGTTTCATCCTTTCTTTATCGTTAAAGTGGTAGGTTAGAACGGCGTGACGCGGCGTGGATTCTTCGAGAAGGTACGACGAACTCGGAAAATGGTCGGCGCCGTCCTTGCTCTCCAGACGGATTTCGTTGTTCACCACCCACGACTGGTAGCTGTCGAGTTTCACATTACCGTCCGGGTAGTCCAGGGTGATTTCGACGGACCAATGATCGTCCGCCGCGACAACCTTGCTGACACGGCATACGACTCCCTCCTGCGTCAGTTTTCGCCGCGCGTCGTCGGCCGGCGCCTTGATGAGTTGGTCGAGGGAATCGAATGCAAGGGTTAGCATCTTGCTGGGAGCGACCGCGTACAGCTGGCCTTCTAGCAGCGACAGTTTGTTGACGGATCGGGCTACGGGCGGCAATGTCACTTCAAAGGCAAGCGAAGTACGCCCATCCACCGGGGCCAGTGAACTGGCGAAAGAATCGGACCCGATGGAGCGGCCGGCGTCGTCGCGCACCGCAAGAGAACGCGGACGGGTCTCCAACAATAGGGGCAGCAGATGCGGTTCCCAGGCGACTTCGAGGGAACCAATATAATGGCGAGCGCCTGTTTCCAAATCGAGTTTGGCGCTTATTGAATTTAATGTAGTACGGAAGAGTCCACTATAACTAATAAGGGGAGGATGCCAGCCGGCTTGCCGTTTCGCGAGCGCAACGCCGCCATCGCGCGGATGAATATCAACGCGGGCGCGGGCCTTTTCCGCGATGGCATCGAGAGCTTGCCAGAATGTGATCTCTTTCAAATCGAGGTCGAGAACCGGGTTGGATTCGCCGATTTGATCTATTACTACGTTGGAAGTCTGCCGGTCGAGTTCGGCGAGTACGGTTTTCAATGGCAAGTGTTGACCTTGGATCGTCGCCAAGCGCGGCGCGGGCTGTTTGTCATCCGAACCAGCTGAAAAAGAGAAATAACCAAAGAAAGACAGTATTAGGCTTAGAAAAAAGACAGAGCGGATTGCGCCAAGCGGCCGAATGGTCACCATGACAAACTCCACCGTAGTTTGTCCCATAAGACCTATAGGTCTTATAAGTCCTATAGGTCTTATAGGACTTATGGGACAAAAAAAGAACGCCCCACAGTTTTCACTATGGGGCGTTCACAAATTCCCGGCAACAACCTACTCTCGCCCGCGAAGGACTACCATTGGCCTCGGATGCTTAACGGCCGTGTTCGGGATGGGAACGGGTGGGGCCATCCGAGTATGCTCACCGAGAAAGACTAACATATACAAAAGGGTAAGCGGTAAAACATTGCGTTCTCTGTAGACCCAATATGGTGGGTCGAGGAGGGGGTCAAT
>DHJA01000031.1 GCA_002404095.1 Planctomycetaceae bacterium UBA4732 | reverse complement strand
AGGGGCACAGGGGCACAGGGGCACAGGGGCACAGGGGCATAGGGGCGCAGGGGCACAGGGGCACAGGGGTGGGCACACACCGGGGGGGAGCTGAGCTTGACTGCCCGGCCGTGATTCGTTATTGCCCCGTCGAAATCACCTTTGTGAACAAGCTTGCGGAGAGGAAGCGGCTAAGACCCGCCCTGTCCGCGGCGGCGAAGGTTAGCCCGGGGGACACGGGCGCTACCGGACCGGCCAGGGAACTTTTTCCCCGACCGGCGGCGCCCGATCGGGCGTTACTCCCAGGAACAGGAGAAAGTCATGGGCCGGACGGCAACAGCGTTTTTGGTGCTGGTTGCGGTGGGAGGCTGCGTCGCGGACAACCAGGGGCCGGTCGCCGCTTTCCAAACGGCGCAGAACGGCCAGTCTCTCGCGGCGGGGTCTTGCTACGCCACCTGGAGTAAATCGGACCAGTTCGCGGTACTCCACGACGACACGGCGGCGGTTCCTCCGCCGACGGCCGCGCTAGCCGTAACCACACCGCCCATGGCGCGCGTGGCCGAGGCGGCCGCCCTGAAACCAATGCCGGCGCTTAAGCCCGTCCCGCCGGCGCTGCGCGGAGAAGTTCTGCGGCCGTCGGGCGGCTCGGCACCCGCCCCGGCGACCGCGCCGACCGACTTCATCATCGACCAGGAACTGGTGCAGGCCACGATGGTCCAGGCACCCGCCGACCCCCCCGAAGGGGAAGCCCACCCCGGTAAGATCCAGGCGACGACGTTGCAATCGAAGAAGACGAATTCGGAAGGGGGACGTGCGTCAACCATTGCCGCGGCGCTGGCCGGCGAAGACCTGCCGCCGTTGGGCGGGTCGGCGGCTCCCACGCCGACCCGTATGGTCAACAGCAAGCGGATCACGCTTAATTACGACTTGGTAGACGTGGGCGTTTCCGGTGTTTCCGGAGTCGAATTGTGGTGTACACGAGACGCGCATTCCTGGAAGAGGGGCGAAATCGTCGCCCAGACGAACCATTCCTTCTCGGTCGAGGTGAAGGAAGAAGGACTGCACGGCTACACGCTGCTGGCCCGCAACGGTTCAGGCGCCGGCAAGGACGCACCCTCCGTCGGGGAACAGCCGCAGGTTTGGGTCATGGTGGACTACACGAAGCCGAGCGTCCAGATTACCAGCGTCGAGGTGGCCCACGGCGGCAAGACGCCGACCGTTCAGGTCCACTGGACTGCCAAGGACAAAAATCTCGGCCCGCGGCCGATCACTCTTTCCTACTCGGAGTTGTCTGGAGGCCCCTGGACAACGATCAGCGCCGGCATAGAAAACAGCGGGCAATATGAATGGCAGCCGCCAGCCACGGCGCCGCACCGCCTCTTCCTGCGCGTTGAAGCCGCCGACATGGCCGGCAACGTCGCGACCGTACAGACGGCGAACGCGCTCCGGCTGGATATGGCCGTCACGGTCGCGCCCCCGGCCGCCGATGTAATGCACAAGCCCGTATCCGCGCTGCCCGCTCTGGATCTGTCGCGTCCGACCACCGCCATCCTGAGCATCGAACCGAATGGGAACTGAGTACATGTTCCGTAAAGGGCCGTTTAGCCGCGACCCGAAGGGGAGCCCTCTGACGGGGCTTTGCGGTTTAACTTCGCGCCCCGTCTTTGATTAGCCGCAGGCGGTAGGCGTTTCGCCGCAGGGCATTCTAGCCGGGAAACCGCAAGATGGATGCCGGCTCGGAAGTCGCATCGACTTTCCGGGCCGGCATTCCCCAATCGGTCGGGTCGATGCCAAGTTCATACCATTCGTGAATTACGCACGTCAGATTGTGGCAAACGATTTTCGCCAGCACTTCGTTCATCATCGCCGTGTCGGTCTTTGACCGAACGGCATCGCCGAACTTCCGCTTCATCGCGGGGAAGGTCGATTCGACGTTGCTTCTCTTGGTGGTAGTGGGCAAGGAACTTCTCGCGGCGCATGTTGAAGTAGTGGAACATGCGATCCCAAAGCGGCGTGTTGCCGAGCGTTGAATTGCTCTTGAAGGGAACAAACGGTACGCCGCCAAGAACATCGACTAGGGCGAGGTTGTCGGCCGATAAATACGCCTTGTCCGCACTCATTTCGCTGATGGTGAAGTTTGTCGCTGTCTTGTTCGTCAGTTCGGGGAACTGCGGGCAGTCGGCTGCGTTCTTGTCGCCGATCACGGCAGCGGTGACGACGTTCGTTTTCGTACCACAGCACAGGTGAACTTTCACCCATTCCGCTTTCTGGCGGGTTACGCCGTACTTCTGATCGTACCAACGCTCGAAACGGTTGGTGCTGAATCCGCTACTGTCTACAGCGAAGTCGGTTTCCACCGAACGCAACGGCATACTGCTGCGCGATATCAACCCGTGCAAGACAGGCGTCACATCAACCTTCCGCAGATATTTCCAGGCACTGTCAAAAGACAGGTCTCTTGCGTGATGTGGCCGCGCCGGTGCGACTCGCGAAGGTCGCACGCGAAGCGCCGGGCGGAGAACGTCGAATAGACTTTGAAGATGCAAGTGAAGACGGCATCGCGCAGTGGCGCGGGCGGACGACCGCCCTTGGTTCCGCCCTTGCAAGGCGGTTCGGCAATCGCCGCGCACAGGTCCGCGAGCAAGTCCTGAAAATGGTCCTTCTCGCGAGACTGAGCGGCGTTGTATTCGGGCCATTGCTGTCGGTATGTTTTGCGTGGTGGTAGGGCGGGAGCCGGGTCGCCTTTAATCTGGCGATCAAGGAGAAGGCGAACGGCCGCGACGTGCTTACACGGCTGCCGTCGCAATTGGAAGTCCTCGCAAGTACAGGACGGGTTCAACAGGCTCGGATTGACGGTGTACCGGAGCGATGGGCTGGCTTGGCTAGTGCTCTGTCACTCGTAACGGGATGAATGGTATCCTCTGGGCGTTGTTGGATGGAAGAGCAATTGTGGATGCCCAGGAGGGTGTCATGGAAAAGCGTTATCGCGTCACGTTGACGGAACAAGAGCGTGGGGATCTGCAGAAACTCGTTTCTACGGGTAAGGCGTCCGCGAAGAAACTGGTGCGGGCGCGCATCGTGTTACTGGCAGATCAGGCGCCCGGTGGACCGGCCAAGCCCGACCTGGAGATTGTGGAGTCCCTGGGTTGTGGGCGCGTCACGGTGGAACGGGTGCGCAAACAATTTGTCGAAGACGGGATCGAGGCCACGCTGCAGCCCGCGCCTCGGGCGCGCGTTTAC
>DHJA01000085.1:129233-149817 GCA_002404095.1 Planctomycetaceae bacterium UBA4732 | reverse complement strand
GTCCGGGCGGGGAACCCCCGCCCCTAAGACGGTAGGGGCAGGGTTTCCCCGCCCGGACAGCCGGAAACGAAAGTTACACCCTCAATGGCCGTGATGCTAGGCAAGCTGGGAAAGCGGAATTGAAAATCCGGGCCGCGACGGTATCCTAGCAACGGAGTCGCATCGAACAATGACGCCAGGCGGCGCGGGACTTGCTGTCCAGCCGGCGCCGGGGCGTTTGCTTCAAGGAGGAGTAGGCCTATGGGCCGGCCGATTCGCACCTTCACCGTACTACCGCACCTGCCGGAACGCCTGCAATCCCTGCAGAAGCTGGCCTATAACATGTGGTGGTGCTGGAATTACGAGGCGACTGCCCTGTTCCGCCGCATCGACCAGGACGCCTTCGAGACGCTCGATCGGAGTCCGGTCAAATTGCTCGGCGCAGTCAGTCAAACCCGGCTCGTGGAGTTGTTGGACGACGACGGCTTCCTCGCTCACATGGACCGCGTTGAAGAAGCGTTCGACAATTACATGAGCGCCGCCTCCTGGTATCACGAAACTTACGCCAGCGGCCACAGCGCCGCTAACGGTACGCCGGCGGTCGCCGCGCTGCCGGCGGATTTCACCATCGCCTACTTCAGCGCCGAGTTCGGCATCCATGAGAGCGTGCCCGTTTATTCCGGCGGACTCGGCGTCCTCAGCGGCGACCACCTCAAAAGCGCCAGCGACCTCGGCTTGCCGTTGGTCGGCGTTGGACTGATGTACCGCGAAGGCTACTTCCGTCAATATCTCACCGTGGACGGCTGGCAGCAGGAGCGTTATCCCGAAAACGACTTCTTCAATCTGCCGCTCATCCCCGAAGTCCAGGAGGACGGCACACCGCTCCTGATTAGTGTGCCCTTCCCCGGCCGCGAAGTTCAGGTGCGCGTCTGGCGCGTGCAGGTCGGCCGCGTCCCGCTTTACCTGCTCGACACCAACATTCCGCAGAACTCGGCGGACGACCGTACCATCACGGCCCGGCTCTATGGCGGTGACGTGGACATGCGCATCCGCCAGGAAATGATCCTCGGCGTCGGCGGCGTCCGCGCCCTGCGAGCATTGGGCAAGCCGCCGACGGTCTGCCACATGAACGAGGGCCATAGTGCTTTTTGCGGCATCGAGCGTATCCGCGCGATGATGCAAGAAAAAGGCGTGGACTTCGCATCGGCGCGCGAGGCCGTCGCCGCCGGTACTGCCTTCACCACGCATACGCCGGTCCCGGCAGGCAACGATGTCTTTTCTCCGCAGATGGTGGAAAATTACTTCGCGCCGATCTTGCCGCAGCTGAAAATCGGCCGCGACGCCTTTCTCGGCCTGGGCCGACAGAACCCCAACGACTCCAACGAGCCTTTCGGAATGACCGTGCTGGCGCTACGGCTGGCTAACGTGGCCAACGGCGTCAGCAAGTTGCACGGCAGCGTTTCGCGCAAGATGTGGCAGAACATCTGGCCGGAACTGCCCGACTCCGAGGCGCCGATTACGTCGATCACCAATGGCGTCCACACGCATAGTTGGGTGTCGCCCGACATGACGCAGCTTTTTGACCGCTACCTCGGCACCGAATGGGACGGCCGACCGACCGAGCACAACGTCTGGAAGCGCGTCGAGAGCATCCCCGACGCCGAGCTTTGGCGCACGCATGAAAGACGACGCGAGCGGCTGGTGGCGTTCTCCCGCGCCCGGCTCAAACAGCAGCTTAAGAACCGCGGCGCGCCGCCGAACGAAATCGCTCGCGCCGACGAAGTCCTTGATCCCGAAGCGCTGACCATCGGTTTCGCCCGGCGCTTCGCCACTTACAAGCGCGGCGCCTTGTTGTTTCGCAACCTCGACCGGCTAACGGGGATCATCAACAACAAAGACCGGCCTGTGCAGATCGTTTTCGCCGGCAAGGCCCATCCGAAGGACCACGGCGGTAAGGAGCTTATCGCCGAAATTCTCCAATTCACCAGGCGACCGGAGTTCCGTCGTCGCGTTCTCTTCCTCGAAGATTACGACATCAACGTCGCGCGTTACATGGTGCAGGGCGTGGATGTGTGGCTCAATAACCCGCGCCGGCCGCTCGAAGCGTCGGGCACCAGCGGCATGAAGGTCGCATGCAACGGCGGTTTGAACCTGAGCATTCTCGACGGCTGGTGGTGCGAAGGGTACGACGGCCAGAACGGCTTCGCCATCGGCGCCGGTGAAGAGTACACCGACCTGACCTACCAAGACGATGTGGAGAGTCGGGCGATTTACGACTTACTGGAGCAAGAAATTGCGCCATTGTTCTACACAAGGTCGTCGGACGGCTTGCCGCGCGGCTGGCTGCGCATGATGAAGCGGTCGATCACCACCCTCTGCCCCGTGTTCAACACCGGCCGGATGGTGGCCGAGTACATGACGACGTGCTACGAGCCATCGGCCCGGCGTTTCTTGAGGCTGGCGGGCGACAACCTGAAACGCGCTGCTGAACTGGCGACGTGGCGCCGCGACTTGACGCGTGGCTGGAAACAGGTGAAGGTAGTAGGCGTCGAATCGAGTGGGACCGACCCGATGCACGTCGGAACGGACCTTGGCGTCAAGGTGCGCGTGGATCTGGGCGGGCTCAAGCCGGACGACGTGGAAGTGCAACTATTTCACGGCCTGGTGGATTCCGTGGGCGAGATTCCGCAGCCGCAGACGGTGCGTATGTCGCACAACGGCGCCCACGACGGTTCGACGTGGGTGTTCAGCGGAGCCATTCCGTGCAGCTCCAGCGGGCAACACGGCTTCGCCGTGCGTATTCTGCCGCAGAACGGCGACCTGGCCAACTCGTTCGAGCCGGGGTTGGTGACGTGGGGGTGAGTCCATCCTATGGCAAGCCGGGAGCGTGAGCGACCGGCGATGGCGTCAGCGACTGCACGGAACTCCGGTCGCTTACGCTCCCGGCTCGCCTCGATTCAGCGTGCCGCTTTCTCCGCGACGAACAGGCCGTAGCGCATGGCCCCGGTGCGATACGCATTCAGCAGCGTCGTGAAGTGGTTAAGGAAGCGCGTCATCGGCCGTCCGGTGAGCGGGGCGATCAGGCCGACGCGACTGCGGCGAACTCGGTTAAGACAGATCTCCCAAGTGCGCTCCACCTGCCTCGTCAGTTCTTCGTAAGTACGCATGCGCAGGCCGGCGGCTTCCAGCCAGCCGCGGTACTCGCCGGCCGTGCCCAGAGATGGGCACAGGAAGTTTTCGCAAACGGCGGCCGCCAGACCATCGGAGTCGGTGCCGTCCCCGGCCAGCCACGCGCATAGCGCGACGCGCCCGCCGGGCCGCAACCACGCGGCGGCCCGGCGGAAGAAGGCGGGTTTGTCGAACAAATGTTCGCTGCACTCGACGTTCCAGACGATGTTAAAGCTCGCGTCAGGCAAGACGACGTTCTCGGCGTCGCCGCAGAGAAAGCGCGTACGCCGCGCGGCGCCTTGCCACACCGCCGAGGTGCGCGCCCAGGCTCGTTGTACGGGGCTGAGCGTCAGGCCCGTTACCCGACAGCCATAGCGTTTCGCCAACTCGATGGAGCTGCCGCCCATGCCGCAGCCCACGTCCAGCACGTCTTCTCCGGCCGAAATCGACGCTTCCGAAGCCAGGCGGTCGATGAGTTGGCGCTGGGCCTGAAGCGGAGGAGCGTCGGCGTCCCAGACGCCGTGATGGATGTGCGGCCCCCACAAGAGGCGGTAAAACGGCGTCGCCAGATCGTAATGGCGACGGATCTCACGCTTCGTTACCGAGGCGCAGGCGATCATCGGTTTCTCCAGGGCGCGGTTGCGCCGGGATTGGGTTTGCGGTCTTCCCTTAATGCCGACTATTGTACCCGCTGCCGTCGGGCGGGGCCAACTCTCACAATAAATGGAACTGCGCCGCTAAAAGGAGGGCAGGATGAATGAGAGTACGAACCGTCCGGCGGTGACGCTGTATTACGACGGGCTGTGTCCGCTCTGTTCCCGCGAAATCGCCCACTACCGCAAAAAGGCGGCCGGCGACGCCCTTCGCTTTATTGACATTACGGATCCGAAATTCCACGCGGCCGAGCAAGGGCTGGATGGGAAGCGCGTCCATCGCATAATGCACGTGAAGGTCGGCGCCGAATTGCGGGTCGGCTTGGACGCCTTCATCGCCGTTTGGGACGCGATACCGAGCTATCGCTGGCTGGCGAGGACTGCGCGACTGCCTGGACTGCATGCGATCCTGAACCTCGGCTATCACTCGTTCGCCGTGGTGCGCCCGTGGCTGCCTCGTCGTAAAAGCCCACTGTGCGAATCGGGGCTTGCCGCCTCTGACGCAGTGCCAGAAAGAAAATGTAGATTGAATAAGTCCGCCCCTTGACGGACTCTGTAAGGATGTTTAGCATTAATGGGTGGCGAAGTCATGGTCGGGTCCGAAGTGCGGACTTTTCCACTGGACCGGCGGCGATTGCCTCGGTCTAGCGCGACTTCGATTAAGGGTAACAAGGGGGCGGACGCCTTCCGCCGGTGCGCCTGCTTGGGTCAAGCCATTCGAGCGCGCTCCCTTCAACCTGCTAATCGACATCTTGATTTAGAGAAGGATACTCAACAATGCTCGTATTGTCCAGGAAACTTAACGAAAAAATTGTCATCAACAACGTCGTCACTGTGACCGTGGTCGAGATACGCGGTGACAAGGTGCGCCTCGGCATCGTCGCCCCCAAGGATGTGCCGGTGCATCGCCAGGAAGTCTACGAGGCCATCCACGGCAAGGACGGCGGTGCGGCAGTGACGGCGCCATTGGTTGTCACCACCAAACCGCGCGACTGACTGACCCCGCGCAGCTGCTAACCATTCTCTCTCCGGGCCGCTTTTTTGGCAACCCCCGGAGATTTTTTTTCGCACCTCATCTCGCGCCTTCCGGCCGTCGATCAATCCCATACTTCTTGATTTTGGCGATGAGCGTGTCCCGATGAATCCCCAACACCTCCGCCGCCCGGACGTTGACACCGCCGGTCTGCCCTAGCGCGCGCCGGATCGCCCACGCCTCCAGCGCTTCCAGATTCAGAGGGATCGCGTCCGCGGATTCAACCGGCCCTTCCGTAAGATGCAGATCGGCGGCGTCGATCTTGCCGTCTCGACTCAGGGCGGCCGCGCCTTCGAGTAGGTAGCGCAACTGACGCACGTTGCCCGGCCATGAATAGGTTCGCAGCCGCTCCAGCGACGCGTCCGTCAGCGCGAGCGGCCGGGGGTCGCTCTTCTGAAGGTTGGCGAGGAAGTGGCGGGCCAGGGCCGGCACGTCCCCGGCGTGATCGCGCAAGGGCGGCACTTTGATCGGCACGGTGAGCCGATAAAATAGGTCTTTGCGGAACCGGCCCGCCTGGACCTCGCGTTCCAGGTCGCGGTTGGTCGCGGTCAGCACACGCACGTCGATCTTCATGTCTTTCTTGCCCATAAGAGGGCGGATACTGCGACTTTCCAGGGCGCGCAACAGCATCCCTTGCGTTTCCGGCGTCAGTTCGCCGATCTCGTCGAGGAATAGAGTCCCACCCTCCGCCTGTTGGAAAAAGCCGGCGTGGGAACCGCCCGCGCCAGTGAAGGCGCGATCGTCGTGGCCGAACAGTTCCGCCACGGCCATGTTGGAACTGAGTGAGGCGCAGTTGACCGTCACCAACGGTCCGTCCCTGCGGCGACTGGCGCGGTGCAGGCCCAGAGCCACGAGTTCCTTGCCGACGCCGGTTTCCCCGGTGATAAGCACCGTGCCAGGATAGTCCGCCAAGCGGACGATCTGATCGCGAAGCAGGCATACGGCCGAACTGTCGCCGATCAACGCATCATCGCCGCCAGGCGAGCCGAGGCGAAGACGCGAATTGTCGGCTTCGAGGGCGCGGCGGTCGCGCACGCCGCGGAGACAGCCCGCCAGACAGCCCGCCAGGACTTCGCAGAAGCGCGCCTCGCGCTGAGTGAACGGCTGGTTTAAGCGGTATACGTGGAGGGCGCCGAGCGGCGGGTCATTCTTCTTCTCGGCGGTATTCCCGATTTCCAGAAGCGGCACGCACAGCGCGTCACAGAATCCGGCGAGGCTTTCCCCGCTCATGTCGTCGATGGCGGGGTCGGCGGTCCAAACGGTCACGCGGTCCTTGAGTGCTTTTTCCGTCAACCGACTGCTTAAGCGCGCGTCCACTCGCCCTTGCTCTGGCAGAATGATTAGCAGTTCGTCGGCGCCGATGCTGCGAAAGCCAACCAGATCGGCATTCGTCTGGGGAAGAAGGGTTTCGAGGGCCAGACGGGCAAGGCCGTGCGGCCCTGACTCACGCAAGGAGGCGGACAGGAAGTGATACAAGGCGGTCAGTTCGTCAGAGTGCAGGACGGTCTCGTCTTGATCGACGAGATCATCGGGCGCCGGCTGCGCGTTGGGGTCTTCCACGAGGTCGTCAACGGCGAAGCGGAAGCGCACGTCGCCGAGGACGACTTGCGCGCCGGGCCGCAGTTCCGCTTCGCCTTGGACGATCCGGCCGCTGACGACGACGCCGTTGTGGGAATCGAGGTCGCGGATGAACCAGCGATCGCCTGCGGCGTAAATGGTGGCGTGCTGCTTGGAGGCGCACTTGTTATTGAGGACGATCGTGTTGTCCAGGCCGCGGCCCAGCGAAATCGTTTCACTGGCTCGGAGCGTATAACTGGCGGGGATCGCCGCCCCTTGTTCCAGGCTCAGATGTGCCTGCATTTGTTCTCTCCCGGCGGCGAATCGCGATGCCAGCAAATTGTCTGCACCATTCCACTAGGTTATGCGTTCCTGGTAGAATCGTCATGGTAGAAGCGACCGCCCTCCCATGTTTCCTGAAAGGACCGCCAATGCCCCGTCCATGCGTTCTCTGGACCTTGTTGCTGGCCGTCCTGGCGCCTGTCGGCGCGGTGGGGGCCGACGACGTTCCGAAGCGTTCGCCGAAAGAGGCGTTGCAGGCGTTCAACGACCTCATCGGTTCGTGGCGCGGCTCCGGCGAGCCGAACGGCACGCGCGAGGAGAAGCAACGAGGCTTCTGGCAGGAAACGATTGCCTGGCAGTGGCAGTTCAAGGCCGACGACGCCTGGCTCCAGGCCACTTTCACCAAAGGTAAATACTTCACCGCCGGCGAACTACGCTATCTGCCTGACGGCGACCGCTATCAACTCACGCTACACACGCCGGCCAAGGATGCGCTTCAATTTGCAGGGACGCTAAAGGAACGCCGGCTAACGATGGACCGCGCCGACGAAAAAACCGGCGAGACGCAACGAGTGGTACTCAGCCTGCTGCATCCGAACCGCTACTTATACCGCTATGAAGTGAAGGCCGCCGACCATTCGACGTTCACCTCCGTCTATCAGGTCGGCGCCACGAAGGAAGGAGAGTCTTTCGCGGCGGCTGACGATGGGCCAGAATGCGTGGTCAGCGGCGGTCACGGCACGATGACCACCAATTACAAGGGCAAAACGTACTATTTCTGCTGCACCGGCTGCCGCGACGCCTTCAATGACACTCCGGAGAAGTACATCAAGGAGTACGAGGCGCGGAAGGCGAAGGAAAAAGAAAACGATAAATGACGGCGCCGTTGATTTGCTCTAGTGCACATCGCGTCCTAGAGTTGGTCAGCAAACGAGGCCGTCAGTTTTGGTGACGGCTTTGGGGGCGGACCTAAGCGTCTTGCCCGGATCACAACGCCTTTCATCCTCGAAAGGGCATAACCGCCGCGAGGCGGCGACGCAAAGAGACAGGTCTGATGGGATAACACCCGTCAGTCGGCTGCTCTGCCGAAGGGACAGATTGAGGCGAAGAGCCCGTCCGTCCCGCGACTTACGGCGACAGGAAGCTCGCACGGAGTCGTACCCCCGATCCGGGGCTGGAGAAACCCAGTACGCTGAGGTCCGCCCCGCTTTTCCTCCGTATCATGTGGGTATTGCACGGTATTGCACGGTATTTTTCCCGTGCCGTCGTGAAGGCCCCAGAGCGGAGGAATCCCATCATGCCACGCCCCAGCGATCTCTGGTTCCGCAAATCTAACGGGTACTGGTACAGCACCATCGATGGACATCAGGTCAAGCTCGAACGCAACGAGACAAAGGCCCGGACCAAGCTACAGAGCGTCGAGGATTTGGGCTGGGGCCAACGACCTCTTCGACGGACAAACCAACCCGCTGATCCCGGCCGACAACCTCAAGGCCGACATCCAAACGCTCATCAGCAAGGGCGCGAAGAACTTTCTCGTCGCCAACCTGCCGTCGCTCGACCAGACGCCGCTCGGCCAAAGTGAGGGACTGACGGCCCAGGCTGGCCTCAAGCTGCTGACGGCCGGCTTCAACCTGGAACTTGCCGCGGATCTGGGCCAGATTCAGGCGGCGAACCCGGACGTGCAGCTTCACCGGCTCGACGCCTTCGGCCTATTTCAGAGCGTAATAGGGAACCCAACAAGCTATGGGCTGACGAATGTGACGGCGCCGGCGATCCTCTTCGCGCCGGGCGGTCCCGACAGCGCTTTCGCCGACGGCTTCCTTTTCTTCGACGCTGTACACCCTACTCAAGCGGCCGGCAAGCTCATTGGCGCGTCGGCCTCCGCCGCCGTCGCGCCGGAGCCGTCCTCGGCGGCGCTGCTGTTGATCGGCGGCGCAGGCATCCTCGGCTGCGGCCGGATGCTGCGAAGGAAGGCGTAAGACGCGGCGGCAATTTTTCAGCTTGCCGGGCGGATCGGCAAGCTGGAAATTACCGTGACGTCACTCCCGCGAAGTTACCGTCGGTAAAAATCGCGGCGGCTGGCGAACTTTCGTCGCTTGTTCAAACGCATAGGCCAGCCGCAAGAGGACCGGCTCGCTCCACGCTCGGCCAAAGAAGGAAATCCCCACCGGCAGACCCGTCACGTAACCGGCCGGCACAGTAATGTTCGGATAGCCCGCCACGGCCGCGAGCGATGAACTGCCGCCGGCCCCGCCGCCGCCGTGTACCAGGTCCGTGATCCAGGCCGGCCCTCCGGTTGGCGCTGCGAGAGCGTCGAGCCTGTGATGGTCCATCACCGCGTCGATACCCTCCTTACGGGATAGCCGACTATTGAGTTCCAAAGCCTCCAGATATTCCGTACTCGTTAGCGGCCCTTTCGCCTCGGCCTTTATGAACAGGTTCTGTCCGAAATACGGCATCTCTTTTTTCTTATTACGCCGGTTAAACTCGATGATTTCCTTCAGGGAATGAACCGGCGCCGACGGTCCCAGCTTCTCCAGGTAAGCGTTCAGATCGGCTTTCAACTCGTATAGAAACACGGTCACTTCCGTATTGTCGAACTTGCCCAGCGTCGCCACCTCGGCCTCAACGAGCGTCGCCCCTTGTCGCTCGAGCGCGTGGAGCGATCCTTCCATAACGGCGTCCACGGCCTTGCTGAAGCCGAACAGCTTGCGCACGACGCCGATTCGCGCCCCCTTCAAACCGTCGGCGTCCAAGAATCGCGTGTAGTCGGCGAAGGACTTGTCCGCGCATTCCTTCGTCGCCTTGTCCTCGGGATCGACGCCAGCGAGCGCGCTAAGCATTGTTGCCACGTCGCGAACCGTTCGCCCGATCGGCCCGGACGTATCTTGCGTATGAGAGAGGGGAATAATCCCTGAGCGGCCGATAAGTCCCACCGTCGGCTTGAGTCCGACGACGCCGTTCACTGACGACGGGCTGACAATCGAGCCGTCGGTTTCCGTGCCGACGGCCGCGGCGCATAGACTAGCGGCGACTGCGGCCGCCGACCCGGCGCTTGATCCCGACGTATTACGATCCAATGCGTATGGATTGCGGGTGAGTCCGCCGCGCGCGCTCCAGCCGCTGACCGAAGGACTGGAACGGATGTTGCCCCATTCGCTGAGGTTCGTCTTGCCGAGCAGGACCGCCCCGGCTTTGCGCAACCGCTCCACCACAAATGCGTCTTTCGCGGGTTTCGCGCCCACGAGGGCCAGCGAACCGGCGGTGGTGGCCATACGGTCTGCGGTGTCGATGTTATCTTTGATGAGGACGGGGATGCCGTGCAGCGGGCCGCGCGGTCCTTTGTCTTTCCGCTCTTTGTCAAGCGCGTCGGCGATCTCCAACGCATCGGGGTTCAACTCGATCACGCTGTTGACCGCCGGACCTTGCTTGTCGATCTCCTCGATCCGCGCGCGGTACGCCTCCACGAGCGAGCGGGCGGTGTACTTTCCCGCTTTTATGCCTTCTTGGAGTTCAGAAATCATTTTTTCGTCCAACTCGAATGGCTTGACCTTTTCGGGAGCTTCCGCGGCGGACGTGATCGCGGCAGCCGCGCAGGTGAGCAGGCCGGCCTGAAGGAAATGCCTGCGGTTGAGCTTATTCTCTTGAGGCATTGGCTTCAAACTCCTGAAGTATGTGGCCCACCGGCAATTGTAGCCAGCGATGCGGGCACTCTTGAAAACTTCGAGGGATTTCCAACAATACCCCTAACTCAATAGGTGCCGCGCTGGCCATTGGCCCGCGGTGAAAAGGGAAAACGGTGCAAATCCGTTGCGGGGCCGCCGCTGTGATCGGCTAGTTCCTTGAACCCGCAAAGCCACTGTCGAAGTTTCTTCGGAGACCAAGGCGGGAAGGCCGTTCGAGGAATGTTGTAAGCCGAAAGCCAGAAGACCTGCCTCTTGAGCTCGCGTTGTGATGCTTCGGCCTCAAGCATCCGGTGCAGGCACGGTCACTGTCTTTCCGCGCGGGTCGATGCCTCTACCGTTAGGCCGGAGCGTTCCTTTTGGCCGGACCCGCCATGAAGGATAGGCTCTATGCGTTCCCTTGTCGCGCCTCGCGCTGCCGTTCTCGCCATCATGATTCTGTTGGCGGCCATGAGCCGCCTTCTTCCCCACCCGCCCAACTTCGCTCCCATCACTGCGATCGCCTTGTTTGGTTCAGCCTACTTTGATCGGAAGTGGAAGGCACTCGTGGTCCCGCTCGCGGCCATGCTGTTGAGTGATTCAGCCCTGGAAATTCTCTACCGGCTTGGCCTGTCGCCCGCTTGGGGTTTTCACTCGCTCATGTGGGTGGTCTACGGGACGTTCGCCTTGATCGCAGGTATGGGGTTGTGGCTCAGACAACGGGTCCGCCCGATGCCGGTGGCCGGCGCCGTACTCGCCAGTTCGGTCGTGTTCTTTCTGGTCACGAACTTCGCCGTCTGGGCGCTTTCCGCCAATGCGCCGTTCCCTCACGGATACCCGAAGACGACGGCGGGCCTTATGGAATGCTACACAATGGCGATTCCGTTCTTCCATTGGACGCTCCTGGGCGACCTCACCTATTCGACGGCCCTGTTCGGCGGGTTCGCACTGTTGACGCGGGCAATCCCCGCGCTTCGTGCGCGGCCGCTCGCCCGAGTCTGGGAATAGATAGGGGGAACGAACCATGCGAATCGTGTCACTGTTGCCAAGTGCGACTGAGATCATTTGCGCCCTCGGGCTTCGAGACAAGCTCGTTGGCGTGACCCATGAGTGTGACTTTCCTCCCCACGTCCTTGACCTGCCGAAAGTCACCCAAACCCTAATTCCCCACGACGCGCCGAGCGCCGAAATCGACCGCCTCGTCCGCGAGCGGCTGAAGACGCAGCGAGCGCTTTACACCCTCGACCTGCCGATTTTGCAATCGCTGCGCCCGGACCTGATCGTTACCCAGACTCTGTGCGATGTCTGTGCCGTGGCCGAGGAGGAAGTACGGGCCGCGGCCTGCGCATTGCCCGGCCGGCCGCGCGTCGTCAACCTGGAACCGCTGACGCTTGCCGACGTATTCGCGACGGTACGACAGGTCGCGGCCGCGGCGGGCGTCGAACGCCAATCGGCCAGAGTCCTTCGACGCCTGGAGGCTCGCGTGGCAGCGGTTGCCGAGGGGACAAAAGTGTTGCGGCGTCGGCCTCGGGTGACGCTGCTTGAATGGATCGACCCGCCTTTCTCATGCGGTCACTGGAGTCCCGAACTGGTCCGACTGGCGGGCGGCGTCGAAGGATTGGGACAAGAAGGGCGCCCGTCACGGAGTTTGAACTGGCAAGAGGTTTGCGACTGGCGGCCGGAGGCGTTGTTTATCGCCTGTTGCGGCTTTACCGAGAGTCGCACGATGCAAGACCTGCCGATTCTGCGTTCGTATCCGGGTTGGGACGATTTGCCTTGTGTGCGCGACGGGCGAGTCTACGTCGTCGATGGCTCGGCCTACTTCAGCCGACCCGGTCCGCGCCTTGTGGATAGTCTGGAAATCCTGGCCCACGCCCTGCATCCCAACTTCCATCCCTTGCCGCATCGACTACAGCCCGCCACTCGCATCGCTGACGCGAAGAGGATCGTAGACATCGCCGGAGGAATTCCGTGAAGCCGCGAGCGTTGCTCTCTTGGAGTTCCGGTAAGGACAGCGCCTGGTCGCTCCACGTCTTGCGTCAGCGAGCCGAAGTGGAGGTGGTCGGCCTGATGACGACGTTTAATGAGGCTGCCGGGAGGGTTGCTATGCACGCGGTTCGCCGCGAACTGGTCGAGGCGCAGGCCCAGGCTGCCGGATTGCCGCTTTGGCCCGTGGCACTGCCTTGGCCCTGCTCGAACGAAGAGTATGAGAGCCGGATGCGAGAAGTGATCGAGAAGGCCGGCGGGGAAGGAGTCAGCCGTTTCGCATTCGGCGATCTGTTTCTGGAAGACATCCGAGCTTACCGGGTGCGTCAGCTGGCAGGCTCTGGGATAGAGCCGATCTTTCCCTTGTGGGGCGACCCCGCGAACACGCCGCTCCTCGCGCGAGAAATGATCGCCGCCGGCCTCCAGGCTATTCTCACCTGTGTTGATCCGAAACAACTCGACGGCCGGTTTACGGGCCGTGACTTTGACGCGGAACTCCTTGCCGACCTCCCCTCAAGCGTGGACCCGTGCGGGGAGCGCGGCGAGTTCCACACCTTCTGTCACGCCGGGCCGATGTTCACCCGGTCCATCCCGTGCCGCGTCGGAGAGCGCATCGAGCGAGACGGTTTCCACTTCGCCGATGTCCTTTCCGATGAAGGCGATGCTTAATTCTTGCTTGGAGAGCGGGCAGTGCCGACAATGGCCGGCATGACGACAGTACCTCCTCCCCCTGTGATCGAGCTCGACAGCATCTGGCGGGCGCCGCTCGTGCCGGCCGCGCTCGCGTACACCGCCGGTATTGTATTCGACCATTACGCCGCCGTGCCATTCGCTGTGAGTCTGTTACTGATGCTAGGCGGAATGGCCGGCTGGCTCGTCGCTTCTTTGAGAAATAGGGCGCGCCTGCCGCTGGCCTTTTTGGCGCTGGCGCTCGCGGCGTTCGGCGCCGCCTATCATCATTATCGCCGCGACATTTATCCAGCCGATGACGTGGGCGGCGCCGCCACGGGTGAGCCTCGGCCCGTACTGTTGCGCGGTTTTCTTGATGAAGAACCGCTGCATTCGCCGGCCCATCCCGACCCGCTGCGCTCTATCGAGGCCGGCGAATCGACCACGACCGTGCTACGCGCAACGGCCTTGCGGCAGGGCAATGACTGGACGACGGTTTCGGGCCGCGTTCACCTGATGATCTCCGGGACGGCGCTCGACCTGCACGCTGGCGACGAGGTGGAAGCGGTGGGCCGGCTGTCTCTAATCCACGGCCCAGCCAACCCCGGCGAGGCCGACGCCGCGGCGAACTGGCGCGACCGTGGCGTGCGCGCTCAACTGGTCACGGCCAAAACGGCCGACGGCGTAACGCGCCTGGAACGCGGCTGGACGGCGTCGCTCACCGGCTGGCTGGCGATAGTGCGCGGCTGGGGACGGCGCGTGCTGTCCGACGCGCTGCCTCCGGAAACCGCCGACACCGCCGCCGCCCTGGTGTTGGGTGAAGCCTCCGCCATGACGCAGGCGGAATGGGACAAATTCATCCGCAACGGCGTCGTCCACGCCCTGGCGATCTCCGGTCAGCATCTTATGATTCTGGCGGTCGTTCTCTGGTGGCTGCTGCGCCGGCTGGGCGTGCGCCAGCGCAAGGGAGCCATCGCCGTCGCCCTATTTTTGTTGGCTTACGCCCTACTGGCGGGAGGACGGCCGCCTGCCCTGCGCGCTGCCGTCGCGGTGTGCGCGGCCTGCGGCGCGTTGGTCCTGCGGCGCCGTACTTTGCCGGCCAACCTGTTCGCCCTGTCGTGGTTGGCCGTCGCCCTGCTCGATCCGACGGATATTTTCTCGGCGGGGTGTCAGCTATCGTTTTTGTCGGTGGCGATCTTGCAATGGGGCGCGCGTCCGTTGATGGAACGACAACTCGATGAGCTGCAACGAGTCATCGACGAAGCCAGGCCGATGTGGCTGCGCCGGCTCCGCTGGCTGGGCGGCGGCATCCTTAAAAGCTATCTTCTTACGCTCATTGTGTGCGTAGCGATCGCGCCGCTGGCGGCGTCACACTATCACCTCGTTTCGCCTATCGGCATTCTCTTGGGGCCGCCCCTGGTCCTGCTGACGGCGATCGCGCTGGTCGCCGGCTTTTTGTTGCTGGCCGTCGCCGCCCTGTGTCCGCCGCTCACCGCCGTCTTTGCCCCGATCGTTCACGTCAGTCTGGCGGGATGCGAATATCTGGTGAATCTGTGCGACGGTTGGCCGTTCGCGCGCTTTTATGTCGCCGACGTACCGCAATGGTGGTTGTGGATATTTTATGTCGCCTTACTAGCTATACTGACACAGGGGCCGTTACGGCGCCGCTGGCGTTGGGGCGCCGCGGCGGGCCTCGGCTGGTTGTGCGTCGGCCTACTCTGCGGCGTCGTCCGGCTGCCGTCGGACGAGCTGCGTTGTACTTTTCTTGCCGTCGGCCACGGCGGTTGCACCGTGCTGGAAACCTCGGACGGCCGGACGCTGCTCTACGACGCGGGAGCGCTCGGCGGCCCCGACGTGGCCCGGCGACAGATCGCGCCGTTTCTATGGCATCGCGGCATCCGCCGTATCGACGAGGTGTTCCTATCGCACGCCGACCTCGATCACTTCAACGGCCTGCCCGAATTGCTGGACCGCTTCGCCGTCGGCCAAGTCACCTGCACGCCGACCTTCGCGGACAAGAATACCGAAGGCGTTCGGCAAACGATGGAAGCGTTACGGCGGCGCGGCATTCCCGTTCGCATAGTCAAGGCAGGCGACGACCTGAAAGCGGGCGACGTACAGCTGCTTGTGCTGCATCCGCCGGCGGTCGGGCCGGAAGGTAACGAGAACACGCGCAGTATGGTGCTGGAAGTGCACCATGCGGGCCACACGCTGCTGTTGACCGGCGACCTGGAAGGGCCGGGGCTAGAGCGCGTGTTGGCATTGCCGCCATTTCGGATAGACATATTCCAGGCGCCGCACCACGGCAGCAAGTTCGCCAACATCCCGGAGTTGGCGGAATGGGCGCGGCCGCGCGTGGCGGTGTCGAGTCAGGGACCGCCGCGCGGGCCGGGCGGCGTACCGGAGCCGTATACGGCCAAAGGAGCGCGCTTCCTTAGCACATGGGCCGACGGGGCGATTACGATTCGCAGTCACTCGACGGGGATGGTCGTAGAGACGTTTGTGACGGGCCAACGCTTTGTACTGCGGACGGAACGGGCGCCGGAGTGAAGCAGGCGGGTTCTCGTCAGTCGGTTCAATGGAGAAAATGAACTGACGCCGATTTTCTGGCCGTATTCGGCCGGCATTTATAGGAAGTATTCCCACTTGTGAACGACGTGCTTCATCATCTGGCCGGCCTTGTCGAAGAAGAAGTAAATCCAAATCTCTCCGTTAAATTCTAGCAGTCCGCCTTCGTAGGGAATTTTCCCGACAACGCCCTCGGCATCTTCAAGGCCGGAAAGGTCGCAGAGCTGTGTAGGCGGTAGTCCGGCCGGATAGCCGCCTGCGTCGTTCAAGCCTCTCCGGTGGTTTAGAATCTGTCGCGCGTCTAACCACGCCTCCACGTCGGCTTTAGTTGATCCGACCGCCGGCCCTTCCTTGGTGACGATGTTTTCGATCGCACGGACTGTCGGACGGCTGTCCCAGTGAAACCAAACTACACCTACTGTCAACAGGACGGCCACAAGGACGATAAAATAGCAACCCAAACGAAGCCAGCCGATAGGGCGTTTCGTTTGTGAGTCCACTTCAGCCGCTCCCCAATTCTACCCGCCCGCGAAGAAAAATCGGTGTTAGTCCTCATGCGAGTCATACATTCTACCATACGCCGAATCTGCGGGCGAGGAAGTAACCAATGAAGTATATGACTCCGGAACTACTGGCCCGCTTCCAGGCGGAAGACGAAGGAGTGGCGTTGAATGCGCACGATGAATGGGACGACGCGGGAGAGCGCTATCGCGCGGAATGGAAGAGCCTCCGGGAGAAATTTCCCCGTCATACCATATCTTTGATGGAGCGTTTTTATTTGCACGACGCCAGAGTGCTGCTCGCGGCGGCGCGGCCGCGATTTTTCACCTTGATACTCCAGCTCGATGCGGACAACGGCGGTCTGCAAATCGAGTACAAACTCGCGGCACCCGTGGTCTTGACGCCCCATCCTGAAATTGCGGAGGAGTGTCCTCTGGAATGGCTGTACGATGAATTCGATGTGCTAGAGAAGGACGGCGTTACCTTATTTACACACTCCATACTGTTCACGGACGGCTCAGAATTGCGAATGGTCTTTCACAACCTCCAGTGGAAGCACTATCCCAAAGCCATGTTCATCAGCGGCGGGACGGCCTCCAGCGGCATGGGGAGCGGCGCACTAACGGAATTGGCCGGCGCGTGAGCGTGATGAACACCGCTCCACCACAGTCGATATAATGACACGGGCTGTTGTTGAGTAGCGCATCATCTATTGACGCCGGGCGGGAGTGTTTATGCTGGTCGGACAGCAACTCGGACCGTTCAAGATCGACAAAGAACTGGGCGCCGGCGCCATGGGCGCCGTCTTTCGCGGCCGTTACGTCAAGACCGGACAAGTCGTCGCCGTCAAGGTGATGGCGCCCGGCCTCGGCGACAGCAACCCCAACGCCGTCGCGCGCTTCGAGCGCGAAGCCAGCATCCTCAAGCAACTCAGCCATCCGAACATTGTCCGCCTTTTCGGCGTCGGCAAGTATCAGGGCACGCGCTATTACGCCATGGAATACGTCGTCGGCGAATCGCTCGACCGCGTCATGTCCCGACGCGGACGCATGACGTGGGAAGAGGTCGTCACACTCGGCCAACAACTTTGCGCCGCCCTGCAACACGCCCATGACGCCGGCGTCGTCCACCGCGACCTCAAGCCGTCGAACCTCATGATTCTGCCGGACGGTACGCTCAAGCTCACCGACTTCGGCATCGCCAAGGACATGGACGTCACCGCCTTGACCTCGGCCAACTGCACCGTCGGCACCGCGTCCTATATGTCGCCGGAGCAGTGCCGCGGCGAAAAGGACATAGGCCCCAAATCCGATCTCTATTCGATGGGAGTACTCTTCTACGAGCTGATCACCGGCCGTAAGCCTTTTGAGGCCGAGAACGCCATGGATATGTTCGTGCAGCACTGTACGGGCGAGTTCGAGCGGCCGTCGCGCCTCGTTCTTGACGTGCCTGTCTGGCTGGACAATCTGATTTGCCAACTGCTGGAGAAGAAGCCGGACCTACGCCCGCTCAACGGCGACATGGTTTATCGCGCTTTAGGCAGCATTCAGGAGAAGGTGGAAGCGCAACAGAGCGCCGGCGTCGAGGCCGTGCGCGGCCGAATGATCGACCGACCGCGCGGCACGCGCCATGCCGACGATGAGGACAAAGAGGCCGCCCGCACCCTGCGGACAGGCAAGTCCAGGGCCAAGCGGAAACGTAAGACGACGCCTTTCTATAGTCATCTATGGTTCCAGGCGGTCGGCATCCTGGCGGTGCTGGGCTTGCTTGTCGGCGTGCTGTACCTCGTCTTGCGGCCGCCCGGCCCCGATGTGCTCTATGCGCAGGCGAAAAAGATGATGGAATCCAACGACCTCGACAAGCACGAGGAAGCGTACAACGGGCCGATCAAGGACTACCTTCGCATCTACGCCAGCCGAGAGGGTGAGGAGACGGCGCACATGTTGGTGTGGAAAAAGCAGAGCGAAGTGGAGCAGAGCGAGGCGACGCTGGATAAGCTACTGCATAACAAATTCAAGCGTGAGCCGGCGTCCGACGAGGAGCGCGACGCCGTCAGGGCCGCGAAGGCCGAGGAGGACGGCGACCTGGATGAGGCGAGGCGGTTATGGCAGGAAATGACGCAGAAATACGGCGCTGCATCCGGCAAGGATTACTGGGGGATTCTGGCAGACAATCACATTGCTTTAGTGACGGCGATACCGAAGGGGGAAAAGGCTCTTTTGTTGCTGTTTCTCGACCAACGCAGTGCCTTCCGCTCCAAAGGCGTTGAGCCTGCCCTCGAAGGGATGGATAAAAAGGCGTATACCGCTTTGCGTTACGAGCATTTGGGCGATCTGTTTATGGGCCAAGGCGATGCACCGATGGCCTACAAACGGTTCGACGAAATGAAGACGGATTGCACTGGCAATAAGGAATTGCGGTTCTGGGAAATGTTCGCGGCTTGGAAGAGCAAGGCGCTGAAAGCGGGCCTTCCCGTAAAGGAGGAGCCGCACGCCCGCAAGGACTTGGTGCAGGCGGCCGTGGACGCCGCGCGGGCGCGGGTGGACGACGCCCCGTTCGACGCGCGGGCCATCGCCTTAACCGTCGCGGCACTTTACGGCGACGATTCCGAGCTGAAAGACGTGAAAGAGCTGAAAGCGCCAGTGGAGCAGGCGCGTCAGATTGTGGACGAGATAAAGAAGAAGTTGCGGGCGTAATCGAGCGCTCCCCTTCCGGGTCGCGGCTAAACAGATGTACCTCCTGGAAATAGGATTAAACCAATGAACCGTCCTCGCAGTCGTGACGCTTACGAGCGCGCCTGCCGCGTCATCCCTGGCGGCGTCAACAGCCCCGCCCGTGCGTTCGGAGCCGTCGGCGGTTCGCCGATCTTCATTGCTCGCGGTGAGGGGCCGTATCTCTACGACATTGACGGTAACCAATATCTCGATTACATCGGCTCATGGGGCCCGCTCATTCTCGGCCACGCCCATCCCCGCGTCGTCGCGGCCGTCGAAGCGGCCGTTCGTCGCGGCGCTTCGTTCGGCGCTCCCACCGAAGCGGAGACGGCGCTGGCTGAACTTATCATCGGAGCCATGCCGTCTATCGAAATGGTCCGCATGGTCAGCTCCGGCACCGAAGCCTCAATGAGCGCTATCCGCCTGGCGCGCGGCTTCACCGGCCGCGACATGATTGTCAAGTTCGCCGGCTGCTACCACGGCCACGTCGATAGCCTTTTGGTGCAGGCAGGCTCTAGCGCCACCACCCTCGGCGTACCCACCAGCCCCGGCGTACCGGTCGGATGTACCGCCGACACGCTGGTATTACCGTTCAACGACGTGCAAAAATTGGCCGACGCCTTCGCCGCGCGCGGGGGCGAGATCGCAGGCGTCATCGTGGAGCCTATCGCCGGCAATATGGGCCTTGTCACGCCGTCGGCCGAGTTCCTGTCCGAGCTGCGCCGGCTCACGCAATCGCATGGCGCGCTGCTCATCTACGACGAAGTGATGACCGGCTTCCGCGTGGCGTTCGGCGGCGCGCAGGAGCTGTTGAAGCAACGGCCGGACCTGACGGTGCTAGGCAAGATCGTCGGCGGAGGCTTCCCGGTCGGCGCCTACGGAGGCCGGGCGGACGTGATGAAAAAGGTCATGCCGGCGGGGCCGGTCTTCCAGGCCGGCACACTTTCCGGCAACCCCGTGGCGATGGCGGCAGGACTGGCGACGTTGCAGGAATTGCGCGACACGGCGCCATACGCCCGACTGGATCGGCTGGCCGGCGTTTTGACCGACGGATTGAAGCAGGCCGCCCGTGCCGCCGGCGTTCCGCATAGCCTAAACCGCGTCGGCAGCATGTGGACGCTGTTCTTCACGGACGGGCCGGTGACGGACTATGAGTCGGCGAAGAAAAGCGATACGGCCCGCTTCGCCGGCTTCTTCTGGGCGATGATGAACCGCGGCGTTTACCTGCCGTGCAGCCAGTTCGAGGCCGCATTCGATTCCGTGCTGCACGGCGAGAACGAGATCGAGCAGACCATCGCGGCGGCGCGGGAGGCGCTGGCGGAGGCGCGGGCTTGAAACCCCGGCGCGAAACCCGAGCCAGGACCGCTTCTTCGCCGTGGGATCACAATCGAGCCAGATCGCTCAAGTCGGAATAGCGCAACGATCCGTGAAACTGGACGCCGACGCGCCAGCGGTCGGGGCCAGCGGATACACACCAGACGACCTTGGCCATTTTGCGGATCGGCCGACGATGAACGACGCCCTCCAGGCTGACTTCCATTTCTTCGCCTATAGTAAAGGGTGCTGTAACCACCACGCAGGCGCCGGTTTCCGAGACCTCCACGGCGGACACCGCCAGGTTGGCCCCTAATCCCATTGGCCCACGAAAACAGCCGATTTTCGTACTACCCTTCGGCGCCACTCTGCGCGACGCGCGACGGTTGCGAATGTTTTCCGCTTGAGACATGATTCACCTCCCTAAGCGAGTTTAGTCCGCAATCCGGGTTAGAGCAAACGGACCGCCGCGTCTAGTGCTTCGTCACGCATGGA